>NZ_AP014635.1:2185733-2497981 GCF_001547935.1 Vibrio tritonius
CGCGACATTTATTTTTGTTATAATCCAAGCTCTTGTCAGCGACCGGCGGGTCGCTGTTTTCTTTTTTGCGGAATATAAAATGACTCAAGCAGTGAATTCACCAAAAGGCCAATTACTACTTCGCACTCTAGCTATGCCAGCGGACACCAATGCAAATGGTGATATCTTTGGCGGTTGGATCATGTCTCAACTCGATTTAGCTGGCGGTATTCTCGCTAAAGAGATTTCGGCCGGTCGTATTGTTACCGTTTCGGTATCCAGTATTACATTCAAAAAGCCCGTTCGCGTTGGCGATGTGGTTTGCTGTTACGGTGAATGTGTAAAAATTGGACGCACATCCATGACCATCAACCTCGAGCTGTGGGTCAAACCTGTCAAAGAAGATGGAGTGCATGACCGCTTTCAAGTATGTGAAGCGACGTTCCATTATGTGGCAATCGACGCCAATGGCCGCCCTCGTGCAATAAACGTCGGCAGCTGATCACACTTATGGGTATTGGATGGTTGGAATAGAGTTAACTTTCAGTACATTAACATGCGCGATGGAACCAAACTCTCTGACATAGCTCTTAAAAAAGCGTAAAGTAGAGTAAAACACCATCGATGTGACTTAGCCAATGGACTCAGCTAGAAGGAAAGCGATATGTGGTATGTGATCTTCTCACAAGACGTAGAAAACTCTTTGGAAAAACGCATGAGCGTTCGACCACAGCACTTAGCGAGATTGCAAGACCTACAAGATCAAGGTCGTTTGCTTACAGCAGGACCTATGCCAGCAATTGATGCTGATAACCCAGGCGAAGCCGGTTTCACTGGGTCAACCGTGATTGCCGAGTTCGCTTCTCTCGAAGCGGCGAAAACTTGGGCTGATGCCGATCCTTATGTCGCTGCGGGCGTTTACGCTAACGTTATTGTAAAACCATTTAAAAAAGTATTTTAGTATGAAAATAAGCACTTGGGGTGTGATTGCACTCAGTGGCGTTCTTATGGCGGGCTGTACCTCCAACAGTGAGCGCGAAAAAACACTTGAAATGATCGCAACCAATAGAGCAGCCTTACTTGCCTCTGAGTTGCCTTTAGAATACGGTCCATTACATATCATGCGGGCGAATGCTAAAGGTTCGACCATCGAAATGATGATGGTTTATAACAACTCAGCACCGAATGCAAAACCCACTCGAGAAGTGCTCGCCAACAGTGAAAAAGCGTTTTGCAATAACAAAACCATCATGGAAAACCTCACCACTGGCGTTAGCTATCGCATCAAAATCCGCGATAACCGTGGCACCTTGTTAGTCGATCAGGCTATAACAAAAGAGAGCTGTACCGAAACACAAGAGAAGTGAAACTAACGATTCACTATTCATAGAAAGGCCATCCTAAACAATGGCCTTTTGTACCAAACATAATCATTATCTGGTTATTTTTATCATGCTTACTCGGCGGTAAATTCTTGACGTAACGCCTTTGCAGCTAAAACCATATTGGTTAGTGATGCTTCCACTTCTGCCCAGTTTCGAGTTTTTAACCCACAATCAGGGTTAACCCATAAACGCTCTACTGGGATTTTTGTCGCTGCTGTTCGAATTAGATTCTCGATCCAGTGCTGCGCTGGAATATTAGGCGAGTGAATATCGTAAACACCTGGGCCAATTTCATTTGGATAGTTAAACTCCTCAAATGCTTTGAGTAACTCCATGTTCGAGCGAGAAGTTTCGATAGTAATGACGTCAGCGTCCATCGCAGCCACCGATTCAATGATCTCATTGAATTCGCTATAACACATGTGAGTGTGTATCTGTGTTTCTGGTTTTGCGCTACTCGCAGCAATACGAAACGCCTCAACTGCCCAATTAAGATAGTCTTGATGATCTTGCAGTTTGAGTGGTAAACCTTCTCGAATAGCTGGTTCATCAATTTGGATGATATTGATACCCGCATCTTGTAAATCACTGACTTCATCACGCAAAGCTAATGCCAATTGCTGAGTAATTGTTTTTCGCGTGATATCTTCGCGAGGGAATGTCCAACATAAAATCGTTACCGGCCCAGTAAGCATGCCTTTCATCTGTTTTTTCGTCAAAGATTGAGCATAAGTTGACCACTCAACGGTAATTGGCTGTTTACGTTCAATATCCGCCACCACAATCGCTGGTTTCACACAACGTGAGCCGTAACTTTGTACCCAACCAAACTGCGTAGTTTGAAAACCCGACAGGTTTTCAGCAAAGTACTCCACCATATCGTTACGCTCTGGTTCGCCATGCACTAATACATCTAAGCCTAATGCTTCTTGGCGCTGTACTGCGTCGAGAATTTGCCTTTGAATCGCTTCCACATAATCCGTTTTAGCTAATTTCCCATGACGGAATGCACTACGTAAAGCGCGAATTTCCGCAGTTTGCGGGAACGACCCAATGGTCGTAGTTGGCAATAATGGCAGATTTAGTACTTCACTTTGATGATGCGAGCGCTCCTGATACGGTGTTGAACGCTGGCTCAGCTCTGGTGTTATTTTCTGCACACGAGCTTGAACATGGGGTTTATTAACGTGTTGTGCCGACTCACGAGCAATAATAGGTTGGCTGTAAGTATCGCAAGCTAAAATAGCCGCGTGATCTCCATCTAGGGCCTTTCCTAACAGCACCACTTCTGCCACTTTCTGTTTAGCAAAAGCAAACCAACTCTTTACTTCTGGCGTTAGCTTTGTCTCAGCTTCAAGGTTTACCGGGCTATGCAGCAAGGAACATGAACTCGCTATCCATAAACGCTCTCCCAGTTGCTGCTTTACAGGTTTTAATCGATCAATCCATTCACTTAAGTTGGCTCGCCACACATTGCGACCATTAATGACTCCAGCCGACAACACCCAGTGATCTGGTAGCACATTGAGCACTTCATCTAGTTGGTCTGATGCCGCAGTCAGATCAACATGTAAGCCATCGATAGGCAGCGTAACAATCTTATTGATAACATGTGATACTGAATCAAAATAGGTGGTGAGTAACAGTTTCACTTCACCTTGTATTGATTGATACGCTGTTGTAAACGACTCTAACCACGGGCTCTCAAGCTCGAGTGCCAGAATTGGTTCATCGATTTGCACCCAAGTAACACCTTGTGCTGCTAGTTTTGCGAGCACTTCTTGGTAAGCGACCAATACACGAGGCAATAGTGAAAGGCGATCAAACCCTTCTTCGATTTCTTTCCCCAAATAGAGGTAGCTTAATGGCCCAAGCAGCACAGGTTTGACTTGATGCCCCAGCTTTAGAGCCTGGTCGATTTCGTCAAAAAGCTGCGGCCAACTGACTTGGAACTGATCACCAGCACTAAACTCTGGAACGATATAGTGGTAGTTGGTGTTAAACCACTTAGTCATATCCGATGCAGCATGACCGTGACAATCACACTGATTTTGCGATTGACCCCGCGCAACGTTAAAAAGCGTGTCTAAGCCCAACTCACTTTGGCCCACTTCTCCTTTGCCTGTCCAACGGTGACGTTCGGGAACATGACCTAATAGCAATGATGTGGTTAGTACATGGTCATACCAAGCAAAATCGCCTGCTGTCACAAACTCTAACCCAGCCTCTTTCTGTAAGGCCCAGTTTTGTGTGCGAAGGTCGCTACCCAGTCCTTGCAATTGAGCTTGATCGATCTCGCCTCGCCAATATTTCTCTAAAGCAAACTTAAGCTCACGTTGTTCGCCGATACGCGGATATCCCAAAATATGTGTCGTCGTAGTCATCATGTTCTTCCTATTAAATTATGTTGAGCAGACATCGAACACTTAAACAATAAGATGTCTAGATGGCTAAAATATCTAACTAACACGTCGTTTACACAAGCGTCGAATATTCAACTTGTTTATTAGAAAATTTCATGTAGTTTAAATGGGGATGACTAATTTACACAGTTAATGGACATTTAGATGTCTAGCCGTTTACACAGCCATGTTTAAAATGATAAGTTATCGCGCAGAACAATAAATAGCTAATGGCGTTTTAATCGCCTTGGGTCATACCGTTAATTAAGGATTTTTAATGATTGAGCTCAAACACTTACGCACCTTGGTTTCACTACGTGATACAGGTTCGTTAACTTCGACTGCCACCGCACAGCATCTCACTCAGTCTGCCCTTTCTCATCAGATTAAAGATTTGGAATCTCGTATTGGCGGACAGTTATTCCTGCGTAAGACTCGTCCAGTAAAGTTCACTTCCGAAGGGGAGATTCTTTTGGCGTTAGCCGATGAAATTTTGCCTCGCCTTGCCAGGGCTGAGAATGAGTTAGCGAGTTTAAAAGAAGATGTAAATGGCCGCTTACATATGGCGATAGAGTGCCATTCATGTTTCCAATGGTTGATGCCAGCACTGCGCGAGTATCAAGTGGCATGGCCGACAGTGGCGCTCGATTTTTCGTCCGGTTTTGGTTTTGAACCCCTACCCGCTTTACTCGCTGGTGAGCTTGATCTTGTGATTACCTCTGATATTTTGCCTCGTTCAGAGGTTCACTATGAACCACTATTTGACTTTGAGATGCGTCTGGTCACAGCAACAAACCATCCATTAGCCGACAAAGCGTTTATCGAGCCGCAAGATCTCGCCGATCAAACCATGTTGAGCTATCCAGTGCAAAAACAACGTTTAGATGTGGTAAAACACTTTTTAAATCCAGCTGGTGTTGAACCCGCTCGTTGGAAGCAGGCCGATAACACTCTAATGCTCGTTCAAATGGTCTCGGCAGGGTTAGGCGTTGCAACGTTACCTAACTGGGCGATCAGCGAATTTTCTCGTCAAGGGCTAATCACCAGTAAACCATTAGGGAAAGGACTGTGGCGACGCCTGTTTGCTGCCACTCGCCACAGTGAAAAAGATAAGCGCTATCTACAAGCCTTCTTCTCCACAGCTCGCATGCAGTGTAAAAGCCATCTGGAAGGTATCAAAATGGCATAAGATTACCGAAATTGATTGGTTAGCGGGTCGTATTGGAACCCCGCAGCTTCTAGCTTTTGCTCTAAGTGGCTCTGATCGATTTCATAGGTCATCACCAAATCATCCAAACTGTGGCACTCTAGCCGCAGTTTTTCATTTATGATGCCAAGTAAGATATGGGTATCAAAACGCTGCACATTGCTGAGATCCATGGTCAGTCTCCTTATAGCGATCTTATCCATCGTCGAAAGTAAGAAATCACTTAAAGAGTAGCCAGCAATCTGAAGATACGCAGTATCACACCTAAAAAATGTGATACTGCGAAAAATGAAAAGTGGTTGTCGTTAAAGTAAGTAGAGACCTTCAAATCCGGTCATGGCGATCAATATCAGAATTTGAGTAACGACTAACTGAATTTTTGCCACACTCTTGTTGGTAAAAATGTGCCAACACCAAGTGATGATCGCCAACACCAATAGAGACAAAAAGGTTAGAACGCCATGAGTCAGTGTTCCAAGAGCACTCTCCGTTAATTGGTATCCGTAAGGAATAAAACAGAGCACCATCAGCATGGTGCCAACAATACCAATCACCGGCAGGATGCGATTAAATGCCTGTAGACGAGAGCGAGCTAAAGTCATCAAGAGATGAGCCAAAACACTACCTGAGACAAATAAGCTAATAAAATGTGCCGCACCAGCCCAAAAATGCGCGTACAAAAAAGATTGCCACAGCAGCGCAATAACCGCGAGCACGTTAGTCACGTGCATTGCCCACAATGGGCCTTCATCGCGAGTTTTCTTGGTTTGTACCTGTGAACAAAAGAACAGAATACCCGCCCCAAGCACAATAAATATGAGATGGTTGAAAGCAGTTGCCAACCACAAAATACCCACCACAGGTAGTACTTTATGTACACGGCCACGCTGTCCAGGACAGATTTCACCTTTTACCATGATGAGCGTTAGAACGAGCTGCGCACCCAATAGCATAGGCGGCAACATTGCAAGTAATGAATGAAGCATAATCGTCGAGACAAGAAGAGTAACAGGGCGCAGATAATAGCAAACTATTCGTTTATCCCCAAATTAGTTCACTATTAGGTATATAGATAGGTATCTATAGAATAATTGGTTCGTTCAATTTTATATTTCTTTTATATATTATCCACTTAAAATTAATTAAGGATAATATATGAGACGTTTTCAGTTGTGCTTTTGGGTGCTCTGCACTCTATTCTTTTCTGCCCCTAGTAGCTTCGCCACGCCGCTAAGCGATGATCCCAATTGGGTGCATGGTACTCTTTCCAACGGGATGCGATACCACCTTTACCGCAAAAACAGAGAGGAAGTGTCAATTCGTTTGTTGATGAATGTCGGTTCGATTAACGAAAAAGACGATCAATGGGGATATGCACATTTTATTGAGCATATGGCATTTAATGGTAGCAAGCATTTTAAACCCAACGAAATCATATCGTTATTTGAAAGAAACGGTATGGAATTTGGTAACGACATAAACGCTTTTACCTCAAAGGAGCGTACTGTTTACCGACTTGATCTGCCTAATGATAAAGACATAGAGCCAGCTTTAATGTGGATGAGTGATATTGCCCATGGCCTAACCCTAAGTTCTGAAGAAATAGAAAAAGAAAAAGGCGTCATACTCAGTGAAATGAGAACCCATGAGGAATACGCCCGAAGTGTATATACTGCATTTTTCAAAGAACTCGCAACAGGTACACGTTATGAACATGATGTGCTTGGTACTGAGCAAAGCGTATCTAACGCATCAGCTCAATCACTCGCTAAGTTTTATCAAACATGGTATCAGCCACAATCTGCTGAACTGATAATCACTGGTAATATTGCCCCTAAAAACCTGCAAGAAGCAATCGAAACCAATTTTTCCTCATGGCACTCAACCAACAGCAACCTGCCTAAACAACCTAAGATCACATTGCAAATGCCCACCGCAGTAATGCAAAACCTCAATCAAGACGATGTTGGGCTATCCGTACTATATCCCTACCCTAATAATTCAATCACAGACTTAGAAACCCAACAAAAATATTGGCAGCTGCAATTGCTTCGCTATCTAATCAATGACCGTTTCCAATCCACCTATTCAGCTAAACCAGAGATTCAAGATGCCATCAATGTGTCAGTGATTGAACACAATCACATATCTATGTTGGCTTTAGAAGTCCTTAACCAGCCGAATAAAAATGGAGATTTTACTCAGCAAAATAAGACCTTTTTGCAGCATATCGCCTCGCTACAGATTTACGGAGTTACACAACAAGAACTTGATGAAGAGATTGCTTATCTTCAGCAAGAGATTGATCAGGATGAACAGTCATTTATTCGTGAAGACGCTGCTACCATTGCAGGGGATGCTTTAGACACACTCTATAATAATGATGCCTTTACTGAGCCTCATCAATGGTACCAACTCCAGCGAGACTATATCCACAGCCTCACATTAGAGGTGGTAAACAAAGCTCTAAAACAACTATTGGCACCAAAACCAGCCATTATTATTACTACTAAACACCAGCAGGATGTGGCAGCCCAGCAACACGAACTGGATGGCTATTACACAGCACTTAAGTACCAAGGTGAGAAATATCAAGATCAAGCTCTACTCACTACGCTGCAAGCACCAGAACGTCCTGGAACAATTACACACACTGAGATAATCAACCCTGATTTTAAATATCCCATTACCCATTACACATTGAGCAACGGATTGAATGTCTACTATTTACGTTCAAATAAACTCAAGCAACAAACGTTACAAATCACCTATTTTGGGCAAGGTGGATTAGCCTCACTGCCAGAAAAACAACATTTCACCCAATTTTGGCCAAATTTGTTTGCCCAACAAAATTGGCAAGACAGCAGTAATAATGCCCTCTGTAACTACCTAGATAAGCACAATATTTTCTATCAATATAATCTTTTTTCTGCCAACCAAAAACTATACATTGACGGCAACGTCAAAGATGCAGATAGCCTTTTTTCCTTAGCATCAGAATTTCTAACACGCTTAAACATTACTCAAAGCCAAGTGGATTCCGTTCAACAGAAATTTGTTAACCAATACCAAGTGCAAATGAGTAACCCGATACTTCGCCATATAAGTCATATGAAACGTAGGATATTCAGTCCCGACAGTGGTTTTATCGATGACCCAATGCCAAGCACCAGTGCACTATCACTGCAGCAAGCTCAACAAACGTATCAATCTCTTTATATCCCCAAGCAAGGAGATAGCATCATTATCGTCAGTAATGTGTACTACAAGAATATTGAACCTTACTTAACTCGTTACTTAGCTGGTTTAGCCGTCACGCCATCACACAAAATGGTGACTAGCCCGGCTACGTTAGACACCCTACCATTAACTTGGAGTGAAGCGGCTGGTACAAATAAATCCAATCGCTTTGATTATGTCGTTATCACAGCAAATACCGCCAAGAATTATAAAACGTATTTTAGCGATCAATTAATCGACTTAATTATCGACCAACGCCTAAACCAGTATATCCGTGAAGAGAAAGGACTCGATTACTCGCCTTACCTAAATCAATACGCTTGGCAAGGGGCACCAATCGATATTTGGCGATATTCCGCCTATGAAGATCCGAAACGACATGGTGAATTACTGACTGCCTATCGTCACGTCCTTGAGTCAATGAAAACCATCTCCAATGACGAACTGATGGTGGCTAGAAAGCAGTTTTGGAACTCGCTAAACCACGACTTGGATTTTGATGATGCATGGAGCAACGAGCTGCTCAGAGCGCTAGAAAACCACTACTCACTAACCGAATTGCCACTCTATGAGCAAATCATAGACGGGATTAGTGTTCGCGATTTAGAGCAGCGATCAAATCAATTGTTTGGTAACCATAGTCAGCATTTTTACTCCTATCTAATGCCGGAGCAAGTTCAATAAAGCAGCTTGCTAAATATGGCGGATTTAATACATTTTTGTGGCAAGCATATTATTTTCTCTATTGCTTAACGCTACGCGAATAATTCGCCATAAAATCAACATTCGCTATTATTTTGACTATTCGTCAAAATAATAGCTGAATAAAAATAGCAGACATACTTACATCAGTTGCTTTATTCGATTGTTTTGAAACTATCGTCAGATATACCCAAATGACCTCAATATGCAGACTTCAGAGCTTCATCAACGAGCACAGGTCAAGCTCAATGACGGAAGGAATGGTCATTCCCTTTCAACGCCATTGGGCGCAGAAATGGGCTTGTTGATGAGCCCCCAAGGGGCGAGTTGTATTCGCTCCTATGCTGCGTTACCGATTTTCTACGTAGAATAACTATGTATTCAAATCGGTGCCTTGCCTATGAGCGAATACATTCTCGCTGAAACCGCATCTTGAGGTTACTTGGGTATAACTCTCTCATGCAAAATTAATCTAGTATAGAGAATTCTAATATTCTCAATTTCCAGTGAATAGTCGCTAACCCCCTAGCAAATTCTTCCATCCTCGCAAAGTTTGTTATCAACAACGCGGTAAAAGCCCCCCTATTTCCCTGTTTACTCGCTATCCCCTTCGCTCTAAATTTGCTCACAATATCAACAGTTGTGTCATTACTGTAACGTAGAGATAAATTTTTTATTGCAGAACATAAACCAAACTATCCGCCATAGATGATCGTTTTATTTTTATAAAGTGTTGTATTTAACCAACATATTAGATTATATTCACACCTCATAACATCAACTGGATGCATTACATCACACTGCAGTAAATGCTAATGCAATGCACCCGGTCATATTGATACCTGTAGCACTTAAGGTCATTCTTCGATTTTCAACTTAGTAAGGACTCCAAACCTGCGGCACATCGTTATTAGTGATCACACGAGGTGACAATGGTGTTTTTAGTCGCTACTGCTAAGGATTTATCGCTAATGAGGGATGGTAACTAAGACAGCCATGTATCGTTGTTTCAATACTATATTTAAGGAATAACAAGGGATACTTGTTAGCGGAACACATGACTTTAGGATTTAAATCTCGTATTTATCTCAGTGTGTCATTATTAGTCGCACTTTCATTAATCATTCTTGGTTCAATTAATATTTATAACCTCCAAGAAAAAATGGTTGCTTCTCTGGTTAAAGAAACAGAGATAAAGCTCACCTCCCAAGTATCCAATATGGAAACTTGGTATCAGGGTAAACAAAAAGCAATTGATAACAGTTCAGCTTCATTTTCTCTCGACCTTTCAGATGCTGAAAACCTCAAATTAGTTGACCTACTCGAGAAAAGTGGCAATTTCAGCACTGTTGCCATCGCCTACAGTAATGGCAATAGTTACCTTTCTCGCGACCACCAAATTTTACGTAATAACGTCCTACAAAATCGTCCTTGGTACAAAGCAGCGATTCAGTCAAACGATCTTATCGTGACGGATATCTACCAAGATCTACAAACCGGTGAGAAAACCATCAGCTTGACCAAGGCAGTCATCCAAAATGGTCGCAAGATTGGTGTGCTGATCGGCGATATCGTGATCGATAATGTGGCAAGTAGTATCAATAAAATGCGTTTCGCTGGCGGCGCGGCGACGTTAGTCGATCGCAACTCGATCTTCTTTGCTAGTGACGATCCAAGTGACATTGGTAAAACACCAAGTCAAGTAAACCCGGCATTTTCCGATATGGAACGTGCGTTTGAGACCCAAGAACAAGGCCATTTAACTTTTTCTTACTTAGGTAAAGATTTTACCGGTTACTTCCAGCGTATTCATTTATCAGAGGATAACCATTGGACGTTGATGGTCTTTATCGATAAATCCACAGCTCAAGCAGGTGTTGAAAGCGCTAAATGGAATTCCATTTGGACAGGCGTCATATTACTTATCATTAGTTGCGGTTGCATGGTGGCGTCCATTGAAAGCGCCTATAAACCCTTAATGCGCCTTAAAGCTGCAGTCTTAGCACTTTCAGAAGGCAGCGGCGATCTTACCTCTCGTCTTCATGTTGATGGTCACGATGATCTTGCACAAATCAGCCAAGGCTTCAACAGCTTTACCGAGCAGCTACAGCATATGATGCTGCAAATCGCGCAAGCCAGCCAAAATATCTCTAGCAGCATCACACAGCTGGGGCAAAGCGCTCGTGATAACGAAACTCAGTTGATTTCTCACTCAGCAGAAACAGAACAAGTGGTCACCGCAATCACTGAAATGAGTGAAAGCGCTCATAGCGTGGCGGTTAACGTAACCGAATCTAACAAACTGACTGCGTCAGCTAACACTGGTGCCCGTGAATCACTCGCCATTGTCAATAATGCCGTGGATAACGTGGAATCTTTGGTAGGTGAAGTAGAAACCATGTCTAGCCGTATCGAAGCAATGAACAACGATACGATGAAGATCTACGATGTGGTCAATGTGATTGAAGAGATTTCTGCTCAAACCAACTTGTTAGCGTTGAACGCAGCCATTGAAGCCGCACGCGCAGGTGAACAAGGACGCGGTTTTGCCGTCGTGGCCGATGAAGTTCGCGCATTAGCCGTGCGCACTCAAAATAGCACCTCAGAGATTTCGGCCATGCTTCAACAACTATTAGATGTTACATCCAGTGTTGTTAACTCAATGAAACAAACTCAAAGCCAGTGCCAATCGACAGCGGACAGTACCGCGCAAGTCTCCACTAGCCTTACTGAGATGAGCCAATCCGTTAATGAAATTGATGATGTGAGCACGCAAATCGCAACCGCTACGGAAGAACAAAGCCGAGTGACTGAAGAGTTATCACGCAACATGCTAACCATTCGCGATATTGTCGAATCCCTTGTCGTAAGCGGCCGTCAAACGGTTTCAGCAACAGAACTTTTGGCGCAAGCCAATGGTGAACTAGACCAACTAGTTCGCAAATTTAAATTGTATTAATTTTGTTTGTACCATTAAGTAAGAGGTCCGTATGACAACGGCAACAATTGAGCACATTTGGTCTGATCTTTCTGCCAATACAGTAAGCGATACCTTCAACAGTAAATACACTGAGGTAGTGAAACGCTTTTTCGGCCGTGACAAAACGTTATGGCCAACCTATCAGATCGCCGGCTTAGACAGTTTAATCGAGAACCGTCGTCACAGTGCTGAATTCAATGATGAGCACATGATGGAAACCCTGCTGAACTATTCAGAGATTCCAGCGCACTGCTCTGACAGTAACGAACCGTTCGACCCTATTGCGATGTTCGCAGCGCAGAAAACCAAAAACTGGGAAGATCCTAAAGCGGTAGAAAACGTTATTTCTACCCCAAGTGATCCCGCGATCCATGGAGCAATCCTTGCGACCATCGCTAACCCAAACTTGGTTTACAGTGAATATTCAGGTAAAGCCACCGAGCTTGAACGCTTAGTTGTACGTCAAATCGCTAACCTTGCGGGTTATGATGTTGAACAGGCTTCTGGTCTTTTCACTCAAGGTGGCACTTTCTGTAACCTTTATGGTTATCTGTTGGGCTTGCGTAAAGCACTGCCTGGTTCTTGCGTACAAGGTTTTGCGAATCAATCCTTGATGATGATGAACTCTCAAGCGGGTCACTACTCCAACATGACCAACTTGTCGTTACTGGGCATCAACATCAACGACCAAGTACTGCGTGTTCATATCGATGAAAATAACCAGATGGACATCGACCATGCAGAGCAACAAATGGAAGACTGCTTTAAAAAAGGCATTGTGATTCCAACTATTTTGTTGACCTTCGGCACCACTGATACCTTTGCGATTGATGATGTTAAAGCGATTTACGACATTCGTGAACGTTTATGCGCACAGTACAAAACCTCTTACAAGCCACATATCCACGTGGATGCGGCTATCGGTTGGGCGCTGATTTTCTTCAATAACTACGATTTCAATGCAAACCCACTCGGCATTAACGCAGCAACGCTAGATGGCCTGATGGCGCTGAACGGCAAAGTAAAAGCGCTGAAATACGCAGATTCGTTCACTGTCGATTTCCAAAAATGGGGTTATGTTCCTTATACCTCTAGTTTGATCATGGTGAAAAACGGTAAAGATTTTGAGAGCTTAAAACACGATCCAAGCTACTTCTCTTACTTTGAACCAGCGATGCAAGACGATACTCACCTACAATCAACCATTGAGTGTTCTCGTAGTGGTGTGGGTGTGTTCTCAGCATTTTCTGCGCTGCAATACATGGGCTTAGAAGGTTACCAAGCGGTGATTGCTAATGGTCTACAAAACGCAAACTACCTGCGCGCTTTGTTAGAACAAAAACCAAACTGTGTTGTGGTATCACCAGAAAACCACGGTCCTTCGGTCACCTTCCGTCTATACGATGCAAAATGTAAAACAGAGGCAACGGAGATGTTCCGTCGTGAGCGCGATGCGTTTACTTCAGAAAAAGACATGGAGAATGTCGTACATGCGGCAGCGTTCCATCGTCAAAACTTCCAAGGACGTAAAGGCCAAGTGCTGAATACTAACTGGATCGACTCTGTTGCTCGCACTGCCTATAATGCAAATGGTCAATGCCTATATCTACCTGGTGAAAAAGCGGTATTTTTGAACCCATTTACTACCCGTCAACGCATTGAAGAATTCGTAGCCAATATCGAATCTTAATACGATGTAACGTAAGCAACACCTACCTCAGAAGCCTGCCTCATGCAGGCTTTTTTCATCTATCCCCTAACAACAATACACTGATGATGAATGTTATCTATCCTTAATATAACGTGGTGTTCTCTATTCGGTTCATGGTAAACTCCAGCGCTATTTTGTCGCTCAATTTATACTCAACATAGGAATGTATTTACCATCAAGAACATGCGGTCGGTCGTGTTCTGTTAGTAATAAAGAAATGAATAGATGGATTTATCGAACAGTAATGAGTGAACAATTACACCGATGGAAGTCAGCACAGCAGATGGCAAAACCATAATTCTTACCATAAGGCCATCACTGTTAGATAAGTGAGCATGTATTACATCTATGAATATTAAAAAGATTTTTGAGTACAACAAGTATTGGGCCGAATGCTATGGCATCTCCCCTTTCCTGCCGACCTCTCGTAAAGAAATGGACGAGCTCGGTTGGGATAGCTGTGACGTGGTTATCGTCACTGGTGATGCTTACGTTGATCACCCAAGTTTTGGTATGGCGATCATTGGCCGTTTACTTGAAGCTCAAGGATTTCGCGTCGGTATTATTTCCCAACCAGATTGGCAAAATAAAGATGCCTTTATGGCGCTTGGGAAACCTAACCTATTTTTCGGTATCACTGCCGGCAACATGGATTCGATGATTAACCGCTATACATCGGATAAGAAGCTGCGCCATGATGACGCCTATACGCCGAATAATGAAGGAGGCAAACGCCCCGATCGTGCGACATTGGTCTACTCACAACGCTGTAAAGAAGCGTATAAAGATGTGCCAATCGTACTGGGTGGCATCGAAGCAAGCTTACGCCGTGTCGCTCACTACGATTACTGGTCAGACAAAGTTCGTCGTTCCATTCTGATGGATGCAAAAGCGGACATTTTGCTCTTTGGTAACGCTGAACGTGCTCTTGTTGAAGTTGCGCATCGTATTGCAGACGGTGAATCTCTGGACACCATGACCAATATTCGTGGTACTGCCGTGAATCTTGCTGCTGCACCTGAGCGTTATAAGATTATTGACTCATCACGCATTGATAAGCCAAGTACACCATTCGTACCAACCAACCCGTACGAAGTGGAAACCCAGTGTGAAACGAAAACCAAGGAAGAAGACTCTCAGCCTAAGCCGATTACCATTCGTCCTTCTCGTCACGATGCAGAAAACACGGCTGTTCGCTTGCCTTCGTTTGAAAAGCTGGTGAATGACCGCATTTTGTATGCCCATGCTAGCCGAGTTTTACACTTAGAGACCAACCCCTACTCTGGTCGTGCGCTACTGCAAAGCCATGGTAATCGCGAACTTTTAGTAAACCAGTCGCCAATCCCTCTTTCAACAGAAGAGATGGACTACGTGTTTGGTCTTTACTACGCACGCGTACCACACCCTAAATATGGCAAGGCAAAAATCCCTGCCTATGACATGATCAAAACCTCGGTTAACATCATGCGTGGTTGTTTTGGTGGCTGTTCTTTCTGTTCGATTACCGAACATGAAGGTCGTATCATTCAAAACCGTTCACAAGAATCAATCTTAAATGAGCTAGAAGAGATTCGCGACAAAGTGCCTGGCTTTACCGGTACTATCTCCGATTTGGGCGGCCCTACTGCAAACATGTACCGCTTAGGTTGTTCCGATCCCAAAGCAGAGGCCAACTGCCGTCGACCTTCGTGTGTTTTCCCGGGTATTTGTCATAAATTAAATACCGACCACAAACACACCATCGATCTCTACCGTGCAGCACGTAAAGTGGATGGCATTAAGAAAATTCTTATCGCATCAGGGGTACGTTACGACCTCGCGATAGAATCGCCTGAATACGTTAAAGAGCTGGTGACTCATCACGTGGGTGGCTATTTAAAAATTGCACCGGAACATACAGAAAAAGGCCCGCTTGATCTGATGATGAAACCGGGTATGGGCACGTATGACAAATTCAAAGAACTGTTTGAAAAATACAGCGCAGAAGCCGGCAAGAAGCAGTATTTGATCCCGTACTTTATCTCCGCTCACCCGGGAACTGAAGATGAAGACATGCTCAATTTGGCATTGTGGCTCAAGAGCAACAACTTCGAGTGTGACCAGGTACAAAACTTCTATCCATCGCCAATGTGTAATGCAACAGCGATGTACCACTCAGAAGTGAATCCGCTAAAACGCGTGAAGTACAAAAAGCGTGAAGATGTACCTGTTGCCAAAGGCGTACGTCAGCGTCGTTTACACAAAGCATTGCTGCGTTATCACGATCCTGCTAACTGGCCAATTATCCGCGAAGCCTTGATCGAAATGGGTAAGAAGCATTTGATTGGTGATAAACCAAGTTGTTTGGTTCCTGCTGAAGACGCAAACAAACAAACACCAGCGCAACGTCGTAAATCGGGGCGTCACGGTTCAAACCGTTTTGCAACCAAGCACTCTCCTGCTCAGCCTGGTTTTGAACCACTGCGCGGTGGTCGTGGTGGTAATAACCGCAGCGAAGGCAATAAGAGTCGTGGTGAAAACAGCAACCGCAATAATAACGGTGGTGGCCAACGCGGTAATAACAACGGTGGGCAAAACGCTAACCGTAACCAAGGTAATGGACAAAGAGCTGGCAACAACCAAGGCAACCGTGGTTCAGTGAATAAAGGCCGTCCGGGTCAACGCCCCAATAAGCAGCGCCCACGTGCTACCTCATAAAGGGGTAACCACCAGCTAAAAGAAAAAGCGCAGTGTTTTCACACTGCGCTTTTTAATTATTTCTGCTAGTTAACCATGAGTTAAAGCGTTATAGAAACTTAAGCGTACTGAGCTTCAAATTCACGCATAAAGTCAACCAGAGCTTGAACGCCCTCAAGTGGCATCGCATTGTAGATAGATGCGCGCATCCCACCAACCACACGGTGACCTTTAAGTGATGTCAAACCTTTTGCTTCAGCAAGCTCAAGGAATGTTGCATCCAATTCTGGCTTCGCCAACTGGAATGGAATGTTCATGCGAGAACGGTTTGCTGGATGGATATTGTTGCGGTAGAAGTCTGAACCATCGATAGCGCTGTAAAGCAGGTCGGCTTTCTGGCGGTTAACCGCTTCCATCGCTTTGACGCCGCCTTGTTCTTTCAACCATTTAAACACTTGACCAGACAAGTACCAAGCAAAGGTTGGTGGGGTATTGAACATAGATTCGCCTTCAGCAAGCACTTTATAGTTTAAGATACTTGGTAGCAGTTCGTTCGCCAAACCCAACAAATCATCACGTACGATGGCAATACAAATCCCAGCAGGACCAATATTTTTCTGCGCACCCGCGTAAATCACACCGTATTTAGATACATCAATCACTTTCGACAGGATGTTAGACGACATGTCTGCAACGATAGGTTTATCTGTCACAGGAAGGTCGTTGATTTCAATACCATCAATGGTTTCGTTTGGACAGAAATGTACATAAGCAGAATCGTCAGCAATCGCCCATTCAGCAGCCGGTTTTACGGCAACTTTACCGTCAATGTCTGCTTTGGCATCATACAAGTCAACTTCGCAGTATTTCTTCGCTTCTTTTACTGCGCTCATTGCCCAGTAACCGCCATCGATGTAAGTCGCTTTTGTCGACTCACCAAGTAGGTTAAGCGGCACAGCAGCAAATTGAGCTCGTGCACCACCTTGGCAGAAAAGGACTTTGTAATTATCAGGGATATTTAGCAGATCACGTAGATCTTGCTCCGCTTCTTTAGCAACCTGTACAAATGGTTTACTGCGGTGGCTGATTTCCATAACGGACGATCCAAGATCGTGCCAGTTAACAAATTCTTGTTGTGCTTTAAGCATAACCGGTTTCGGTAATACAGCCGGACCTGCGCTAAAGTTAAAAACGGTGTCCTGATTAGGCTCCATGTGTTTCTCGCTCCTGCTTTTGAAATAAGTGTGATTAATACCACTTTTTTTTATGAATAAAAAGTGACAAAAAGTTCTTTTCCATGCGATTAAGTAATTTTCTCGTATTTTGAGAAAACTCGCCTTTAACTTGGTATGCGATTGACCGAGCTTACTGGCATCGCAGTGAATAGTCTCGATAATCCCAAACGGCATAAAAAGATAAACAGCAGAGGCAAAATAAGCGTCTTAAGTAAATAGAGCGCCATTAACGTCATTAAGTCGACAACTGAACTTTCCGCAATATCAGCTAATTGCGCTAGTTTATCTTTTTGCGCAACCACATCATGGGTGAGTTGCTCCCATTGCTGCGACAGTTGGCGAACAAATCCTAGAAAATTAGTCTCATCGCTTTCTTTAGCAGCTTGAGGATAATTCGATTGTTCCGATTCATGAGCTAAGCTCGCAACGCGCTGCT
Source organism: Vibrio tritonius (assembly GCF_001547935.1). Lineage (NCBI taxonomy): Bacteria > Pseudomonadati > Pseudomonadota > Gammaproteobacteria > Vibrionales > Vibrionaceae > Vibrio > Vibrio tritonius. The sequence goes on from NZ_AP014635.1 coordinate 2,203,687, forward strand.
GGTATTGTTCAATTTGCGGATTGATAAACCACCAATCGATACACTGCGAACTGAGTACAGCCAAAAGTACCACAAATCGTCCGATGGCCATCAAATGAAATAACTTTTGCGCTATAGGCTGAAACCTTGCTAATGCGGTTAGCCAAATGGTACTCAAGAACCCTAAAGCAAATAGTGCAAAAATGATGTTAGCCGCTTGAGAGGAGAATATATACCCAAATGACCTCAAGATGCAGACTTCAGAGCTTCATCAACGAGCACAGGTCAAGCTCAATGACGGAAGGAATGGTCACTCCCTTTCAACGTCATTGGGCGCAGAAATGGGCTTGTTGATGAGCTCCCAAGGGGCGAGTTGTATTCGCTCCTATGCTGCGTTACCGATTTTCTACGTAGAATAACTAGGTATTCAAATCGGTGCCTTGCCTATGAGCGAATACATTCTCGCTGAAACCGCATCTTGAGGTTACTTGGGTATAAGTAACAGCACTTTTTGCAAACTCAGCGAGGTAAACGACATCACCATAATATCGCTGAATTTATTAATTAAATCGCTCACAGGATTAAGCACTTGGCCAATATCAATGGAAAAAACACCCGCAGACACTTCTGAGCTTTGTAATGTGGATATGGCGGCATCAAGGGTGCGAGCAATGGTGTAGCTACCTGCGGCACTCAGCATGGCTTGATTGATCAGGCGATGCGCTTTCTCGTCGGCAATATTAAAAGAACTCAACACCACCAGCCCGATAATAAGAAGCGTCATCAGTCCTTTATGCCAATTCGTTTGCATACGCGTTTTCACCATGTGCCTTTGCACTCCTTAAGCGTTCTAACAGCGTCAGTGTAGCCCCCTATTTACAAGCAAACATCTTGAGCATGTCATCGCACTGTTACCTATCAGATTTGATGTGCAGTCTGTTATAAAAAGCCTCAAACCTCACGATTTGACTTTGCCAAATCGCGCTTAGAATAATGACACGCCAATATTGCATAGTTCAGGCAATAATCAACAAATTGCGAATACTCTCAGCATATGAATCTAAACTCGTGCCTATATCGCAATTTTTAATATATTATCCCAACGATATTGCATAAATATTCTGTTGGAGTACTATGCGATTTTTCAAACGTACTACATATCGAAAATATGGGAATTAAAGCAAATCACATTAATAAATCCTATGGGGAACATCAGGTACTCAATGATGTGAGCTTTGGATGCGACAGAGGTGATACTTTGGTCCTGCTTGGCCCAAGTGGTGCCGGCAAAAGCTCTTTGATCCGCGTACTCAACCTACTTGAGTCTGCGTCATCAGGCTCGTTGACCATTGCTGGCAAATCCTTTGATTTCAGTCAGCCAATTTCCGATAGTGTTGGTCTGGCACTACGTAAACACGTAGGTATGGTATTTCAACAATATCACCTTTGGCCACACATGACGGTGTTAGAAAACCTGATTGAAGCACCAGTCAAAGTGACTGGCATTTCTAAAGCCCAAGCCAAAGAGCAAGCGCTTATCATTTTAAAACAGCTACAACTCGCTGATAAAGCAAATGCTTGGCCATTACAGCTCTCAGGCGGCCAACAGCAACGTGTTGCCATTGCAAGAGCGTTAATGATGAAACCCGACGTACTGTTATTTGATGAACCTACGGCAGCCCTTGATCCAGAAATCACCTCGCAAGTGGTCAATATTATCAAGCAGCTTAGCCAAACAGGTATCACACAAGTTGTCGTTACACATGAAGTCGAGTTCGCAAAAAAGATCGCCAGCCACGTACTCTATTTGGAACAAGGTAAAGTGGTCGAATTTGGCGACAAAACGGTCTTTGAGCACCCACAAACAAAACAATTTGCTCAATACCTAACGCACTAAATTTTCTTCATTTCCCAATAGGGTAATGTTCTTTGTTGTCATGGAGTTAAACATGAAAAAAGTACTTTTCGCTAGCCTTATCGCCCTTGCATCAACCCAAGCGTCTGCTGCGCAAACCATCAAGTTCGCAACAGAAGCGACTTACGCACCATTCGAATACGTTGACGAGAGCAACCAAATCCAAGGTTTTGACATTGATGTCGCTAACGCTCTATGTGCAGAGTTAAAAGCAAACTGCACCTTTGCCAATCAAGCGTTTGACAGCCTCATTCCTGCGCTGAAATTCAAACGATACGACGCAGCGATTTCCGCAATGGATATCACCGAAGCGCGTTTACAACAAGTTAGCTTTACACAAGCCTACTACGATAATGCGGCTGCATTCGTTACCACCAAAGGGCACGTAGCAACCCAAGCAGACCTAAAAGGCAAGCGAGTGGGTGTACAAAACGGTTCAACCCACCAATCCTACTTGATTGAACAAATGCCAGGCGTAACCGCTGTACCATACTCTAGTTACCAAAATGCGTTTACGGATATGCAAAACGGCCGCATCGATGCGGTATTTGGCGACACAGCCGTAGTCGCTGAATGGTTTAAAGACAATCAAAACCTCGCGTACATTGGCAAACCTGTTACCAATACAAAATACTTTGGCAATGGTTTTGGTATCGCTGTAAACAAAAACAACGACGCTTTGCTAAAACAGCTTAATGGGGCACTAAACGCCATTAAAGCGAATGGTCAATATCAAGTTATCTACAATAAGTATTTTGGTAAGTAATTTATGATCGTGTCGGGATATTCCCAAGCGTTAATCTCTGCGAGCTGGATGACAGTCCAGCTCGCGCTGTCGAGTCTGTTGCTGGGGTTAGTGCTTGCTGTCATTTTTGCTGCTGGCGAAATGACCAAATTTACGCCTCTTCGTTGGCTAACCACTGCTTTTGTCACTATTATTCGTGGCCTACCGGAATTACTGGTGGTGCTATTTATCTTTTTTGGTTCTGCACAGATATTGTTTTACATCACCGGAGATTTCATTGAAATCAGCCCATTCTTAGCAGGTGTTGTGGCGCTATCATTAATTTTTGCATCCTACGCAGCTCAAACATTACGTGGGGCGATAAAAGCGGTGCCTCGTGGTCAAATCGAAGCGGCTCGTGCTTTAGGCTTACCTAAGCTTCACACTTTTGTGCGCATTACCCTGCCCCAAGCAATTCGACATGCGTTGCCAGGCTTGAGCAACCAATGGCTGGTACTGCTCAAAGATACTGCGTTAGTCTCCTTAATTGGAGTAACAGACCTTTTCCGTCAAGCGCAATTAGCTTCAGCAACCACCCACCAAACTTTTGCTTGGTATGCAATGGCAGCGATGATTTATCTTGTGATCACCTTAATCACTCAACAAGTGATTAAAAGAGTTGATGCTCGTGTTCAATTAAAAGAGACGGGCTCGCGTTAATTCGCAGCACTGTTTACATGGAATAGGAATAGATATGAATTCCCAACATGTCTGGCAACTGATTGACGGCCTTGGTACCAGCATCGAACTTACCTTAGTCGCACTGTTGATCGGCGGAATGCTAGCACTAGCACTGACGATTATTATGGTTCGCCAATGGTGCCCATTAAATTGGTTTGCCCAAGGTTTTATCACCCTTTTCACAGGTACACCACTACTGGTACAGATCTTTTTGATCTACTACGGTCCTGGCCAATTTGAATGGTTTAGAGCCTCATTTTTATGGGATTGGTTCAGCCAGCCTTGGTTTTGCGCTATGTTAGCACTGGCATTTAATACCGCGGCATACAGTACTCAACTGTTTGTTGGCGCAGTGAACGCCATACCCAATGGTCAATGGCAGGCATGCCGAGCGCTCGGTATGAATGATCGTCAAACCTTGCGCGTCATTTTGCCGTATGCGCTTCGTAGAGCCATTCCGGCCTACTCCAATGAAGTCATTTTGGTATTTAAAGGTACCTCGCTCGCAAGCACCATTACTATCATGGATATTATGGGATACGCGCAGCGAATTAATGCGCAGACTTACGACACGCTAGCAGTCTTTGGTTTAGCTGGGCTTTTTTACCTGTGTGTCAATGGGTTATTAACTCTGATGTTTCGTTATATCGAAAAACACGTACTCGCATTCGAACAAAATTAATACGGCAGTTATCTCTGTTGTTACTAACAAATAAAAAAGGGCTCATCGAGCCCTTTTCTTTTTGCAGTTGACCTGAGTCCAAGACTTAGTAGCCGTGCATTCCCATCATCACTAGCGAGACAAGTGGAATTTTCTCGCCATTAGCGAAAACCACATTACCCTCTTTTATTTCGGCTTTTAGTGCATACCCCTTATCATTTTGGGTAGCCATGTTCATCACAACCAATTCATCCGCCCACTTATGCATGGATGGAAATTGCTTCAACAAAGCAGTTGATACGGTTGTGCCGATATGTCCTTGTAGTGCCGTCACTACCGCAGCTGGATTTTGCGTAACATGTTCTGTTCCTTTTGGCACAGAAAGAGACACTTGGGACGTAAAACGACCTTCGCCAATGGTGGCATCCATCTTACCTAAGCTAACGTCAAAACCTTGACTAAATAGCGTGTCAACGTATGGCAAAGCTTTGCCGATCTCTTCATTTGAAATAGCGGGATTGTTTTGATACAGATTTGAAAGCTGTTTGAATGCATTGCTATCAACACCATTGAGTGCAAAGTCCAACTCCATCTGTTTGGCATGAACCGTTTTGCTTTCTAATTCATCCACAGTAAAGGCGTGTTGGCTGCTAAAGCGTGCCTGCTGTTCATCTAACTTAGAGGTAAAATGATAGTTGAAGCCATTGAGTTGAAAAATCACTGGGGCGACGTTTTCCTCGCCAGCCTTCGCGGGCGCTTCTGGAATATTACCTTGTCCTGTCATTTTAGCGATGGAGAACACTTGATCACCGATCCAGAAACCGTTGCTCTCCTTTCCTTCACCTTTCGCACTCATGTCGGTTAACACGATTTTCGCGTCATCCTCAAAATCGATCGCCAAAGATGGGATTTTAGACTCAAATTTCACTTCGCCCAATTTGGTCACCATCCCTTTTAAATAGGATGGAGACACCGAAACAGTGAATGACTCTTCACCATCTCTATGATAATTCCAAGCATTCATGACTAAATTGAAATCCGTATTGCCATTCAACTGAGTCGTCGTGTGTAACGTCAAAGGGAAATCACGACTATCGGCCAACTTAGTTTCAGACGAAAGGCTTGCTATCCCATGAGACACATGACTATTGAGGAGAAACTCTGTAGGCAGGCCATCGGCAGCAAACTGCTGCTTTAAACGAGGATCGAGCAGTGTAATTTTAGTCTGCACTTCAGACGATAGATAACCTCGGTCATATTTAACTAACTGTACAGAAACACGGTCATTGCCGGCATGTTGTGCGCCCTCAGTTAAAATACGTTGACCAATCTGCCCCACTGCGAGCGGCCAGCATGCAGCGATAACAATCGCGCCACCTATTGCGCCAGCTTTTTTCAAGTTGTTCATAATGCCTTTATCCTATGACTTCTTTATCATTTTGTGATCCTCTCGCCAAGCGTCTGCTGTAGGCAGTTGATATCGCTTTACGATAATGTCACTTGCAGTGTAACCCGCTATGTCTCAGTTTATATTAAGAAAATGCCAAATTACGACTCGAAACGACAATTAATCTTACTCAAGCAAGGAGTCTTGGCAAAAAAACCAGCAACACCCGTACCTTGCAAGGCAAGTTCGATAGCAGCCCAAAAGGCATCCTGAGGTCATTCCGGTATACATCACAGTTTAGCTATTGTTTCTATGAGAGCATAACGAATCGCCTGATTATGGCATTCAATTTGCTTCTGATTTAAGCATTCGATAAAAATCGACATTTTTTTGATGGTCTATTGTAATCAATGCTTTATGATATTGGTTAAACGTGACCATCGTTTTTGGATTTCACAACTACACTGTGAATGAATGGAATTAATGACAGAATATAGGTTTATCGTGACTATGCGTAAAACAATGATTGCAGCTGCGCTGCTTCTCGCTTCAAGCTATGCTCTCGCTGAAACAGACCAAGACAGTCCTTCCGTTATGAGTAACTTTAGTTACGACTATATCGAAGCACGTATCGGTGTTAGCCCTGTGACTTACGGCGCGGGATTCAGCATGTCAATTCACCCTAATGCTCACTTCATTGGCCGCGTTGACTCAGAGTTTGACGGCGACTTTGATGCTGCGACAGGTTTAGGCTTTCACGCCCCAATCAATAACTGGTCTGATTTAACCGGTGAGATGTTACTTCGTGCTCAAGATAAGAAGCATGATGGCAATGCCGATGCAGGCATGGAACTGAACTTGGGTGTACGTCAATGGTTAGGGCCACAGCTTGAAGTTGGTGGTAAAGCTGGTTATGTCACAATTGATGACAATGACGATTGGATTGGTTCTGTATACGCTCGCTTCCATTCTACAGAGCTGTTCTCTCTCGGTGCAGAAGCTCGATTTAACGACGCGTACAACGATCAAATTCTATTCACTGCACGCTTCAAATATTAATTGAATCGTAACCCAGACGAATAAAAAGTCGACCGAAATGAAAGGACACATATTCATATTCGGTCGACTTGGGTATCTATTTGATGACTGCTGTATGGTTTGGTCTGCTACATAGAGACAAAACCATAATGTTTGCACTCTTGCAACAACTCTTGCTTCTTTGGCTCTTGAATTAATTCCCAATGAACCCCTTCAACAGCACCAGCCAATTTCCAAAGTAAACGCATATCAACGTCTCGCCCATAAATGTCGCAGATACGAGCAAACGCAAATGAAGCCCCTTTCTCTAACAACATATCGACGTTATCGATGCCCGCTTTCTTAATCATTCTTTCAGTAGTCAATTGCATATTAGGTAAATCGCGTAAACGTCGATTACTTTTACAACGTTTTGCCGCGTCGTCTAGCTTAGCGCCTTTAATGGCAAGATTAACGAGTTCTACGGCTAAATCCGGCTGCCCTACCACCACTTCCGTGATGTCATAATAGTTAACGGTCGCCACCGTGGATTTCTTAATATGCTTAAATTTCTCACAGGATAAGTCTGCTAATTTAGGTTCCACCAAAGGGTGACTTCTAAGGTAAATCGATTCTTCGCGAATAAGAGCATACATAACATTATTTTGGAATATGCCTGTACCGCCAAACATGGAGCGCGTCTGCAATGAGCCACATTGCGTCGCAACTTTATAGAATAAATGTCGTTTCATAATGGTGTCCTCTACTAGCTCTGACGTTGTAAATATTTTCATTAGGTACTAGATAAACTGCATCATTACACCCACTCGGTGCATAAAAAATCACCAAGTAATTAACACGACGAAGTATGCATGCTATTTACACAACTATCACTTATGCAACTCTGCTTTATGCGATGCAGATCTCGTCAACTACCTCTTGTTGATTAGATGAAACATAAAAAGAGGACTAAATGTCGAACCGCTCCTATAAAAGCGAATTTATTTGAAGAGAAAAATATAATTGGTTGCAGTTGTTACGATTACGTAGGTAGAATAGCCGCCGGTATGACAGAGTTGGCGTTTTTATGAATCATTTATCCTTTTATTGGCTCCCAGATAATCGGCACAAATTGATCCACGGCTTAGAAAGTGAGTTTGCACAACTCGTTGAGCTATCTATAAGCACTGGTAAAATTTCCTTGCCTCCGATCCCGACGGTTGTTCTTCGTGTTCAGCAACTCTGTATGCAAGATTCCACCACCATATCTGATATCGCAGACTGTTTGACCGATGATCCTAGCCTTGCGGCGATCGTTATCCGCGTAGCTAACTCTGTTGTGTTTAACCGCAGGAATATCACCTGTAACGATTTAATCACGGCTGTATCTCGTTTGGGCATTTTGCGCGTGCGTGACATCGTAACTGCACAAGCCATTGAACAATTGAAACATGCGATTAACTTAAGCCCTGAATGTAATAAGATTTTGGCCAATAGTGCCCATGCTTCCCGAGAATTAGGGGCAACCATGGTGCTTGTCACTGAAACGTTCAAACAAGTTGAACCTGAAGAGTATGCTTATCTTGAAGAAGAAAAGTCTCTACTGGTTGGTTTACTTGCGGATATCGGTCTGTTTTGCCTAGTGAATGAATACCATCTCTACTTAGAGAACGGGAACTATCTAGATGAAGACATCGCGATGCAAATCTTCCAATCTCGCTGTTCAAGTACCAGTAAACTGGTTTTGAAGCATTGGGGCTTCGACACTGATTTCTTAGAAGTGGCTTGCAACGAAGAAATGGCAGAGCAGATCCAAGAAGTGCGTTACCTAGACATCGCTCGTATTGCGAGTCATCTACTGATGTTCCGCAAGCAAGACGATGCAATCGAAGAACATGAAGTGGAAATCAATGCAACTGGGGCCGATGTTCTTTATCAACTAAGTAACCTTTCCGATCACGAGTTTAACGAGAAATTACGCTCAGTGATCACCCGCAGTGGTTTTTAATCTCTCGATAATGAACTAACCATGCTATCGAGTATGTTATTGGTCTATATTGGGTATGTCATAGTATTAAATGATTCAAAGTGGCTTGGTCGAGTAAACCAAGCCGTTGTTTTTCTAATTCATATGATCTTGTTAAACATCCCCACCTCGATAACTTGTCTACTAACAACTTACAAACCATCGCTCACTACACATTGGTGTTTTTCACCTCAATGACACTATGTAATTGGGGCTTTCTACCGTGGTTAGATAAGCTCTATCCACTCTATCCAAGTGGGCAAACATCAACTTCCTTTGACAAAAATGTGTCTAATGGTCTTTCCGTTCGGTACTATTCAACTTTGGGCTATTAGGTAATGAATAAAATTAGGTAAATTAGGATGACGGCAACAAATAAAACAGCGGATGTGACTTTTGAGAATCTTCTGCGTATTTTTACTATTCCTGAAGGTCCCGACTCCACTTTAACCCAAATTGAATCTGAACTTTCCCATAACTTAAACCTTTTTTTAGGTGAGCACATCGTGGCTGAAGAAAAGCCTCTGGTTGAGATTGAAAAAGATTTTTCTAGTGCGCATGTACCAGAGCAGCCGCAATTCGTATCCGAACATACCGAACACCTTCTTAACACTCTTGTCGCCCACTCTGTGCACACCTCAGCCCCTAGCTTTGTGGGGCATATGACATCAGCTCTGCCTTACTTTTTGATGCCGCTTTCAAAAATCATGATTGCGCTTAACCAAAACTTGGTAAAAATAGAAACCTCAAAGGCTTTTACACCTCTTGAACGCCAAGTTCTTGGAATGATCCATCACCTTATTTATGGTGAAGACGAGACATTCTACCAGCGCTGGATGCACAGTGCGGTGCACTCCCTTGGCGCGTTTTGTTCCGGTGGTACCATAGCGAACATCACTGCTCTTTGGGTGGCGCGTAATAATGCATTAAAGGCGACGCCTGACTTCGGTGGAGTGGAAAAAGAAGGCTTGTTCAAAGCATTAAAATATTATGGATATGAGGGCCTTGCCATCGTCGTTTCTGAACGGGGTCACTACTCATTGAAAAAAGCGGCCGATGTGTTAGGTATTGGCCAAGATGGACTGGTCAGTGTTGCGACCGATGAATATAACCGGATAAAACCAGCAGACTTAGATAAAACGCTGTGTGAGCTGAAAGCTAAACGCATCTTGCCCTTTGCTGTTGTCGGTGTTGCCGGAACCACCGAAACAGGCAATATCGACCCATTAAATGCGATGGCGGCTATTTGTCGTCAACATTCGTGTCATTTTCATGTCGATGCGGCTTGGGGCGGAGCGACCTTGATGTCGCAGCAACACCGTTATTTACTCAACGGCATTGAACAGGCGGACTCTGTCACCATTGATGCTCACAAACAGCTTTACATCCCAATGGGCGCTGGCATGGTGCTGTTCAAAGATCCAAGCGCAATGCAATCGATAGAACATCATGCACAATACATTTTGCGCCAAGGTTCAAAGGATTTGGGCAGCCACACTCTAGAAGGGTCACGTTCTGGCATGGCCATGCTCGTCTACTCAAGCCTGCACATTATTAGCCGCGCTGGCTATGGCATGCTTATCGACCAAAGCATCGCTAAAGCCCATTTTTTTGCAAAACTCATCAAAGCCACCGACGATTTCGAATTGGTGTCTGAACCTGAGCTGTGCCTGCTTACTTATCGGTTTGTTCCCCCCTTTGCTCTACACGCTCTAGAGCATGCAAACCGTGAGCAAAAAATCGAACTCAATAACGCTCTGAACGAATTAACCAAATTCATCCAAAAACACCAACGTGAAACCGGCCGCTCGTTTGTTTCTCGAACTCAATTAACACCAACGCGCTGGGATCATTTGGCCACCATTGTGTTTCGAGTTGTGTTAGCAAATCCCCTCACCACTGAAACCATTTTGCAGGGAATTTTGCAAGAACAGCGAGAAATTGCTAGATTAGCGCCTCAATTGATGACAAACATAGAGAATATCGCGTACTCTATCGTCCCAGTACCTGCGCCCAAAGTTACACAAGAATGAAAATTAATTTCTGAACTTTGTAATTTACCTATCATCAACTTGCTGAAATATGGAAAAAACAGCGCAACTAGTTGGTGTATGTGTAGTTTTAATGAAATTTAGTTTGAGGCTTGTCATAGAATCACCATTTGATACATCGTTTCATTTATGAATTGACCATGCTTGGGTTTATACTCGAGTCACTGGAGTTGGGTCGATGTGCCTATGTGATGTGGCAATGTTCTCAGAATTTTAAACAGCTTTAGGGCATACCAACAATTCATTCCTTATGCCTGCGTGAATACTATGAATACATTAGAAAAAATCCAAAAAAATCTGGAAAATTTTAGCAAGTCTGAGCGTAAGGTAGCGGAAGTCATTATGGCCTCCCCTCAAACTGCCATTCACTCAAGCATTGCCACTTTAGCCAAAATGGCCGATGTCAGCGAACCAACTGTAAACCGTTTTTGTCGCCGCTTAGACACAAAAGGCTTTCCCGACTTTAAATTGCACCTTGCACAAAGCTTAGCTAATGGCACTCCGTACGTTAACCGTAACGTTGAAGAAGAGGATGGTCCAGATGCTTACACGCACAAGATTTTTGAATCAACCATGGCGTGTTTGGATGTAGCAAAAAACAGCATAGACCCCGTACAAATCAATCGAGCTGTCGACCTATTGACTCAAGCGAAACGCATCTCTTTCTTTGGCTTAGGCGCTTCCTCTGCTGTCGCACGTGATGCACAAAACAAATTTATTCGTTTTAATATTCCTATCACCTGTTTTGAAGACATTGTGATGCAACGAATGAGCTGTATTAACTGCACAGATAACGATGTAATTGTGTTGATTTCGCACACTGGCCGAACCAAAAGCCAAGTGGAAATTGCTCATTTAGCCAAAGAAAATGGTGCTACAGTCATTGCGATTACTGCAAAAGACTCACCACTCGACAAAGCAAGCTCATTGTCGATCTGCTTGGATGTCCCAGAAGATACCGACGTTTATATGCCCATGGCAAGCCGCGTAGTACAAATGACGGTGATTGACGTATTAGCAACTGGCTTCACATTGCGCCGCGGCTCTGGTTTCCGTGAAAACCTCAAGCGTGTAAAAGAAGCTTTGAAGGATTCGCGCTACGATAAATACTCGAATTTATCTTAATCCTCGACTGCTGGTTACAAATAGATTCTGGTTACCAATCAAAAAAATGAGCGTCGTTAGACGCTCATTCTCTTTCTAAAGGTTGCTTATCTCCACTTTTCTGCCCTTCGGTTTGCTTAATTAACGCAACCGCATTGTGCTCCACAGTTTGCTCCTTCTCCGTTTCTGTTCGCGTCCTACACTGACAAACATGATTCAAAATGCTCATCAATCGAGCTTCCGTTAACGGCAAAGGGTTCCCTTTGATTGAATTAGATTGCAAAGCATCTCGAACAACATCTTGAAAAGAAGTTTGGCAAACACCAAAGTGATCTAGCGTAGGCAGTTGTAAACGCTCCAAAATCATATTGACCCATAAAACACCATCTTCAAGATTCACATTACGCCTATCGGTAAGAATTTGAGCAATTCGGTAGTAACGCTGCAAAATATCATCCGCTTGATGCTGACGAGCTAACTCGATATTTTCATGCATCACGTAAGGAGATAGACGCGCGGTAATCACACTGTGTGGAGCGTCCAGTTTCCCTCCCAATGCGGAAGCTAACCCATGGGCAGCACCTAATTTTGCATTGCTCAGCGCCAGCCCTCCTAACATGGCAGCAAATGAAAGATCACGCCTTGCCTTTGGTTCATCCAGAACACAGGCATCAATGATTGAATGAGCGATACGGGATAACCCCTCTTCACAAACCATATCGGTTAGCAAGTTGGGTACACCACACACATAAGCCTCCATCAAATGGGTAAAGGCATCCATTGCTCCACGGCCTGAAAGATAAAGATTCGTTCCGTAGGTTAACGTTGGATCAACAATTGCCACATCTGGCATCATATCTGCGCTACGCAAACTCACTTTAATTTTGTCTTGCCCAGAGCGTAATACCGCATTTTTTGTCACTTCCGAGCCCGTGCTTGCGGTGGTTGGAATGGCGATAAAGGGTAACGGTTTTGCCTTGAGAGGAACACTACGACCAATCACTTCCACATAATCATATACAGAGCCTTGGTTAGGTATGATCGCCGCCAGAGCTTTACCTGTATCAAGCACACTGCCACCGCCAATTGCGACAACAGCATCCACTTTAAAGCGCCTTGCAAGACTTGCGGTCTCTTCAATCATAGTGATATTCGGCTCACTCGATACAGCAACATGTTGATAACGCTTATGATGCTTTTGAAAATCCTGCACAATAGGTTGTGCGCGTTCCTGAGTTCGCCCCGAGACTAACAGTATGCTGTAACCTATCTGGCGAATCTGAGGCAAAGCGTGTAGTAATGAACCGGCACCAAAAATGATCTTTGTGGGGGTCATAAATTCAAACATGATTAAGCCCTTTATAAGTGTTCACTTCTATCAGGATGGCTCATCTACTTATTGAATTCGGTGACCCAGAGCAAAGTGAAACATTCGCCCTTAAATTTCGCGGTTAATTTTTGCTCAGCATCACGTAATTATCTCCCTATCTCAAATGTTATCACTGCGTTTATACGTCTTGAATTCAGCGGCTTTCATTTCGAAACCGTTCGGGTCAGCTATACTCTAATTATCAAAATCGTTGAATATGAATACAACAGCAATAGCTGAAGAAGTGAACAATAGGTTTTATCTATTGAATTGAATGGTAATTGCTACTTTATTTTCTATATCTAATCAGGCATATTGGCTTCGAAAACAATTAAGGAGAGAGTCATGTTTGTAGTAATTTTTGGTCGTCCAGGTTGCCCATACTGTGTTCGTGCAAAAGAGCACGCAGAAACTCTGAAAGAAAAACACGAAGATTTCAACTACCGCTATGTTGATATTCAAGCGGAAGGCATCAGTAAAGAAGACCTATCTAAAAGTGTAGGTAAACCAGTTGAAACTGTTCCACAAATCTTTATTGATCAAAAACCTATCGGCGGCTGCACAGAATTTGAAGCATTCGCAAAAGAAAACCTAGGTCTGTTCGACTAATCGTGACAGATTGAAAAACCCGCAGCTAATGCGGGTTTTTTTGTACCCAAAACAGGTGCACTTATTAGAAAATCGCAGATGGATTCAGGACCGATGGTTCGACCTCTCCAAAATCTACGTAAAACTAGAAAATTTAACTTATCTTTTTCTCATAATCAGATAAAATTATCTGCGTTAATTCTTTCGCCATACCTTCTTTGAGCCTAGACAGTGAATATAGACGTCGTACTCTTGCTAAAGCAAAATCCCATTCTTCTTATCTTCGTCGTTTTAGCCATTGGGCTTTCCATTGGTAAAATCAGGATAGGTAGTTTTCAACTAGGAAACTCCATCGGTGTATTGGTCACCTCTCTTGTCATGGGGCACCTTGGTTTTTCTTTCAGTTCCGAATCACTCACCATTGGGTTCATGCTGTTTATCTACTGTGTAGGTATCGAAGCGGGGCCCAATTTTTTTGGCATTTTTTTCCGCGATGGGAAACATTACCTCATCCTGAGTTTAACGGTGTTAATCACCGCGATGTGGATCACCTATTTTGGTAGCTACTACCTTGATCTCGATTTTGGTCTCTCTGCCGGTATGATGGCTGGGGCACTAACATCAACCCCTGTTCTCGTAGGGGCTCAAGATGCCATTAACTCCGGATTAGCAGAAGTGCCTCACAATAAAGACCTATCACTTATTTTGGATAGCGTCTCTGTCGGTTATGCAATGGCTTATTTAGTCGGCTTAATCAGTATGATTATGTTCGCTAAGTTGCTACCTAAACTACAAAAGCAAAATCTTTCCGACTCAGCGCAACAAATTGCCCGCGAACGAGGCCTAGGCGGAAATAGCCAGCGTAAAGTCTATTTACCAATTATTCGGGCTTACCGTGTTGGTCCTGAACTTACCAATTGGGTTGATGGACGTAATCTTCGCGAACTCGGGATTTATCGCCAAACGGGGTGTTACATCGAGCGAGTACGCCGTAACGGTATTCTTGCCCACCCGGATGGGGATGCCATTTTACAAGAAGGCGATGAAATTGCGTTGGTGGGTTTTCCTGATAGCCATGCTCGACTGGATCCTAGTTTTCGTAACGGAAAAGAAGTTTTTGACCGCAACCTACTCGACTTACGTATCTCAGAAGAAGAGATCGTTGTAAAAAGTGATGCCATTGCCGGTAAACGTCTATCTGAATTAAATCTCTCTGAATACGGCTGTTTCTTAAACCGAGTTGTCCGTGCTCAAATTGAGATGCCAATGGATTCTGATATCGTGCTCGCGAAAGGGGATGTGCTGCAAGTCAGTGGCGAGAAAAGCCGAGTCCAAGGGCTAGCCGATAAAATCGGGTTTATCTCGATTCATAGCCAAATGGCAGACCTGATCGCGTTCTGTAGCTTCTTTATTCTTGGCATTCTGTTTGGCCTGATTACCATGACCTTTGGTCAGGTTTCTTTTAGCCTAGGCAATGCCGTTGGTTTATTGTTGTCGGGTATTACGTTAGGTTTCTTGCGCGCGAACCACCCAACGTTTGGCTATGTGCCACAAGGGGCGTTAAACATGGTCAAAGACCTAGGGTTAATGTTCTTTATGGTGGGCATTGGTTTGAGCGCCGGTGGGCAGATGTTCGAACACCTCTCCGACATCGGCTTTAAAATATTTGGCCTCGCCTTCTTAGTCAGTGTTGTACCTGTGGTATTTGCCTACCTTGTTGGAGCTTACATTCTTAAGATGAACCGCGCCTTACTATTTGGGGCCATCATTGGTGCCCGTACTTGCGCACCGGCTATGGACATTGTGAACGAATACGCTAAATCAACCATTCCAGCATTAGGTTACGCTGGCACTTATGCCATCGCCAATATTCTGATGACTCTTGCTGGTACGATACTAATATTGTTGAATTAACCAGAACGAAAAAAGGCGCTCAATGAGCGCCTTTTGTTTATCTACGTGTTAACCCAATTAGAAATTGATAAGATCAAATTCAATCGCTGGGTTTACGTCTGCTTCGTAATCTACGCCTTCGATACCAAAACCGAATAGTTTCAAGAACTCTTCTTTGTACTGAACGTAGTCAGTCAGTTCTTTTAGGTTTTCAGTGGTAATTTGTGGCCATAGGTTTTGGCAGTGCTGTTGAATGTCGTCGCGCAATTCCCAGTCATCCAAACGTAGACGGTTTTTGTCGTCCACTTCTGGAGCTGAACCGTCTTCTTTGTATAGACGTTGGCTGAACATACGGAAGATCTGTTCCATACAACCTTCGTGAACGCCTTCTTCACGCATTTTCTTGAATACCATCGCGATGTACAGAGGCATCACTGGAATTGCAGAACTTGCTTGAGTCACAACAGATTTAAGTACAGCAACGTTTGCGGTGCCGCCTTTTGCAGACAGTTTGCTATTTAGCTCTGCTGCTGCGCGGTCTAGGTCCATCTTCGCACGACCAAGAGCGCCGTCCCAGTAGATAGGCCAAGTTAGCTCAGTACCAATGTAGCTGTAAGCAACCGTTTTACAACCGTCAGCCAATACGCCAGCTTCGTCTAGAGCATTGATCCAAAGTTCCCAATCTTGACCACCCATAACAGTAATGGTGTCTTCGATTTCTTGCTCGGTTGCCGGTTCAACACTTGCTTCAATGATAACGTCACGGTTAGTGTCAACCGCAGTTGAAGTGTAAGTTTGACCGATAGGTTTTAGAGATGAACGAATCAACTCACCTGTTTCAGGCAATTTACGAACTGGAGATGCAAGCGAGTAAACCACCATATCGATTTGACCTAGGTCTTCTTTGATCAGTTCGATGGTTTTTTCTTTCGCTTCGTTAGAGAAAGCATCGCCATTTAGGCTTTTAGAGTATAGGCCTTCAGCTTTAGCGAACTTATCGAACGCTGCTGAGTTGTAGTAGCCCGCTGTACCTGGTTTTTTCTCTGTGCCAGGTTTTTCAAAGAAAACACCGATTGTCGCTGCACCGCCACCGAAAGCAGCTGCGATGCGAGAAGACAGACCGTAGCCGCTTGATGAACCAATCACAAGAACGCGTTTAGGTGCGTTTGCAATTGGACCGTTAGCTTTGGTGTATTCAATTTGTTCTTTTACGTTAGCTTCACAACCCACTGGGTGCGTTGTTGTACAGATAAATCCGCGAATTTTAGGTTTGATGATCATATTCAACTTCCTTCAAAAATCTTCGATAGGATAAAAGGTTCGTCGCCCCTTCGCATCCTATTTCTGCAAAAATAGGAATAAATCCCAAGTGGTTGGAGCACTCTCGCTTAAAATTCACCCAAGAAATAGCGAGAGCTTCTATTTTGAGAAGCTCTCGACGTCGGTTTGAACCACTTACATTGCGGGTTAAAGTGTAGGGGCTTGTCCCTTGTTGGTCAAAACTTCAGAGAGATCCGGTGAGAAATGATCCACTTGAATTGCCCGATAACGCAGTTGCTCCGCCCTAAGCACCATGCGCCTCTCATTCGAACTCAACACGCCCGCCTTTTCCGCAGCATGCAATTTTTCTTCTAGCGGTAACTTCCCATTCACTGTTTTAGCAGCAATGGCTTGTTGCAGTCGTTTCTCAATTGGCATCACCTCGTACAAGGCAACAAAGGCAGTATCCATCAACCCAATGGCGTCATCTTTATCTTTACCAACAAAGCATAGATGGGTCATTCGATCGCGCTGTTTACCCGGCACCATCATGCTTTGTGCTATTTCTAGCGCCAACGCATCTTTAGGGGGAGTGTAATGCTGACCCAGTGGGAAAATAATAGCGCGGAGCAACCATCCAGCCCAACGATTAGGAAAATTGATTAACGCCTCTTTCATAGCATCTGCTGCACGACAAAAACAGTGTGCTAAAGCGTAATCGAGATAAGGTCGGTCGGCGGCTTGTTGCCCTTCATCAGCAAAGCGCTTGAGCGCAGCACTGGCCATGTAAAGGTAAGCCAATGCATCACCGAGACGGGCTGAAATAAGCTCCTTACGTTTTAAAGCACCACCTAACGTCAACATTGCCATATCCGAGGTAACAGCTAACCCCGCGCACAAACGCGATAGATGCTGAAACTCTCTTTTAGTCGCACAGTTGCTCGGAACCTTAACCCAACGCGAGCTTGTCAGGGCTAAACCAAAGGCGCGCCCCATATTACCGGCAGTATGGCCGATGTGCTGAAAAAGCCAACGGTCAAACGCTTCCGCCCCACGTTCAGCTTCCGGGTCTGCTGCCGCCGCCATCTCTTTTAACACAAAAGGATGGCACCGAGTCGCCCCTTGTCCAAATATCATTAAGTTGCGAGTCAGTATGTTGGCCCCCTCTACCGTGATAGCAATCGGAATGCCCAAGTAATGAGTCGATAAATAGTTCATCGGTCCACCTTGAATCGCGCGACCTGCGTGAATGTCCATGGCATCAGCTAAAATGGTACGACCCATTTCCGTCATATGATATTTGGCGATGGCGGTGACAACGCCAGGCTTTTCTCCACTATCTAAAGCAGTTGTGGTGAGTGTGCGAGTGGCCTCGAGTAGGTAGGTTAAACCGCCAATGCGCCCCAATGCCTCCCCAACCCCTTCAAAACGCCCAATCGACACACCAAACTGCTTTCTAACGTAAGCATAAGCGCCCGTCGTTCGCGTAGCTAAATGACCAATTGCAGCCCCTAAGGCCGGTAGAGAAATACCACGCCCTGCCGACAAGCATTCCACCAGCATACGCCATCCTTTTCCCGCGTATTGCTGACCACCGATGATCCAATCGATCGGAATAAAAACATCCTTCCCTCGAGTTGGTCCATTCATAAACGCGAGCCCCATGGGATCGTGCCGCTCCCCAATCTCGACTCCTGGGTGAGACGTTGGAATCAAAGCGCATGTAATCCCAAGTTCGGGTTGGTCACCGATTAGTCCTTCAGGATCATAAAGTTTAAAGGCTAAACCAAGCACCGTGGCAACAGGGGCTAGCGTGATATAACGTTTGTTCCAAGTAAGGCGAATGCCCAATACTTCCTCTCCTTGAAACTCGCCCATGCAAACAATTCCTTTGTCTGGGATGCCTCCAGCATCAGAGCCTGCTTCCGGTCCAGTAAGAGCGAAACAAGGAATGTCACGACCATCGGCTAAACGGGGTAACCAATACTCTTTCTGTTCTTGGGTTCCATAGTGAGTGAGTAGTTCGCCCGGACCAAGTGAGTTAGGCACCATCACAGTAACTGCCGCACTGATTGAACGTGTTGCGATCTTGGTCACTATGGTCGAGTTGGCATAGGCAGAAAAAGCGCGCCCACCGTATTTTTTTTCAATGATTAAGGAAAAAAAGCGCTCTTGACGGAGAAAATTCCAAATAGCTTCAGGCAGATCTTTTTCGTGCTGCATGATGTGGTAATCATCAAGCTGAGAAAGCAATATTTCCAATTCGTTGTCGATAAAGGCTTGCTCTTCATCACTCAGCTGAGGTTTGGGGTACTCTAATAAGCGGGTGAAGTCTGGCTGGCCAGAAAACAGCTCACCTTCCCACCAAACACTGCCCGCTTCCATCGCCTCTTTTTCCGTTGCAGAAAGCGGAGGCAATACGCGTCGAAACCATTTTAGTGCAGGACCACTAACCCATTTTTGACGAAATGTACTCATAGGGCGCTCCTTATTCTGTTTGGGAAGCTATGCAGCAAGCATGTTTATACCCAAGTAACCTCAAGATGCGGTTTCAGCGAGAATGTATTCGCTCATAGGCAAGGCACCGATTTGAATACATAGTGATTCTACGTAGAAAATCGGTAACGCAGCATAGGAGCGAATACAACTCGCCCCTTGGGAGCTCATCAACAAGCCCATTTCTGCGCTCAATGACGTTGAAAGGGAATAACCATTCCTGCCGTCATTGAGCTTGATCTGTGCTCGTTGATGAAGCTCTGAAGTCTGCATCTTGAGGTCATTTGGGTATACTAAACCGATAATCGTCTCTGTCTCCCTATATGAACTATAGTGCCAGCCCACTTTTTAACAAATGATTAACCTAAGACTTTGGTCAAACTCTGCATTGTGCAGCATTTTGTTGATTACCCCGTTTTTGCCCCCAAAAAGCTTTCACAAAAAAGGCGCTTTCACACAAAAAAGGCGCTTTCGCAAAAAAATCTGAACTCTTCGCCGAAGCCGCAGTCTCTATTTATGTGGTTAAGAAGCTTTCAGCTCACTGCTGAAGTATTTTTTCATCGTAACAGTTAACTCACGTTACTGTTTTTCCTATTAACTCCTACGTTTGTATGTGCCCAGTTCGCTTTGTTCTGGGTATTTTTTTATCTTACGAAAAAGCCAAATGGTTCGATCATCGCAAGTGAACACAGCACTTAGCGCCGAACTTCGATATACTCTGCGAACTGATTACCACCACTAGCACCTTATGAAACTTCAGCACAGCCCAATTACCCACCATCAATTTAAAGACATCGCCTTTTATCTAAAACGCGACGATTTATTGCATCCGCAGTTTTCCGGGAATAAAGCACGCAAATTCATGAGCCTGCTAAATTGGCAAGACGCAAAGATAGATACCTTGGTAGGTCATGGTTCACCACAGGCAAACTCTCTCTATTCCATGGCGGCTTTGGCGAACTTACGCCACTGGAAGCTCGATTTTTACGTTGACCACATCCCATCATGGCTAGCAGAAAACCCAATAGGCAACTATCGGGCGGCACTCACTCTTGGCGCCAATATTATTGCAACCCGCCCTACCTACGGTTGCTCGGTTGCTGACTATCTCTCAACGCAACAATGGTCAGAGAACCAACTTTTTGTGCCCGAAGGAGGACGTAGCCCCATCGCACAATTGGGTGTGGAGCAACTTGCTCAGGAAATTCTTATCTGGAAAGAGCAACAGCCCGCCGCAGATTGGGTAGTTGCGTTACCTTCAGGTACCGGGACAACAGCCTTGTATCTGCATCAGACATTGAAAGAACATCACATCGAAGTGGTGACCTGTGCTTGTGTTGGTGGTGATGAATATCTGAAACAGCAATGGATTAGCTTAGGAGAACACGCTCATCCAACGATATTAAGTGGCACAACCAAACATCAGTTTGGGCACCTTTATCCCGACCAGTACCAGTTATGGCAAGCACTTGGTCAACAAACCGGTGTGGAATTTGAATTGTTGTACGACCCCTTGATGTGGCAACGGCTACTGACATGGTGGCCAACCCAAAAAGGGCGCAACCTGCTATACATTCATCAAGGCGGTCTTTTGGGTAACGAAAGTATGGTACCGCGCTATCGCCGACAAATGGGATAAACGCAACCTCCATCGCCTCGGTTATCTGTGACCTTCATTACGCCAATCTTGACAAATATCGTCTATCCCTAATGTGAGTGGCACTTTTTTCAAGGTCACTCCTTGTCTGTCGCCCTATGCTAAGCGACAGGTTTCTATTAGCCCACAGAACCTACTGTTGAGATTCTCCAAGTACCACAACAGATTAATTTTGATATTACTAAGGAGTTTCTTATGTCATTTGCGTTAAAAATGCCTCGGCTATGTCTTATGGGAGTTGGCGCCATTCAAGAAGCCATTGAACAAGTTGCCACCCAAAATAAACAGAAAGTTTTGGTGGTTACCGACCATACACTAGTAGAGTTGAATATTGTCGCCCCTGTGTTAGCCGCTCTCGATCAACATCAGATCGCTTATTCACTGTTTGATAAAGTCACACCAAACCCTACTGTCGCCCTGGTAGAGCAAGGCTTGGCTCAATATCAACAAGAAGCTTGCGACGCGTTTATCGCCATTGGCGGTGGCAGCCCTATCGATTGCGCTAAAGCAATCCGAATTATGGCCACCAATGATGGACGAATTAACGATTATGAAGGGGTTAATCAAGTTGTTAATGAGGGCGCCTACTTTGTTGCGATTAACACCACCGCAGGTACAGCGGCAGAGATGACCTCAAACTCGGTCATCACCGATGAGCAAGCGGAAAAGAAAATGGTGATCATTGATGATAAGCAGATCCCTGATATTGCCGTCAATGATCCGACAGTGATGGTTGGACTTCCTGCATCGGTTACCGCCGCCACCGGTATGGACGCCTTAACCCACGCGATTGAAGCCTATGTTTCAGCCGGGCATCACACTTTAACCGACCCAACGGCATTAGAAGCGATCCGTTTGATCCATCATTGGCTGCCAACCGCCGTTGCTGATGGGCAAAACATCGAAGCACGTCAAGGTCTAGCATGTGCAGAGTATTTGGCTGGGATGGCATTTAATAGTGCAGGACTTGGGCTAGTGCATGCCATGGCTCACCAACCTGGCGCAACTCACAATTTGCCACACGGGGTATGTAATGCCATTTTGCTTCCCGTGGTGAGTGCCTACAACGCTCAATTTGTACCGGAGCGCTTTCGTACTGTCGCAGCGGTATTAGGGGAAGATGTGGCAACGCTCAGTGATAAAGACGGCGCCCAACAAGCGATTAAAGCGATTCGCGCTCTATCTGAACAAGTAGGTATCCCAGCAGGATTCTCAGAACTGGGTATCAAAGAGAGTGATATTCCTCAGTGGATTGAAAAAGCGCTTGCTGATCCATGCCTCGGTTGCAATCCTCACCAACCGACAGCAAAAGAAGTGTATGAGCTTTACTCTGAAGCGCTATAAGCTATGTTAGCCTCCGAATACCAAACAAATAAAAAGGTCCTGCAAAGGACCTTTTTCATGGGTATAAAACAACAACATGTTGCCGCTATTTTAATTTAAATTGAGTAATCAGCTTATTCAGTTGCTCAGATTGATCAGTCAATTCATTCGCCGACGATGCGCAACTATCTGAGTTGGTACTATTTTGCTGCGTGACTTCATCAATTTGACCAATACCCAAACTGACCTGATCAGCTCCCGCTGATTGCTCACTTGCCGCTTGTGCAATCTCTTCAACCAAACCAGACACTTGGCTTGCGCCATCCACAATTTCTTGTAGAGATTGTGCTGTTTGTTTCGATAGAGCAATACCGCGATTGGTTTTCTCTGCAGAGGTTTCAATCAATTTCGCTGTCTGTTGCACCGCTTGTGCACTTCGACCAGCCAATTGGCGAACCTCATCAGCCACCACTGCAAAGCCTCGCCCATGTTCCCCCGCACGAGCCGCTTCTATCGCAGCATTTAATGCCAGCAAGTTGGTTTGCTCTGCAATCGATTCGATAGTGCGTATAATGTCATTAATGTCGTTTCCTGATGCCTCAATTTCCACCATGGCAGTTTGGAGTTCCGACATCAGTTGATTACCATTGTTAGCCGCAGCAACCGACTGGGAAGAGAGGCGACTGGCTTTATCCGCATTGCTCGCACTTTGACGAATCTGCTCTGCGATCTCGTTAATCGTCGCACTGATTTGCGTCACTGCTGATGCAGAATCCGTTGCCCCTGTTGATAAGCTTTGACTTAAGCCATTCACCATATCAGCATTTCGCGCAATAACATCCGAGCGACTGCGAATCTGGCCGACCAGCGTATTTAAGTCATCCACCATTTGCGACAGTGCCCGACCTAATTGGTCTTCATTGGAAGCAAGCTTAACAGAAACCGCTAGGTCGCCTTGCGATATTTTCTCGGCGATCATCACTTGTGCTTGTAAGCTTTCAGCCATGTTATCTAACGCTGCAGATAGCTGTCCCACCTCATCAACACTGTGGTAATTCAATCGGTTGTTAAATTGTCCTTTTGCGATGGTTTTTGCCATGTTTACTGCATTTAAAATAGGCAGAGAAATGTTACGTGCCATCACCAGCAACGCACCTATCGCCACAATAGAAATAATCAAACCTAACCCCACTTGCCATGTGGTATCTGTTTGATTATTAGATTTTAACTCCGCCGATAGCGCATTCGCATCTGCGAGTACCAAGCTCAAATCTAACTTGATCACCATCGCCCAAGCGACATTACTTTGGCCAAGTACAAATGGTGAAATCACTTTAAGATTATTGGTTTTTTCATCGACTTTCACGACCGGTTTGTTATTTTTAATCGCAGTCAGAATGTAGTCAGTTTCATCACCAAACAATGACTCCATCGACTTACCAATCGTTTCGGTTTGCTCGCTGTCGGCAATGACCAAGCCAGACGCTGTAACAATCGAAACATGCGAACGACCATCATATAAATCTGAAGATACTTGCTCACTCAGGTTTTGGACAAAATCCAAATTATAGTCGGCACCAACAACGCCTAAAAACTTGCCATTAGCTATGATTGGCGCAGAAAGTGTTGCCAACCAAACATTTTTTCCTTGAACAATATAGGGTAAAGGCGCCGTCACCATTTCGTTTAAGGTCTTTTCTGGGACTTGATACCAAGCACCCTTCATCACTCCATTTGGGTGTGCTTGCGATGAATCATATTCCACTAGCGGCTGCACATTAATCGCACCTGATGTATCGCGAATCCAGTACGGCGTAAATCGGCCAGTATCAGGGTTATTACCATCGCGATTAACTTTAAATTGATTGTCATTGCCATCAAAGGCATTAGGAGCCCAAGCGCTATAAGTCCCATTCAAATCTTTATTCGACTTCAGCACTTCTTTAAGCATGCCGTTGAACACACTGCGATTAATAAACGCAGCCCCCTCATTCATTTCTGCTTCTTTTGCTGCAGACATTGCATCAGAAATTGCACGAGCCGCACTTAACGCTTCTTCAAGTCGACGACTTATTGATTCTGAATAGCTGGAAGCCGTCGCTTCTAACTCTTTTAGAGTGGTTTCTGTGGCTAGCGCAGAGACTTTTTCAGAGACTAACGTTTGGGTATTTTGCGCAGAATAAACGCTGTAACCCACCAGTATCCCTGCAGTAATAAGCAAACAAAGCCCTGCTGTCACGGCTATTTTTGTCTGAATAGATTTGAACTTCATAATTTATCCTAAAAGACGTTAACCTTTTAAACCGTGTGGTTACGGTTATTCAGCATTAACTAAAGCTTATATAAATGAATTTTCCAGTAACACATGGATAAACTGATATGAAGTTTACAAAAATGTAACTTAGCTCTCTTATTTGGCGTTAGCATACTAAAAAGCAGCATTTGTCTTTTCATCACTGAGCGCCACACAGTCCTTGAATAAGATCAAATCAAGTGATTTATTTTGCTGTTCGAGGCATATCACACACTGTGCTGTTTTACCCGAAGTAGGTATAGGGTTCGACTCAAACACTCAGTAAGTTGAGTTCCTATTTTTCTTTATTTATTAGGTATTAAGCCATGCGATTTCGCTTATTGTCTCTGGCTAATCTGTTGTTTTTAGTAGGCTGTAATAGTGCTGGTGGAGGCGATATTAGCACAGACAACCACCAGTCTACTTGGTATTCCCCGGCCGCGGGGGTAACGTGGCAATGGCAATTACAGGGCTCGGTAAACACTAGTTACAATGTCACTATTTATGATATCGATCTCTTTGACTCCTCCACGACTTTTATCACGTCACTGCAGGCACAAGGACGGAAAGTCATATGTTACTTTTCTGCAGGTTCTTACGAAAACTGGCGCTCTGACGCTGCTGATTTTGACGCCAGTGACTTAGGAAATGATGTCGATGGTTGGCCGAACGAACAATGGCTGAATATCAATTCCACTCAAGTTCGTAATATCATGCTTGCCCGACTCGATTTAGCTCAATCAAAAGGTTGCGACGGAGTCGAGCCAGACAATGTTGATGGTTACGTTAACAGTAGCGGGTTTAGCTTAAGTTATAACGACCAACTCTCTTTTAACCGTTTTCTTGCCAACGCGGCGCACAAGCGTGGGCTTGCCATTGGCTTGAAAAACGACTTAGACCAAATTAGCGATTTAGTCGATTACTTCGATTTTGCTGTGAATGAACAGTGCTTTGAATTCAGCGAGTGTTCAGCGTTGACCCCATTTATTAATGCTAATAAACCGGTACTCAATGCGGAATACCTAAATACTTATGTATCAGATTCGTCGGAACGCGCAAGTATGTGTACTTCCTCGGTAAATTTAGGTTTAAGCACGTTAGTTTTACCAGAAGCGTTAGATGACAGTTTTCGCTACTCCTGCCGCTAAATGGTCCTATTAGGGACATAACTAAATCGAACGCATACGAATTAAATTCTCTTTTTTTTCATCCAGTTACAAAGATCTACCACTATAGGGTTAGCTAAGCTTGCTTATATGAACTATTTTTTCTTTAATCCCTTAGAACGCATAATGGTAATGGTTGTGAATTTTCAACGAAGTAAACACACCACATGGTTTTTAGTATGCTCGATTTTGTTGTTTCTTTCTTTAGACACAACAATGCTGGCACTTAACTACAAAATAACGCACGAAGTATCTGAGGATGCCGTGATCATAAACCTTGCCGGTAGACAAAGAATGCTGTCACAAAACATGGCTAAATCTGTCTTCCAAATCGATCCAACAAGTACCAATACTAAGCAATCTCAAACGCTCATACTTCAGTACATGCAGTCTTATGAAATGTTCACCGACACACTCGAAGGATTTGCCAAAGGTGGGTATGTGGTTGATGCTGAGAAAAAGTTAGTCATGGTGCGCCCGATTGACCTGCCCAAGGTTAGCGAGCTAATCAATAATGCAAATCAACTGTTGATCCCGCTTGAGCAACTTAATCTAACCATTCTTAAGCACGGTCTAAACACTAAATTACTTGGAGATATCAAACATACCTTAGCCAATATTAATCTGCCTCTGTTGGGTTTAATGAATGACATCACCGTATTGGTAGAAAAGAACTCTCAAGAGAAGTCGGACACGTTGCGCTCGATCCAGATGTTCACTTTCTTTTTAGCTTTACTGAATTTTGCTTTCATCGTTACTCAATTTCGCTCAGGCCAACGTCAATCAGCTCAAACAATCAATGTTCTTAATGAGTTAATTCAATCAGCGAAAGCTTCTCTTGTTATTTTTAATGAGATGGGCCAAGTAAGTATGGCAAATGAAAGCGCACGTAGAATGTTCGGCTATACCGAGCAAGAAATATTGCAACTCTCTAAAGATAAACTGTTTACTTATGATAACGAGCAGTTAGTCGCTCTTAGCCGCAGTGGGAAGCAAATCCCGATAGAGCTACACGAACGTTCAATTATCCGCCATGGAGAAACACTCACGATAGCGACACTCATTGAATCTCAGCAGCAGATAAACCAGAACCGAGCCCTCTTCCAGCTCGCCAACCGAGATTCTTTGACAGGAATGTTCAACCGAAATGCATTGAACATCGCGCTCTACCACAAAGTTCAACAAACGAAATTCTGGGGCGCTCGCTTTGCTTGTTATGCCATTAATATCGATAACTTTAAGCAAGTGAATGCGTTATATGGGCGTAACGTCGGCGATGATGTTCTCAAAGAGTTTACCTATCGACTATGTCGAACTACCCGCGATAGCGACTTTATTTATCGTTATGGTGGAGACGAATTTGTTTTAGTCGTTGATTTATCTGACAACGAGCTAGCGCTTAATAAAGTCACACATAAGATAAATGATATTACGACCTCATCATTTAAGTTACCAGATGACATTGAAATCACTTTAACCACCAGTTTTGGAATCGCGATCTGCCCAGATGATGCCGATGATCCTGAAGAGTTACTGAGTATTGCTCAGGAATTAATGAAAAATGGAAAAGATTCTCAAGTCATTGAGTTATCGCAAGCATCAAAAATTCGGCATATACAACCTCATTCGGAATAGATAATAATAAAACTATTTTTTACTTGCTCCTTATTGCAATTGAAATAAGGAGCAAGTAAAACACAAATATTAATTATTATGGTGACCTTCCTCTTTATCTCTATATCAAATAAATTCTTCATTTATGAAAAATAAGATACTGAAATAATAGACATTTAACTCAAATAAGTAGCAATAAGATCATTTACTCACGTTAGCGTTTTCTGATATAAAGCACGGCATAACAAAATGTCATATTTATGATAATTCGGAATATTTTCTAAATTATCTGCTTTAGTTAACAGGAATGTATATGCGGCTTAGCCAAAAAATCAAGTCTAGTTTACACAAAGAATCTCAGCCCCTGATAAATATTCATACCAATGAGGCCCAACTGCAAAAAGATATTAAAAAAATATCTTTTACCCCTCGTTTAATTATTGGATTCACTTCGCCAAATAGTAATATTGATAGTGTGGCAAGACGTATAAAAGCAGCGTTTCCATCTTGCCAACTGGTATTAAGTAGTTGTGCGGGGACACTGAGTAATGCCAATGGTCAGGACCTATATCAAGGGACTCAAGCCCAATGGCAAGATATTGTTCTTCAATGCTACAGCGATACTTTGATTGATAATGTTGAAATACTCTCAGTCCCTTTAGGTAGTGATGATTTGGCGCAAGGCCGTATCGACCGACCACTTGAACAACGCATTGCAGATCTTCAAAATCGCCTAAATCATCTAAACATAAAATCTGACATCGATTATCGCGATACTATTGCCTACGTCTCCTTTGATGGTCTTTCACGATCAGAAACCTTTTTTATGGAGGCAATATATCAAAGTGG
The DNA here is from genome assembly GCF_001547935.1 of Vibrio tritonius. Taxonomy (NCBI): domain Bacteria; kingdom Pseudomonadati; phylum Pseudomonadota; class Gammaproteobacteria; order Vibrionales; family Vibrionaceae; genus Vibrio; species Vibrio tritonius. The sequence continues at coordinate 2,231,800 of NZ_AP014635.1, forward strand.
GCGCTTCCCATGCCTATTTGTCGGAGGGTCTGCTGGTGGTCATCTCAACTTTGAACATACCTTTTTGCATAACGGCCAGCAAACACTTCAAAATCACGCCATCATCACACTCATTAAGATCAAACCAACAATGCGCTTTGGCGTATTTAAATCGCAGAATTTTGAACAAACCAATATTGAAGTAAATGTTCTCACCTCTTCTCAAGAGCATCGGTATTTAAGCGACATCATTACCCAAAATGGGGAAATAACCACCCTAATCGATTTTCTTTGCCAACATTTCCGTTGCCAACCAAACCAGCTAGAACAAGCTTTAGAAGAATATTCTTTTGCGGTCAAAGTGGGTAACGAACTTTTTGTGCGTTCCGTTCAGTCGTTTGATCTATCGGCTAAGAAAATCCACTTTTACTGTGATATTGCCGCAGGCGAAACACTGTCCCTGGTGAAAAGAATTCCTTTTGCCGAAGCTACTCGACGCGACTTATCCACCTTCTTAAAAGACAAGCCGGCTCCTATCGGTGGTCTGCTTAATGACTGCATTTTACGTCGTCTCAAAAACAATCAATCATTGGCGCAAATGAATAGCGTATTTACCCATATTCCGGTGGTTGGCAGCTCCACATTTGGGGAAATTCTTGGGCTGAATTTAAATCAGACCCTAACTGGCATTTTCTGGTTCGATGTGCGGGACGCGAAAACGCCATTTCATGACGAATATTTGGAACAGTTTATTCATCGCTATTGTGAATTCAGAGCGATGTTCTTACATAAAGATGTCAGTAAACTCGCGGGGCTTAACCGTGTGATTGTCAAACAAATTGATCACTTTAAAGAGAGCCATTACGAAAGTTTGGTGGATGCCACAGGGCTAGACAACAAAGTTCGCCCTATTTTCCAAGGACTGAATCAACTAGGCCAACTACTTAATGATGCAGAGCAACAACGAGCATCCATGGCTTGTGAGTTGGCGCTATGCGCCAGCGACTTAGATCAGAGTGTGGACGAATTGTCGGGTCACGTTCAAACCCAAGCCGCCGCTGTGGAACAATCGGAGACGACTGTATCGGGTATGGCAGGACAAGCGCACCATGTGGCAGAGAATGCTCGTCAGTTGGCAGAATCGGGTGAACGAATCCAAGATATTGTTGCGGTGATTCAAAAAATATCAGAGCAGACCAACCTGCTAGCACTCAATGCCGCGATAGAAGCTGCACGTGCAGGTGAACAAGGTCGTGGATTTGCCGTAGTCGCCGATGAAGTACGCAAGCTCGCTGAAAAATCGCGTCAGAATGCCGATGAGATAGGTGGTGATGTGGTCACTCTTGCTCAGGAAATTCGCGCAGTTGCTCAGGAAATCGAAAATCAATCGTCGGCCGTCGCAGAACTTACGTCTGTTTTAGCATCACTGCGTGAAGTCAGCTCGTTAACCGCAGAAAATTCTATTAGGACCCAATCTGTGGCAGATAAGTTACTCACGCTGACTCAGGAACATAACTGAGCTATCCCCCTGCAAGGGCTGCCTTTGCAGGGGACACCCCGAATTCATCAGCAAATTTCTCTATTTACCAAAGTTTTTTCAAACTATTTTTGAATTTTTGCCATATCGTAAAACCGCACTTTCTCAGCACAAAATTTCAAACCATGCATAGTTCACAATTTGGCACACTAAAATGTGCATATTTCCCTATAGATTGTGTTTTTCGTTGCAATATTTAACTATCATTTGCACAACATAACATTCCATAATCTTAACAATAGCTCTTTAATTTCCCATTCTTCGTGCGTAATATCCTAGATCCCCTGCTTTTACGATAAGTCAATTTGTTCATCCTATCTGCCGTTATTTAAGATGAGTTTACCTTCGTTAGCAGTCCCAAAAATAAAATGAAAAAGGTTCATCAGGGATTAATCATGACCACAACACAAGCACAACAGCACTCAACAACACCTCCCTCACAGAGGCGCAAATTAAACTTTGAAGATGTAAAAACACTAAGCCTTTCAGCATTAGGCGGTTCACTCGAATTTTATGATTTTGTAATCTTCGTCTATTTCGCCAATGTCGTTGGCGGATTGTTCTTTCCGGCGGATATGCCTGAATGGATGCGCCAAGTACAGACATACGGTATTTTTGCCGCAGGTTATTTAGCACGCCCTCTTGGCGGTATTATCATGGCTCACTTCGGTGATCTATTAGGCCGCAAACGCATGTTTATGCTAAGTATTTTTCTGATGGCAGTTCCAACACTAGCGATTGGCCTTATGCCAACATACGAACAAATTGGCCTAGCAGCACCACTACTGCTGTTACTTTGTCGTGTATTGCAAGGTGCCGCTATCGGTGGAGAAGCGCCTGGAGCATGGGTATTCGTCACAGAGCATGTGTCTAAACGCCATATTGGTTTTGCCTGCGGAACTCTTTCAGCGGGGCTAGTTGCCGGAATTTTGATTGGCTCACTGGTCGCAACGGCTATTCACGCTAGCTACTCGGCTACAGAAGTACACGCCTACGCTTGGCGTATTCCCTTTTTATTAGGCGGCTTATTCGGTTTTATCACTATGTATTTACGTCGCTGGCTGCACGAAACACCCGTGTTCAAAGCGATGCAGGAGCACAAACAGTTGGCCCAAGAGATGCCGGTTAAAACCGTCGTCAAAAACTACTTACCCTCTGTGATCGTGACCATGGCGGTAACTTGGGTATTAACAGCTGCAGTTGTGGTGACGGTTCTATTACTGCCATCGTTATTGCAAAGTGTTATTCACCTTGATCCTGAAACCGCATTAGAAGCTAACAGCCTTGCGATTATTTTCATTCTTATCGGCTGTCTTGTGTCGGGAGCTCTTGGTGACCGTTTTGGGAATGGGCCCATTATGGCGATTTTTAGTATTGGGTTAGGCACCAGTTTCTGGGCTTTTTATAGCACGATGTTACAAGACACCACTTATCTATTCCCAATGTACTGCCTAGTCGGTTTCTTTGTTGGACTTGTGGGTATTGTTCCAGCCATTGCGGTAAAAAGTTTCCCAGCCGCGATTCGTTTTTCGGGTTTGTCGTTTTCCTATAACATCGCCTACGCCATATTCGGCGGATTAACTCCGATGATTATTACGACATTAATTATCGATAACGTGATGGCACCTGCTTATTATGTTGCAGTAGTTTCATTGGTTGGAGTGTTGGCCAGTCTCGCGATCATGCGCTTTCGTCCAACTCTGGATTTAGCAGCGAACCCTGCTTAATACTCACTTTGTTGCATTAAAGGTAGCATTCGCTACCTTTTTTTATGCCATATTTTCAGGCAGTGGATCGTCAAACTACTCATCTAATTACTCATTTAATTTTGAAACAACGCGATTGAGTTCACAAAACTTTCATTAGTCTACCTTCTTAGTGATTTTTCACCGCCAAACATCAATGTACGACATACACTCAATTTATTGATAATAAACCTCAACGACTCTAGGTAATTCGATGACAATAAATTCGATTAAAACCAAAATGGCGTTAGCTGCTGGGATCTGTTTAGTAACCGCGTCTGTCTCATTGGTAGGTTATAGCGTTTTTTCCGCCAATGAATCTCGAGACTTCGTCTCTGAAGAATCCACCAGACTCATCAAAGAAGAAACATTAAAGAAATTGGAATTAACCGCTGCTGCTGCCGCCAATACGGTTGATGAAAGAATCGACGCTGGACTCGAGACCGCGAAAGCGATCGCCACTTTTGTGGCGAGTGTAAAAGCGCAAGACGAAAAATCTGGATCAAAACGTCTTAACCGAGATGACTACGACAGTGCTTTACTCGCATTTTTGCATAAAGATAAAGACTTAAACGGCACATACAGTGCGTGGGCACCCAACAGTTTTGATGGACAGGATAGCGCCTTATTATCATACCGAAGTGACACCAACGAAGAGGGGCGATTTGTTCCTTATATTACTCGAGATACAAATGGGAAAATCAGTACTCAGCCTCTGGTTGAATTTGACTCGTTAGAAAAGCATCCCAATGGCATTACCAAAGGCGCTTGGTATCAGGTTCCCAAAGCAACCGCGAAAGAAACCGTGACTGCACCACTGCCCTATATTGTTCAAGGTAAATCCGTTTGGCTAGCGACCATGTCTGCCCCCATTATTGTTAACGGTCAGTTTTTAGGCGTTGCCGGTACCGACTTTAATCTCGACTTTATGCAATCATTAGCTGTTAGGCTTGCAAATCGTATCTACCCTGGCCATAGTCGTGTAACGATTTCAACGGCGGATGGTTTACTCATTGCAGATAGCAAAACGCCCGAATTTATTGGCAAATCCACCGATGCTATTTATGGTGACAAGTCCAGCGTGGTGATTTCCTTAATTAATAAAGGTGAAAACTATGTCACCGATGATGAGGAAAGAAACCTCTATAAAGTACTTGTTCCCATCAGCTTTGGTAACTCCGATATCAAATGGGGTATTACGCTTGAAGTGGACAGAGATGTCGTGCTCGAAAATGCCGTGTTACTCAGCAACAATCTTAAGGCAAAAAACCAAGAAAACTTTATTTATCAGCTTGTGATTGGTGTTGTGATCACCATCTTGGCCATCTTAGGTATTATCTATTTCTCACATCGAATCGCGCAGCCTATTTTAGCGGCTGTCACCATGGCAAAAACCATCGCACAAGGCCGCTTTGACCATAGGCTCAATCACCAATCCGCTGATGAAATTGGGCAACTTTCCCATGCGTTAGATGAGATGGCGACATCGCTTTATAATCAAGTGAAGGTGGCGGAAAAAATCGCCCAAGGTGATTTAACCGTAAAAGTCAATTTAGCCTCCTCTGATGACCAGCTCGGAAACTCACTCAGTAAAATGGTGATGGACCTTAATAACCTCATCCAACAAATTACCGAGCGAGCCAATGTTATCGGCAACAATGCTGAATCGGTTTCTACACTCAGTCATGACCTAGCAAGTGGTGCTACCCAATCTGCCGCATCGATCACAGAAATCAGTGCGACGATTTCCAGCATTACGGATCAAATTAACCAAAGTGCAGAAAACGCTCAACAAGCCAATAATCTATCTAACCTAAGCAATGAGCTAGCGACCAATGGTAACCAACTGATGGAAGAGCTGAATACGGCAATGGTTGATATTGAAAGCTCAGGTAATGAAATTACTAATATCATTGGTGCGATTGAAGATATTGCTGAACAGACCAACTTATTAGCGCTCAACGCCGCTATTGAGGCAGCCCGTGCGGGTGAAGCTGGCCGTGGTTTTGCCGTGGTGGCCGACGAAGTACGTAACCTCGCAGCCCGAAGCGCATCAGCAGTGCAAGATACCGTAAAAATCATTAACAATTCAGCGGCAAAAACCAAACGCGGTATTGAATTGAGCACACAAACCTCCAACGCCCTGAAAGATATCGTTGAAAACATTAATAATGTATCAGCTTTAGTGACGGATATTGCAGAAGCCTCTACACTGCAATCGACCGGCGCCGACGAAATTAACCAAGGCATTAAGCAGATTGACCAAGTGACCGTACACAACAGTGCTAACTCAGAACGCTGTGCAGATGCAGCGAATGAATTAACCGCGGAATCTCAAGATCTGATTAACCTCGTTAGTAAGTTCAAACTTTAATTCAAACACAGTGGCGGTGCGGCTTTCTAAGTATCAGGCTTAGAATCCGTATCGCCATTCATCTCACTAGTGAACTCTCTCTTTCCCCCCGTTATTCGCTAAACAGCCCCACATTGAACTATGTTAATGAATAACAATGGAATAATAACTATACAATGACCTATGTTATAATCGCCGTCAGTGACATTTATCCGAAGGGGAAACCGCGTGAGCAGTAGTAAATTTGAGCAAATAGCAGCCATCATTGAGCGCGATATTGAATCAGGTAAATACCCATCGAATTCAAAATTGCCTACTCATCGGCTTTTAGCGGAAGAACTGGGAACAACCCCTGTTACGGTTGCTAAAGCATATAAGCTACTAATGGATAAAGGTCAGCTTGAATCTTTTGTCGGAAGAGGCACATTTGTTTGTGCTGCATCTGATTTAGACCATGCTATCCAAGCTCCACCCGAAGATAACAACTTTAATTTTTCAATCTTACAGCCGTGTTTGGAACTCAATGTTCCTGCGTTAAAATCTGCTTATAGGCAATCAGCCGACCTGATTACCGCTCCAGTGATTGGTTATACTGAACATTCAGGTCATGAAGTTCATCGTGCAGCCGGCGCAAAATGGGCGGCAATGTATGGTTTAGAGGGCGCTACTAGCGAAAATATTCTATTAACCAATGGTGCTCAGCATGCGCTCTCCTTGGTCATCGAAAGCTTAACAAAACCCGGTGACACCATATTGGTCGAACAGCTCACTTACCCAGGCATTACTGCCATTGCCAATATGTCGAGCAGAAAACTGGTTGCGGTCGAATTAGATAAAGACGGTTTATGCCCCAAAGCCCTTGCACAAGCCATTGATGACTACCAAGCGACTATGGTAATTACGATTCCGAGTCATCAAAACCCTACAGGTATCTCCATGCCTGAATATCGTAAAAAAGAGATCGCTCAGGTTATCAATGAGAAACAAGTTTGGTTGGTGGAAGATGACATTTATGCCTTTTTAGACGATGTAACAACGCCACCCATAGCGAACTTCGCTCCAGATTACACGTTTCACATTTCTGCGTTATCAAAGGCTATTAGCCCTGCCATGCGATGTGGCTACTTAAAGGCGCCACACTCCCAGATTCATGCTCTGAATGCTCACATCAGAACCAATATTTGGCTTGTCTCACCCATTAACTTTATTGCCGCAACTCAGCTCATAGAATCAGGTGAAGCGTTTCGTTTAGCGAGCTTACAAAGAGAGACGGCCAATCATAGACAGCAGTTGGTGAGAGATATTTTCCCATCGGTTGATTGTGCGGCATCGGGTTACCATGTTTGGCTTCCCTTACCTGCCCACTGGCACCCAGACCGATTTGCCTTAGAAGCAAAGAACAATAACATCATTGTGACTAGCGGCAGCTATTTTTGTGTAGGAGACGCCCAACCAACTCACGTACGGTTGTCTTTAATGTCTATCGGCAATCAAGCACGCTTGAAAGAAGGGCTATACAAAATAAAAGCACTTATGGACTCAGACACAAGTGGCTTTTTCCCGTATTGATGGTCTTTTCCCGTATCAATGACTCTGCATTTAATTAGCCATGTCGCGGCGCGAACATGATGATAGCCATACCGAATAACGCCACCGTGGCACCGACGACATCCCATAGCGTTGGGCGAATACCATCGACAACCCACAGCCATAGAATGGCCACAAAAATATAGATTCCGCCATACGCAGCATAAACGCGCCCTGCCGCGGTGGGATGGAGAGAAAGCAACCAGGCAAATAGTGCTAGGGATAACCCCGCAGGTAGTAAAAGCCAAGCCGATTTATCTTGTTTTAACCACAGATAAGGTAGATAACATCCCACTATTTCTGCTATCGCTGTAATAAAAAATAGCCCGATAGTTTTTACTTCTAGCAACTCAATTCCCTCATATCATTTCCAGCCCATTTAGCATTGCAGATGACCATGTAACGGTGATAACTATTATGCTAGAGGCGATGATGCCGCTTTTTTGGGGGTGATTCAATTGTAAGCGCACCACAAACCCCACATTCTAAACAGGCTTTGCCCACTCTATGATCACATCTCCAATCCAAAGGAGATGTGACATGAATAAACGACGTACCGACCAAGAATGGCTTTCTCTGATTGAGCAATGCCAAGCCAGTTCGCTCACACAACAAGCTTTTTGCCAAAAACACGACATTAGCGTATCGACGTTTTACGCTAAGCGGCAGCAGTTGAGTGTTAACCCATCCCCAACTCAGAGTGGCTTCGTTAAGGCCGAAATTATTGAAAAAACCACCTGTCGCAAGGTGACCCAGACGTCGGTAGCCAACATGACTTTGATGGTAAATAACGTCGAATTGAGTATTCCTCAAGGCACGCCACCACACTATCTTGCTGAGTTGATTGGAGCCTTGTCATGAAGCGCATGATGACCGCGCCAGTGGTGTATTTATACCGCGAGTTTGTCGATTTCAGAAAGTCTATCAATGGTCTGGCGCTGTTGATTGAATCCGAAACCGACCTTGAGCTAGGCTCTGGGGCATTGTTCCTCTTCACCAATAAACAACGCGATAAAATCAAAGCGTTGTATTGGGACCAAACGGGTTATGCGCTCTGGTATAAACGCCTCGAAAAAGCCAAGTTTAAATGGCCCACACAAGAGAAAAATGCCGTGTTTACCTTAACGCAATTTGACCTCGACAGGCTGCTTTCTGGCTTCACAATAATCGGCCATAAACCGATAAAAATCGACAGTTTTACAATGGGTTAATGGCAATAAAAGTCAGATAAACCAAGCCTTTTTTATCGGTATAAAGTACAATAACCACCATGAAAAAGACGACCCCCGACATCAATCCAGACAGCCAAAACATCGCGGAACTTCAAGCGATGGTGAAGGCGTTGATGTCTGAGCAAGAAGCTTGGCAGCAAAAAGAATCACAGTGGCAACAAGAGCGCCAATCCTTGATTGAGCAGTTCAAACTGGCACTTGACCGTCAGTTCGCCAAACGCTCTGAAGCGTTAAAACCGTATAACGAAGCTCAGGGCGACTTCTTTAATGAAGTGGAATGCGAAGCGGAGAACGTCGAGGAAGAAGTGGTGACCACGACGACCACAACAAAGCGCCGTGGTAAACGCAAGTCATTACCGAAAGACTTACCTCGCGAAACCGTGGTGCTTGACCTGGATGAGCACGATAAAAATTGTCCTTGCTGCCAGCATTCTCTGCATCAAATCGGGGAAGACCGTAGCGAGAAACTGGAGTTCACGCCTGCAGTCCTCAAAGTTATCGAATACGTTCGTCCTAAATACGCGTGCCGTCATTGTGAGCAACACAGTGAGACTAACCCAGTTCACCAACAGCCAGCACCCGAGAGCATTATCCCGAAAAGCTTCGCCACAGAAAGCTTGCTGGCCAATATCATCTTGGGTAAATACCAGTACGCATTGCCGCTTTATCGACAAGAAACCTTGTTCACGCAATCGGGTATCGATTTATCAAGAACCACTATGGCTCGCTGGGTTATCCAAGTCAGTGAGAAGTTCCAACCCTTGTACCAAGCCTTAAAAACGCACTTACTTGAGCAAGTGGTGGTTCATGCCGATGAAACCCCGTTGAATGTTCTTCAAGAAGAGAAGCGCAGTTACATGTGGCTTTACTGCTCAGGAGCTGACTCTCCGCAAGCTGGTTTACCGGATATGAAAAACATCGTCTTGTACGACTATCAAAACAGTCGCGCGAGAGCGTGCCCAATGGACTTCTTGGGAGATTACTCGGGTTACCTGCAAACTGATGGTTATGCGGCGTACGATGGTCTCACTCAAGTGACGAATGTTGGTTGCTTCGCTCATGCTCGCCGTAAGTTCATGGAGGCAAAAAAGATTCAGGGTAAAGGCAAGACCGGTAAAGTGGATATCGCGCTGGCAAAAATCCAAAAACTCTATGCGCTCGAAGCTCGCTTAAAACAGTCGTCAGCTGAGGAACGTTGGTCAGAAAGACAAACGCACGCCAAACCGATGTTAGACGACCTGTATCAATGGCTCACGACACAGAAAGTGTTCGAATCCAGCCCACTGGGTAAAGCGATTAAATACGCCTTGGGTCAATGGCCAAAGTTGGTGCGTTATGTGGATGATGGGCACTTATCCATCGACAACAATCGAGCAGAGCGTGCAATCAAATCGATGGTCATTGGCCGAAAAAATTCTTATGACCTTTTTCAAGTTTTTCGACAAAACCTCTCTCTCCTCTGTGAGACGAGGCATATTCTCAGAGTTGGAATTGCCTGAAAGTGAATCAACAAATACTTGGGTTATACATACTCTTATTCGGGGATCTTTAGCCCCAACATGGTTTTCGTAATGAGCTTGCCTCTTTCTGGCTGCTAGTATCTAACCTAATGGTCGACTTAAATTCTTGACGAGGATTACTCACCTTGAGCTTCTTCACTTCCAAGCAAATTTTAAACTCTCTGATTTTGAGTAGTTACCGCGATATCCCACATGAATCCAAGTAACTCTCTAGCAACAGCCGTAATAGCCACCTGCGATTTTTTGCCTTTTGCTACCAAGCTTCTATAACGGAAACATAAACGTTGTTGTGCTTTCCAAGAAATATCCTTAGCTTCTTGGCAGACGCTATCTGGGCGGTAGGTGACTAACCAGTTACCTACTTTTGCATTGGTTCTATAGCTCCATGCTGCTTCATATAACAAGCGCCTAAGTTCTACGTTGCCAGCCTTAGTTATTCCGGCTTTTCTGACGGTAGCTCCACTTGAATACTCACCAGGAATCAACCCCAGAAACGCCATGATTTGCTTGGGATTACTAAATCGAGAGAAATCTCCCAGTTCAGCAACAACTGAAATTGCAATAGTCCGACCGACGCCTTTCAAAGCTTGTAATTGGTTAACAAGATTATTAAGCGACCAATCTGGAAGTAATCGATCAATCTCTTGGTCAAGCTGTGTGATTCTATTTTCTATTTGTTCAAGGCTTTGTCGATAGTGCTCGTACGCAATTTGTTGGGATGGAAGCGGGAATGACTGATTTGCCAGCCATACTCGGTGGCGAACAGTCCACATCTTTTTCTCGTATATTTTTCCTGCTCTCAGAAGAATACTCTGAATTCGTTGCTTGGCTACTTTGGTATCCTTTTTTGCACAACTTCTCGCCCTAACAAGATCGCGCATTGCTTCATGCGTAATATCGGGAACCCAAATATCCACCAACTCTCCTGCTCTCAACAGCCTTGCTAATGCAACCGCATCTCGGTGATCATTTTTTATCTTGTTGGTTGATAGCTTGGGAATTCTAGAAGGAGCGACAACGATGCAATCGATATTCATACTTAACAATAATCGATATAGACCGTAGCCAGTTGGCCCTGCTTCATAGCAAACAAGAATCGGTTCGTGGAGTTTTATGAGCTTCTTCATCAAACGAATGACAGAATCTTTAGCTGACGATATATTGCCATAAAAACGTACTTCACCCTGTCTCTCGGGGCTTGCTATTGCAACAGCAATTGTATCTTTGTGAACATCCAGCCCAATATAAGCAGAATAGTTAACTGGTTTCATATTGACGACCTCCAAAAACGCACCATAGGTGAGTCTTAGTATATAAGGTCATACCATCTGGCTCTTCGCCAACACATCAAAAGGTGCCGATGCTAGCGCATTACTCTATAGCATCATCGAGACGGCTAAAGCCAATGGACTCATTCTCTACGATTACATGGTTAAGTGCATGAAAGAGCTGGCGAAAGCAGAGCCTGACATTGACTCACTTCTTCCGTGGAACTTCTCACATTAAAACGCCCCGTGTGTTCATGGGGCGCTTACATTCAATTAATGTATCTATACATCAATAGCCGTGACTTTTGCTGTAAGGAAGGACTCGCTTAGAAAGGGTAATAACAGTTCCTAAACAGAACCGTTCAGGCAAATGCTGAACGCAGACTCGCATAAACTCATCCATGGGACTCCACTTTGCTATCGAAAGCCATGAAACCATCAATATGAAATCTACCTGTTGATTTTTATATATTTCAGGCATAAAAAAAGACGTCCTAGGACGTCTTTTTTCTTGAATTTGGCGGTGAGCAAGTCATCAGACTTAAAGCAATAACTAGTTGTTTTAATTGGTAATAAAAATCTTATCAATCACCCAATATTAACGAGAATATCCATTAGATGAGATATTGTCCGAGGAACATGTCATGGAGTAGCCGCTAAAATGCCGATCAAGCTACTTAAAGTTAACCGTACATGACCCTTACAGTAACGACTAGTAAATTAATAGCAACCCATTCAAAACCAAAACAACATATTGCAGGAAGGTTTAAGTTTCACATTGTAAACGTTTATTAAATGCTATTGAACCATGAAGGTTTGATTGTCACATCCTTTTTTCTCTCAACATTCACACCTAACCCCAAAATTTTGAGCTGTTCAGCAAGGGCACGGCCATCAATCTAATATATTGGTTGAGCCTCATATCTCCGAGCCTTTCGTCTAGCATTGTAAGTGGTCAACAAAAATCTGCTGTTCACCAACACATTAAAAGAAAATGCCAGTGCGTTACTCTACAGTATCACCGAGACAGCTAAAGCCAATGGACTCATTCTCTACGATTATATGACCAAGTGTATAAAAGAACAGGAGAAAGTAGAGCCCAACATCTACTCACTTCTTCTGTGGAACTTATCACACTAACACGCCCCGAGGGAGCATGGGGTGGATACAATCAAACTCATACACCGATTAGAACAATGGCCAAATATAATTAACTATAAATTTTCAATCTCTATTCCTTCATCTTTAGCCCTTTTGAGCAAATCGACAAGAATTAAACTCTGTTTTTCTGTTGGTATTTTATTCGGGATCTGAACGGCAACGTTTAAAATCCCAATATCTTTATGGGATAAAGTCACAGCAGAGCTAAATCGTTCCAATAACCTTTTCCACTTTATGGCTGAAATATTCAGTACCATCTTCTGAGCTTCTATTCCATCATCCATTTTCTGTACTTTTCGTGCTTGTTTTGTCTCACTCAACACAAGGTCATTTGAAATTAGACTATCCTTAAAATCTTGTGACAGAACATCTTCAAGTTCAGCAGATCTTTCTTTTAATCTTTGCCAGCACCCTTCTTTTTTACACCACTCAGTAACGTTAGAAATTCCTTGTTGAGGTTGAGTTATCTCATCATGCACTAGTTCAGAGGTAACCTCGATCGCTCGCTCCAAATCATCAGCAATGAACTGAGCACTCCATATCCGCATGAAATCTATAGACTTACCGAGCTTGGACGCATAGTGCCCTAGAAGAGCTAAAGTATAAGCTACAATATTTGCTCTATAGCCGCCGTTGTACCATGGTTGAGCGGAAACCAGCTTTTCTGTTTTTCTAAAGAGGATGGCACGAGCGATGGCTCTTTTATAATAAAACTCGCTAAACGCTTCAGGTGATTTTACCCATTCAGAACCAATTCGCTTCGCATATTGTGCAAAGTTTTTCTGGGCTCCGAGGTTAACGAACCTAGGAGCGTCATCCCAAACATTCTCAAATTTAGCCAGATCGGTTTTAGTAAACATCTGCAGCTTGGGATTTTCTGCTTGGAACTTTTTCTTTTCACCTTGAGTAAGCTTACTCTGTGCATCAGCATATTGACCACGAGCTCGCTCATAGAACCACTTAGTCTCACGTAATGCTCCTTGCTTGGCAGGAGCCCATATACGTCTCGAAAACTCTTCCATGCGAATATGAAAAGGATGATTTGAGAAAAAATCAGCAGCATTAACCTTGTTCTGGGTGTTTGCATATTCCGAGATTTTAGGTACTACTATTTCGCTTTGTTCACTATCAATAACAGATAGTTTCATCTGAACAAAAATACCTTCAAGTGAAACATTATCTTTACGACTCGTGTGAAATAGAGAAGCTGTAGTTTGACCACCATTCACTATTTGCAGATCTTTCATACTCACTACCTCAAGCCCAGAATCCCCTTGTCTGACTTCTACCTCCTGAGCAGTGGCTGTAATACCATTGTTGTATGCAAAGAACATTTGCGGCTCATTGATAATAGTACTTCTGATGCCTTTGTTAACATTACCTCGTGCTTGTAAAAAACATCGAACGTTTTGCTCTAGCAAACGAGCACCATATTTTTCATACATAGCTGACAAAATAGTTGCTGGGATTACTATCAGATAAGATTTGTAAGAATCTGAACCTAAATGAGCTGGCAGACATGAAACCCCTGTTCCATAAGCATCAGGGAAATTTATATCAAGGATTTCCTTATGACCTCGAGAGCTTTGTTGTCGTTGTAGCCTCGACACATCCCAAATATGATATGAAGCTGGCACACCAGCAATTTCGCCATCTTCAATTGCGCTAACTCGTCCGCTCAGCGCTTGCTCAGAAAACAAATAAAAATTAACCTTTCTTATTGCCCTTCCGCGATCATAGAGCTGCCTTGATAGGCCATACACAGGAGCAGTCTCTTCGAGATCTTTGAACAATTCTTTGTTTTTACTCGACTCAAAAAATTTTGCCACTCGTCTGAAAGCGCTATCAACGTTAGTTTTCGTCAGTGATCCCAACTCTTCTCTACAATCGAAGTCAGCTATAAAGAGATCTAATGTTCCTTCATCATTAAACCAATAACCATCAACTCTCATTCCTTTTTGTGCACGATAGTGACAAAGTTCAAACCCTTCCAGAAATCCTGTATCTATCAACTCTTGTGCAACGGTTTCCAAAAACTGCGACAATTGAAAACTGCTACTAGCTTCTGCACCAGCTAACAAATCCTGTTTGAAATCATGAAAAAACTCCTGGACGGACTGTTCCATTTTACTTCCCCCATACATGCTTATCTTCGCATAAAAAACCCCGAATGCTTTCTAACTTAATTTCATAACCAACTCTTATAAGACCCTCACTTAACTCAGATCTAACAATCTTTGGAAACTCGCCTTCGACTCGATACGTTTGTTCTTCAGCAATGACAAATTTAGGCTTATCGTAATTGAGCATCTTTACATACCCGACTTTAGCCAGTTTGGTATCAAACATATCTATAGCTTCAGCCTCCGTTAGTGTCTCCTCAACTATCTTTACTAATTCGTTCAAGGAAATTGACGCTTTTGATTCAGGCATATCAATCAACCTAAAGACTTTAAGAAACAGACTGCTACTCAAGCTTTCGAGCTGATCTTCTGAAGATATTTTTACTGTATTTCTCTCACGACCGGAAAGTGATTTAACTTCTACAGCGGTATCTGAAAATATAAAATCCTGATGAGATGCTTCGGGGCCCTGCCATGAATCTAATGCATCCAGTTCGTTATCCATTTGGTCAAGCATCTGTTGTAGAAACTTAAGTTCACTGAACAGTCCCCTTATTTCTTCTGCACTCAGTACACGACTTTGTTTTCCTGCCAAAAATGCTTTCCATCGTTTTATCTGAGAAAGGGCAACTGACAAGCCAACCAACGGATCTGATATCTTAGAGAGTTCATCAACCAAAGTTTCGCATAAGCTGTAAAAGAGATCTTGATCTACATGTTTTTCCAGAACCAAAATCAGGCCTTGATTTCCAGTAGTACTAAGCACTCTAAAGTCGATTTTGATCCCATGAATGCATACTAGGTTTTCCTGAAATATCTTGGTTCCATCTTCATTAATTTCATAAATAAAAACACATCGCCCATTTACATCCTTCCCCCAATACAACGGAAGATATTGACTGTCTCTGATTTGCCTTACACTTAAATCTTCAGTAGGTGTCTTTATATCATCCCAAGGCCTATTCCTCGTCATCTGCAGCCTCATCTCGAATCAAAGTATCTAAATCCACCCCAATCGATTTTCCCAAATACACTCTATTTGCTACTACAGAAACTGTGTGGAAATAATCTACCTTAGGAAAGCTTAAAACGAAGGCAGGAACTGGAAAATTCGATTTTTCACCATCAACCAGATTCAAGTTGTAAATCATTAGTAGTGGCTTATTTCTCTCCACCCTGTAGTACCTGTCAGCTGGTTTTTTAATTTCCTTCCCTTTTTCTTTGGCATCGGTGACGGCTTTTTTCATAGCATTATCTTTTTGTGGTTCAGACAAACCATAATGTTCATGTCGACCACCAACTCTTCCTTGGTTAACACTCCAAGTATTATCTTTTTCTGAATAAGTAGCTTTCCGTCGATTTGGACTCAAAGAATAATCGTGTTCTGTCGTACTTTCCTTTTCTGATATTAAGACAACATCAGAATATGGAAATCTGGTTACAATTGAATTTAAATACTTTAGAGCAAAGTTTTTCTTGTCCGACATTTTAGAAACGCATTTAAACTCATTCAGAAATTTGATAATGGATCTTGTATCAGCACTACTTAAATACCAGCCTTTACCTTCCTCTGAAGGTAAAAAACCTCTATCTTTTACACCAAAGTCATCTTTCCAATATCTAACGATTAAATCTCGATTAAAATTATTTTTTGATATTTCATTTGGAAGGATATCACTCTCGACAGCCTTCTCACTGTAGCTCTGCCGAACAGTGATATTTTCCGCAGATCTCATCTTATTTGCAGCGGTAACCAGCAAAGTATCAGGATGTGACATCACATATAAACCAAAATCTTTAGGGCTCAATCCATCAAGTCTCATCTGTATGACTTGATCTCGCAGATCTTCTGAAGAAATAGCAATATGGGAATACCAGTCTATGGAGTCCTGAGGTAAATGAACCCTACACAAATCATCATAGCCAGAACGATAACCGAACCAACGGCCCATCTGCATGAGCGTGTCATACATTTTAGTATTTCTGTACATGTAACTAATACATAAACCTTCGATAGTAAGCCCACGAGAAAGACTTAATCCACCTACAGCTATAGCTGTCAAACCATGACCATCTCTTTCATATTTTTTATAATCAAGAGGCTCATCAGACTTACTATTTACAACAAAAGTTCTTATCGAGTCAGCAGAGTCACATAAAGCAGGTTTTAGTTCTTCCCAAGAAACACCAACATCCACAAAATCAGATTCAAAAACCTTCTTTAACTGAGCCATATTCTCATTTTTCTGGGATACAGCATCAGGCATCAGATAGTTTGCCTTGATTGCTTCCTTCAATTTTTTGAGATACACGTTGATGTGAGTGCGTACTAATGCTTGAACGTCTACAAACCGTGAAACATTTACAAGCATTGAGCAATGTTTTTGCTGTTGTCCTCTTAGATTTCTAATCGTTTTGACTACAACAAATTGTCTAATAGCTTTGTAGAGCGAAGGTGGTAAGTCTAATACATCAAAATCTTTTCTATGAACAAAAGGAATATAATTTTCTGCGTCTTTAATCGGTTCCAGAATCCGAGTAGAACTATCATCGTCTAGGAAAACCCTATCAGGGCCAAAATATGTTGTAGGGGCATCAAGGCAATAAATAAAGTCTCTGGGAAAGAGTTCTTCGCGTAGCTTCTCATCACCATAAGCATCTGGATTAATAAAAATATTAGCAAACGGCGTTGCCGTATACCCCACGTAAGAGGACTTTTCAAACAGACTTAAAATTTCTCTAATTCTTCGGTTTGTTTGTGTCGGGTCATTATCTTCTTTTTTGGTGTTAATTGATGCATTATCAGCTTCATCATCAATCATTAGCATTGGGACGTCAGAGATTCTTCCTAGTCCTTTAGTATTAAGCTCGTCCAGCCAACGGTAAAGAGACTTAAGAGTTGAAACATTTTTCTTAATAACCAAGACAACCGGATTATTATAATTGTTGATTGTCCAACCGCTATCATCAGCAGTTCGCTTACTAAAATCTGAATAAATATTAGTGAGAGAGATTGGGTGTTCATCATTATTAAAACCATGACCAACACCAACCGTCTTCCAGCCTTCTTCATACTTAGTACGACCTACAAAACCTTCATCAACCCGCTCTTGAGTCTGCCTACGAAGATTATTATGAACACCAGCTATAACTATAATGAATTTGTATCCAGCATCAGCAGCTTTTGCCACCAATCCTAAGTAATTCGCTGTTTTACCCGATTGCACGTGACCAATCACCAATCCACGTCGATCCCAAACGCCGGGTGATGTTGGGTCTTGAAGATGACCAAGTATTTTCGTACCAACATCACTCAAAGACTGAACAACTGTAGGAGACCACTTCTCTTTTTTTAGGTGCTTTTCATATGCATCAGAATAAAACCATTCAATATCCTTACGCTTATAAACCCATTCTTTATCATGAGTTGCCTCAGGATCGACAAGCGAAATACCCAATCCCATTCTGGAATCTATTTCATAGTAAGCGTCATTAGCACAACTTACTGCATCATGTTCATCAAGACCTAATATCTTTGCTAGATCGACAGCTAAGGCATCAACTTCTTCTCGTGTTGGAACATAATCTGACCAACGTGCTTTTGCCGCAGTGATCAAGGAAACAGTAAAATTCTTTTTTGCCTCCAAGTTTTCTTTATCATTCCCCATTTTTTATCCCTTCATAATATTGTTCTACTAGTTCTTTGTGAGCATCAAACATACGTACAGAGTCAACTACGCTCCGAAAAGTATCGACATTCACCTCACCAGAACCAAATAAAGACCTTCTAAGTTCTTCAAGCTTTTGCAAAACATTGTTTTTTTCTATTGAGAACTGATCAACGCTTCTAGGTGCCGAAGAGTAATCCGAGTAGATCATCTCCACTGGAATTGCTGCTGAAACAGCTTCCAGATATGAATTCAAGATCGAGGACTGCCAGTCCGACAAACCATTCTTTAGACTCTGTAAAAGAGGATGAGATAAATTCAACTCAAATCGAACTCGTTCCTTATCAGCATACCGCTCCCAAATAGGTTCGAGAGAATCCTGAAAAAGCTTTTGCCCTCTGCCTCGATGAATTCTAGTACTAGTGTCTGTAACTTTAGATATGATCTGCCTAAGTCTTTCCCTTACTTCATTTGGTGGTCTCGCTCTTGATTTTTTGATATCAATTGTCCAACTTTCATCAAGAGCATTTGGAAAATCGATCTGAATTCTGGCAAGCTTGGTAGATTCACCTTTTGGAACTAATCTGAACCAGTCTCCCCAAGCCATAAGCCTGCTATTCCGGTAGATATATGCTCCTTGATTTGAGATAAAACTGCTACGGTCTTCGTAGAAGTCATATTCTGTAGCCGTGAGCTTACTATGATGCGGTAATATGTATGGCTGTATCATTACTTCCATACCATTAATTCTGACTATTTCTTCTGGAAGTACCTGTGTCGCTTTAATTTTTCGACAGAACGGATCGAATGCTTTTACAACATGTCCATTTATTCGAATTGCGAACCTTGGATGATGCTTAACTTCACCTGCAAGAAATCTATGGAAAACCAAAGATAAATGACGATCGACAAGATCCAGTTTTTCAAAAACTATTTCATCTCGTTTACTACCATACTGGTCTTCAAATAGCCGATCTAACTTCGTCCAAACAACTGCCGTTCCAGTTTCTCCTAACTGATCCAAATACGATATTTTTTGAATATCGTTGTCATCCAAAATCGATAGGTACCAATCATCCCTCTCACTGACATGATCCAGATCCCACTCAGCCCCACACATTTTTGATTTTATAGAGCTTACGACTGTTAAATTTCTGCACTGAGAAAAAGATGCTGTCTTCATACCCAAACCAAATCGACCTAAATCATTAGGGTCTCTGGCTTGTTTGGGGTTAGATGAGCCATGTTTCATTGCGAGAAGAAGCTCATCCTCAGTCATACCTTTGCCGTTGTCTAGGATAGCCAATATTGGTATTTTACAATTCAAATCACAGTAGACATCTACTTCTGTTGCTCCAGCAGTAATACTGTTATCTATTATGTCGGCAACAGCTGTCGCCAAAGAATATCCGAGGTCTCTCATAGACTCAGACAATGACGAAGCACTTGGTGGCAACATGAGTTCTTTTGCCATTAGTCCCCCCGGCAGAAGTAATTTAATTAGTTCCAAGACATCAATGAGGAATTTTGCTTTTCACAATCTTTGCTCCTAGGTAACAAAGGGGCATATATCGGTTCGATTGTTTCCGAACACATTGATGTAACTTTATAACATTCATCAAATCGGTAGAGATATTAAACTTACCTAATACCACTTTGAAACCGTCGGTGTTAGAAATGAAAAATATTTCACATTCGCTTGCATGCATATATCAAATTAGTATACATAATAAAAATTCGTTTAAACAATGATTTAGATAAATGTATTGCCAATCGCTCTAACCACATAATATATCTATGGAAAGTAAACGGACGTACATGACCAATAAGTCTGTTTCAAAAATATGAGAGCAATAAAAAGGAATACACAACCAGAGATGTTTATGTGACCGCTTCTGCCACATGCATGACTGTGCCGATTACCTAGAACAAGAACAGATTTCTGGAGTAGCATCAGGGAGGTATTCGCAAAGATGGTAAGTGAAATAGTACAATCAATTACATCCTATTGTATCTGGGGCAGGTTTATCTGGGCATGTGCTCTCAGAGGTAAGGAAAACACTATCCGAAAATATTTACTTTCACTGATTAAAACTTTTTTCCTTTCTGAACCTGAAGCAACAGAAATCAGTGGTAGGAGACTAATTTTTGCACACTGATTTGAAAGGCAACTTATAAAAAATAGTTATACGCCCATATCTTGACCCGTGAGTGATGTTTTTGTAATTGCCTACTTGCTCCAGAAAATAAGCCTGGTATTATTGCCTAGCAATTTGGAGAGGATAACATAATGAAATCGGGTGAAATTTTAGTCATAGATCTATTTGCTGGTCCGGGTGGACTCGGTGAAGGCGTGTCTTCAGTTGAAACTTCCGATGGTGTTTATCCTTTTAAAATTGGTATATCAGTTGAAAGAGAAGCCAGCGCTCACCGGACGTTAACTACTCGAGCATTTTTCCGCAAGATCAGACATAAACAAAATGCTATGACTGATTATTACGATTACGTAAAAGGTCTGATTACCAGAGATCAATTATTAACGAAGCATCCGACAGAATCTGCAGAAGCAGTCCAGGAAACACTTGATGGTCCAACTGAACTGGGCAAAGACAATGACCTAATTCACAAGAGAATTAAAGAATTAGTTTCTGCTCATGATGGTCCCAAAGTTGTTATTGGTGGTCCTCCATGCCAGGCATATTCATTAGCCGGTCGTTCACGTAATGCCGGTATAAAAGATTATGTTGCTGAAAAAGATAAGCGTCATTTTTTATACAAAGAATATTTACAGGTACTTTCAATAGCACAGCCAGATGTATTTGTTATGGAAAATGTAAAAGGTATATTATCAGCCAAAATTAACGGTCAAATAATGTTCCCTTCCATACTGGATGATTTACGTCATCCAGGCAAAGTTGCCCTAGATGGAGACAATACCGGAAAAAGCTACAGAATTTATTCGCTTGTTACTGAAGCAAAAAATCCTGAGAATCCACAGTATCCAAATACTTCAGACTTTCTGATTCGCTCTGAAAGATTTGGTATTCCACAAGCTCGTCACAGGGTGATTCTTCTTGGTGTTCGTGAAGATATAAAAGCAATACCAGGAACTTTAACAGAAAAAGACAATGCTGAATTAAACGTTAAAAACATATTAGATGATCTTCCTGAACTTAGAAGCGGATTTTCTAAAAGAACAGACGCTGTTTCGGATTGGGAAAAAACAGTATCTGATAATGCACAACTTTTAGAAAAAATTCTCCAAGAAGAAGGATATAGTGCAGAACAGATAGATGAACTGGACTTGAAACCATATTCAGGACTGCCTCGCAAAAGCAATAAACATGCTGATATCAGATTATGCCGAATTCAAGAACCATTAAAAACATGGCTAATTGATCCTGATTTAGGAACAGTACTTAATCACGAAACCCGTGGACATATTGAAGCAGATTTACTGCGTTATGCATTTTGCGCTGCATATTCTTCACTAAATGAGGGAATATCACCAAAATCGAAAGACTTTCCTGCAGCATTAGCTCCAGAACATGCAAACTGGAAGACAGGAAAACATGCAGATCGTTTTCGAGTCCAGTCGGCTAACCGTTATTCCACAACAGTAACCAGCCATATATCTAAAGACGGTCATTATTTTATCCACTATGACCCAAAACAATGTCGAAGCCTGACTGTTCGTGAGGCTGCAAGATTACAAACATTTCCGGACAATTACTTTTTTGAAGGAAACCGAACTCAACAATATGTCCAAGTGGGAAATGCCGTACCACCTTATTTAGCTCGACAGATCGGTAAAATTGTATTGAATTTGCTCGAAGATAGACATAATTAAACTCTGAGAAAATAGTGCTGACATTAAAATTTTAATATTGTAGCCAGAACTGGGATATATCATAAGTATATCGCAAACCCCATATCCTAATCAGGCTTCGTCCACTCGACAATCACATCTCCAACCTAAAGGAAATGTGATATAAATATGACGCACCGACCAAGAATGGCTGTCTATGATTGAACAATGCCAAGCTAGTTCATTTACACAACAAGATCTTGGCAATACCATATCCGACTCTGCTACATAATCTATTTAGTAGTTGGATCACAAATCAGTCAACATTACTCAACAAAAAAGACCGTTGATTACAATAGTAACCAACGTTCTTTTTTAAATGACATGTGTGATATTAAACGTAAGCGCCCCATGAACACACGGGGCGTTTTAATGTGAGAAGTTCCACGGAAGAAGTGAGTCAATGTCGGGCTCTGCTTTCGCCAGCTCTTTCATGCACTTGACCATGTAATCGTAGAGAATGAGCCCATTGGCTTTAGCCGTCTCGATGATGCTATAGAGTAATGCGCTAGCATCAGCACCTTTTGATGTGTTGGCGAAGAGCCAATTTTTTCGGCCAATGACCATTGATTTTATCGCACGTTCTGCTCGATTGTTGTCGATGGATAAGTGCCCATCATCCACATAACGCACCAACTTTGGCCATTGACCCAAGGTGTATTTAATCGCTTTACCCAGTGGGCTGGATTCGAACACTTTCTGTGTCGTGAGCCATTGATACAGGTCGTCCAATATTGGTTTGGCGTGTGTTTGTCTTTCTGACCAACGCTCTTCAGCTGACGACTGTTTTAAGCGAGCTTCAAGCGCATAGAGTTTTTGGATTTTTGCTAGCGCGATATCCACTTTCCCAGTCTTGCCTTTTCCCTGAATCTTTTTTGCCTCCATGAACTTACGGCGAGCATGAGCGAAGCAACCAACATTCGTCACTTGAGTGAGACCATCGTACGCCGCATAACCATCAGTTTGCAGGTAACCCGAGTAATCTCCCAAGAAGTCCATTGGGCACGCTCTCGCGCGACTGTTTTGATAGTCGTACAAGACGATGTTTTTCATATCCGGTAAACCAGCTTGCGGAGAGTCAGCTCCTGAGCAGTAAAGCCACATGTAACTGCGCTTCTCTTCTTGAAGAACATTCAACGGGGTTTCATCGGCATGAACCACCACTTGCTCAAGTAAGTGCGTTTTTAAGGCTTGGTACAAGGGTTGGAACTTCTCACTGACTTGGATAACCCAGCGAGCCATAGTGGTTCTTGATAAATCGATACCCGATTGCGTGAACAAGGTTTCTTGTCGATAAAGCGGCAATGCGTACTGGTATTTACCCAAGATGATATTGGCCAGCAAGCTTTCTGTGGCGAAGCTTTTCGGGATAATGCTCTCGGGTGCTGGCTGTTGGTGAACTGGGTTAGTCTCACTGTGTTGCTCACAATGACGGCACGCGTATTTAGGACGAACGTATTCGATAACTTTGAGGACTGCAGGCGTGAACTCCAGTTTCTCGCTACGGTCTTCCCCGATTTGATGCAGAGAATGCTGGCAGCAAGGACAATTTTTATCGTGCTCATCCAGGTCAAGCACCACGGTTTCGCGAGGTAAGTCTTTCGGTAATGACTTGCGTTTACCACGGCGCTTTGTTGTGGTCGTCGTGGTCACCACTTCTTCCTCGACGTTCTCCGCTTCGCATTCCACTTCATTAAAGAAGTCGCCCTGAGCTTCGTTATACGGTTTTAACGCTTCAGAGCGTTTGGCGAACTGACGGTCAAGTGCCAGTTTGAACTGCTCAATTAAGGATTGGCGCTCTTGTTGCCACTGCGATTCTTTTTGCTGCCAAGCGGCTTGCTCAGACATCAACGCCTTCACCATCGCTTGAAGTTCCGCGATGTTTTGGCTGTCTGGATTGATGTCGGGGGTCGTCTTTTTCATGGTGGTTATTGTACTTTATACCGATAAAAAAGGCTTGGTTTATCTGACTTTTTTTGCCATTAACCCATTGTAAAACTGTCGATTTTTACCGGTTTATGGCCGATTATTGTGAAGCCAGAAAGCAGCCTGTCGAGGTCAAATTGCGTTAAGGTAAACACCGTGTTTTTCTCTTGTGTTGGCCACTTAAACTTGGCTTTTTCGAGGCGTTTATACCAGAGCGCATAACCCGTTTGGTCCCAATACAGAACTTTGATTTTATCGCGTTGTTTATTGGTGAAGAGGAACAAAGCCCCTGAGCCCAATTCGAGGTCGGTTTCAGATTCAATCAACAGCGCCAGACCATTGATAGATTTTCTGAAATCGACAAACTCACGGTATAAATACACCACTGGCGCGGTCATCATGCGTTTCATGACAAGGCTCCAATCAACTCTGCAAGATAGTGTGGTGGCGTGCCTTGAGGAATACTCAATTCGACGTTATTTACCATCAAAGTCATGTTGGCTACCCACGTCTGGGTCACCTTGCGACAGGTGGTTTTTTCAATAATTTCGGCCTTAACGAAGCCACTCTGAGTTGGGGATGGGTTAACACTCAACTGCTGCCGCTTAGCGTAAAACGTCGATACGCTAATGTCGTGTTTTTGGCAAAAAGCTTGTTGTGTGAGCGAACTGGCTTGGCATTGCTCAATCAGCGAAAGCCATTCTTGGTCGGTGCGTCGTTTATTCATGTCACATCTCCTTTGGATTGGAGATGTGATCATAGAGTGGGCAAAGCCTGTTTAGAATGTGGGGTTTGTGGTGCGCTTACTATTAAACCACCGTACTAAGCATCATAATGAGTGATATACCTACTAATGACATAACGGTAGACATCAAAGTCCAAGAAAGAACCGTCTCTTTTACTGTTAAACCGAAAAAGTCTTTGATCATCCAAAAACTTGCATCATTAACATGAGAACAAATACAAGAGCCTGCGCCTGTAGCTAGAGTGACTAGAGCCAAATTCACATCCGAGTGAACAGCTAGTAGAGGAAGAACTAAACCCGATGTTGAAATAGCTGCAACAGTGGCAGAACCTAGACAGATACGCAGTAGAGCAGCAACACCCCAAGCTAGAATAAGAGGATTAATATCAGTTCCAGATACAAGTGAAGCTATATAATCACCAGCGCCTGAACCTATCAATACTTGCTTAAACGCACCACCACCACCGATAATAAACAGAAGCCCTGCAATACCAGCGATTGCACTTGAGCACGAGTTCATCAGTTCAGATACAGACTTATTTCGCTTAATCCCCATTGTGTAAAATGCAAACAGTAAAGAGATCAACATAGCGATAGTTGAATTACCCAAAAAGTTCAGAATTGAATACAACATATTCTGGTGAGCAGATCCAACCGACACTTCCATTTTATAAATCGTAATACAACCCATCATTATTACTGGCAACATTGCTGTCAAAAAGCTAATACCAAATCCAGGCATTTCATCTTCACTAAATTCTTTCGGAGTACCAAGTGATTGCAAACTACCCATTTTCACAAAAGCATCAGGAATAATACGTTTACAAAATTTGTTTAAGATAGGACCTGCAATAATAAATGTTGGCAAGCCAGCCATTAAGCCATAAACGAGAACATGTCCGATATCAGCTCCATATTCTTTAGCAATAACTGTTGGTCCAGGATGAGGGGGAAGAAAACCATGTGCTACCAATAACCCAGATAACATAGATAGACACAGCATCATTGGGGAAATTTTCGCTTCACGCGCAATGGCGAATACAATTGGGATTAACAAGATTAAACCCACTTCGAAAAATAGTGCAATACCAATGATAAAAGCAGAGAAAACAACAGCCCACTCTAGTCTTTTTTTACCAAAGAAATCAATCATAGTGAGCGCAATACGCTGAGCGCCACCAGCATCGGCTAATAACCTGCCGAGCATAACACCAAAGCCGAAAATCAATGCAATACTTCCCAAAGTACCGCCCATTCCAGACTCGATAGTACTCACTATTTTTCCTGATGGCATACCACTAGCAACTGCGACCCCAATTGAAACCAAAATTAAAGAAATAAAAGTATTTAGCTTTAGTTTTATTGTAAGCAGCAGAAGTACTGCAATACTAACTGCAATAATAAACAAAGGCATATGATTACCTCATAGATGTAGGTTTATGTGTAGGTAGATGTTTCTGTCGAGCTACAGCTGATAGAACTACTGGTATTTTTATATTTGAACTATCAGCTGCAGGTTTCTTATTTTTGTTTTAGCTTGGCTATAGATTCGGAAATCATATCGACATCGTAAATACAACCGCGCCAAGTACCACCGCTGAGTGATTGAAGTAATGCCCATAAACGAGTATCTTCCGGCAATAGTGGATCGGGCTGTAAATTAGGATTTGATTGACGACGAGCTAATTCTTTTGCGCCTTCTTGCGGAGAAAGCTCATGCTCTCCATCTCCAAGGAAGTTCACACTTCCCGTCAAATTCTTGCAGTCAATCTTAATCTCAACAATATCGCCATCTTTTAACTTGCTGATCGGACCGCCAGCTAATGCCTCAGGTCCAACATGACCGATACATGCACCTGTTGAAACTCCAGAAAAACGAGCGTCTGTGATCAACGATACTTCTTTACCATAAGAAAGGTGCTTTAACGCACTAGTAACTTGATAGGTTTCTTCCATACCGGTTCCTGAAGGTCCTGTACCCATGATGACCAAAATATCTCCAGCTTTTACCTTATGGTGTTTAATATCGTAAACAGCTGATTTTTCAGAAAGGTATGTTTTTATTGGAGCTTTGTGATAATAGATACCCTCTTCATTTATCACCGAAGGATCTATCGCAGTTGACTTAATAACAGAACCTTCTGGGGCAATGTTGCCGATAGGGAATGTAATTGTGGACGTGAGACCTTTTTCTTTAGCTCGTTGAGGAGACATAATGACATCATCTGCACTCACCTGCTCCTGGCGTTCAAGAAGCTGTTTGAAAGTGCCCCTTCTTTCAGATTGTTCCCACCAATCTAGATTTTCTCGCAATGTACTTCCTGTTACCGTTAATACATCTTCATGAAGCAACCCTAGGCTGCGAAGATGTAGCATGACTTCTGGTACACCACCGGCCATAAATGCATTAACTGTAGGATGATAAACAGGTCCATTTGGTAGCACACTGACTAATCGAGGAACTTCTCGATTAATTCGAATCCAATCTTCTACTGTCGGAATTTTGCAGCCAGCTTGATGTGCTATCGCAGGTATATGGAGTAGTAAATTGGTCGAGCCACCAAATGCAGCATGCACCATCATGGCATTTTCGATTGCCTTATCCGTCAAAATGTCTCGCATAGTGATATTTTGCTTTAACAAATCCACAACAGCAGTTGCAGATCGTTGTGCAATATCAACCCAGACAGGCTCTCCTGATGGTGCAAGAGCAGAATGAGGAAGAGCTAAACCGAGACCTTCAGCAACGACTTGGGATGTACCTGCTGTTCCAAGAAATTGACAACCACCACCAGATGAAGCACATGCTGAACACCCCAGACGACAAGCTTGTTCAAGTGATAGTTCATTATTGGCAAACCTCGTTCCTATAGTCTGAACTTTACCATTATCTTCACCATGAACTGCAGGTAATGTTGAACCACCTGGAATAAGAACAGCCGCTTTATCATGCTGTGACGCTAACGCCATCATTGTTGCTGGCAAACCTTTATCACAACTAGCAACACCAATTACTGCTTTCGCCGTAGGAAGTGAGCGAATTAAACGACGCATTACCATAGATGCATCATTTCTATATGGCAATGAATCAAACATACCTGTAGTACCTTGTGTTCGACCATCACAAGGGTCAGAAACATAAACAGCATATGGGATAGCATTGTGGTTAGTTAACGTATCAGCGGCTGCTTTCATCTGAATATCTAATTCATAGTGACCTTGATGCAATGCTAATGCAGTCGGAGAACCATCACTATTACGCATTCCCCCTAACGTGCTTAGTAAGAGCACCTCATCTCCGAGTAATTTTTCCGGCTTCCATCCCATACCGGCATTCATCGTCATACCGAAAATATCACCGCTAGGTTTATTGATAAGCATATCGCCCGTCAAAGGCAAATTTCCTGTAGGACCCTTTGCATGAGTTCTGATCGTATAAATTTCATCATTTTCTATTTCATAGAGATGATTTACAGACATAATGCTCCCCTTACTATCCGATGATTTTTTGTTGGGAAAGAAATTGTTTAACTTGATTTTTAGTTGTTTCAGATGGAGGAAGTGTTGGAGGAAGACAATAGGTGTTGATGTCCAATCCTACATATTGCATTGCATGTTTAATAATGGAAATGAAAGGGCTATCCAAACCATATAAGCTAGGCATTTGAAGTAACTTTTTGTTTAAAGTAATTGCTGTTGCCCAGTCACCTTCGACGACAGCACGATATATACCAACCGATAACTGGGGTGCAAAATTAACACTAGCTGTAATGGAACCATCGCCACCGAGTAAAAGTGTATTCAGTAAGTGATCGTCATAACCACAAAATACTGAAAAATCTGGGCGATAAGACTTAACTTCATTGATCATTGAACGTAGGTGACCAACACTGTCGATGGTGTCTTTTATTCCTACAATATTGTCATATTTTGATACTAACAGCTTTACAAGTTGAGGGGACAGGTCCTGGCCAGTCAGGCTAGGAAAGTTATATAACATGATGGGCAGCTTTGTGGCACTAGCGATTGAATCATAATAATGAGTTAAATTCCGCTCCCCAACCTGCCAATAGTAAGGGTTTATAGCAATTACACCATTGGCGCCAATTTCTTCTGCATGACGAGTTAACTCTAATGCTTCTTTTGTGCTAGTTGACCCAACCCCAATAAGTACAGGAACTCGACCTCGAGCAGCCTTAACACCTGCTTCAGCCATCTCAAGACGTTGACGACCATTCATTTGACTAAATTCGCCGCCACTCCCAAGATAAAACAACCCATTAACGCCTTGTTCAATCAAGAAGTCAGCAACTCTATCTGCGGATTTGTTATCCACATTTCCATTATCATCAAATGTTGATGAAACTGGAGGAATAATTCCTTGAAAAATGGTTTTGTTCATATTTATTCCTTAATAGTTTAACTATTTAAATCTCTTTTTATAACCAAGGCCACGAGAAATATTATCTGCATATTTTTTAACAAGAAATACATAGCTATTGATATTTCTTTGAGAGAAAACATTAGGATTACCTGATAATGAAATTGCATAATTTACATGATGATAAATATCAAATATAGGTGCACTTATACATACAGAGTTATATGCAGACTCTTCCCTATCAATTGCCCAACCTCTACTTTTTGTTAATTCTAACTCTTTAACAAAATCAATTTTATTAACAATGGTATTTTTTGTATAACACCTCAATGAACAATTGTTTATGTAATAATCAATCTCACTAGCACTTTTCCAAGCTAATAATGATTTACCAAGCGCAGTAACATGTAATTCCAACTCTTTGCCTATCCAGCTTTTACGAGTTGGTACAGAAGAGCTAGACTCAATTTTATCTAAGTAAATCGCATGATTACGTTCAATTGTTCCTAAATGACAAATCAATCCGCTTTTATATGAAAGTTCTGTCATAGGCCTTTTGGTAATTTCAAAAATATCTTTTTTATGTATAGATTGACATCCTAGCTCATATATCTTTAAACCAAGTGAATATTGTTTACTTTCATTTTTAATTAAAAAACCAATTTCACACATTATATTAAGCAATACCAACGCACTACTTTTAGGTATATTAAGATTGGAAACTATATCCATAAAGCTAGCTGAACCAGCGTGACTGATATAACTTAATATCTCTTCAGTTCTAATTAATGATGTACCACCTCTATTACCCATAACTCATCCTATACGAATTAGATTAAAATAATATACCGGCGAATAAAACACTTAGTTCAGCATGCTGAACCAAAATAAAACCAGAATAGAATCCCAATAGTTATATGCGATTAAAACGAAATTTAATTTATTTGAAATAGATCACTTAATTTTAAAAAATAATTTATAACTAATAAGGACATAATAAATAATAATTTATATGTATTTGTAAGGAAGAATCATTCAAATAAAAAATGTATCGATTATTAACTTAATTAAAGATTAATTAAATGACATTAGTCGCATATTCTCAGTCATGTGATAGTTCAATATACCAATAAGTTAGATTCTATAAAAAAGCTAGTAGGTTAGAGAAAATGTGAGGTACTTCTTATAGATACCATAAGAAGTGGTGATGTCGCCGAATAGCACAGAAAAACAAAAATAGGTATGTATCTACATTAAAGCACGCAATAAAGCGAAAGTAAGACGACAAAGACAAGCTTTACTTTGAGCTGCTAACACAAATTAGATTTAGCTTAATAAGTAAACAGTTGCCACCTTACCAATTTTGCTTTTTCTATCCGATTTATGAAACACGTCTTTTAACGCTTGTCCAAAGTGAGGTCTTTAGGATTAGCAATACGGAAGTAATAGACGCCCGTTTGAGGGTGTTTGAATGGTGATGCCATAACACTCCGCTTTAACCAAACAGAGATGGCCTTGGGCAGTAACGAAACCTTATTAACCAAGGTACTCGTAGATACAAAAAAAGACGTCCTAGGACGTCTTTTTTCTTGAATGTGGCGGTGAGCAAGAGATTCGAACTCTCGATACGTTGCCGTATACACACTTTCCAGGCGTGCTCCTTAAGCCACTCGGACAACTCACCGTGTTTTCGTTAACTGTGTTAACGAGGCGCTAATTTAATGATTCTACTCAGGTTGGTCAAGTGCAATTGGCAAAAAAAGCCCTTTTTCTCGCACAACTGCCTACAAAATAACTGATTTGATCAAATTAGCTGCAAAGCATTCCAATAAGTGATGTTCTCTAACCTACGTGGTAATACCCTGGAACTCGAAACCAACGGCGACACATGTCGAGGAAGTAACCATAAAGAACGCCCATACCGCAAGAAATAACAGCGTTACTGGTTACCGCGGTCGCGATTTGGTCCCATGATGCACCTACCGTAAACAGAATCGCGGCATAGACTGGCGATTGAAATAGCACATAAGCCACTAAATCAGCACCGTTTTTCATCCAACGAGTATCCGATATCCGCTTACCCTGACGCAAAACGAAATCTCTGAACACTCCATAAGGCCATGCAATGGCAATATTAACTGGAATCGACAACGTTCTTGACGCTAAAGACTGTTCAAAACTCATCCCTGAAATAAATATCTCAACAATCATTCCTGAAATAAAACAGAACACGACCATAGCAAAGGTATCGGCAGCAGCATGCCGAATACAAAATGGGCCACGAGCTTTCATTTACATCCTCAAAAAAATAAATCACTAGCTATTTGCTTTTATTGTAAAACAGATGACTACACTAACCCTGACCATCCAGTTTATGGCGCTATTAAAACATAGCTTTTATAGTTTTAGATTCCGTATTTAAATATGTTGAGTTAATAAACCACTAGTTTTGCCGAGAAAACTAGCAGCTCTAGCTACTTTTTCGCTTTGGCCATTTATTACACAGTTTGAGTTCGCGTAATTCGGCAAAAATGACTCTGTATTACTCGCCTCAATAGACGGTTTAAAGGTACACTAGCGGCAGAATTGACAACAAAGTGGAAAGTAATTTTGACCCTTCAAGAACTGCTCGCTCAACCAGAGTTAAACGATCGTCTTCTTAACGAAGCACAAACGACTGGATTTGTAACTGCAATGGCCTGCACTCCAAATACCCTACCACCGCAAGAATGGCTACCTTATTTGTGGGGAGAAGAAGAAGTGGCTCCGTTTAGCGATGGGGAACAGTTAGAAAATTATTTAGAACTGATTATCAACATGTGGAATCATTTTCGTCCTGCACTATTGAATAATCAGTGGACTTGGCCGGAAGGTTACGAACTTGATGAGCAAGAAATCGTAAATGAATCGGTTCGAGATTTCTGTGAAGGTGTACTTCAAGGCTGGCAGCTCACTCGTGACGACTGGGAAAATATCATACCGCCAGAAAGTGAAGATGGTGTTTTACTTGCTGGGGTTATTCTGTCACTGAGCATGCTTTATGATCCTGAGACCTCTATCTCGACCCTAAGTGAACAAGGTGTTGAGGGACTAGAGCAATTTGAAGAAATTTACAATGCAATGCCAGCTATGCTGTGCGGGCTCACGTTGCGCGGTGCTCAGCGAGCTGAGAACCAATAAGACACGCTTGAGCGTGACAGAAAAGCGGCACCGGATACAAGGTGCCGTTACCATCATAGTGAATGGTGAAATTGCTCCCAAAGCCAGTTTGGGAGCGAACAGGAATAATAATCAGCTTAAACAATATGGTTTTCGCTTAACCGTTACGGAAAATATAGCTGTAAGCGTTAATGGCAGGCACACCACCAAGATGGGCATACAACACTTTGGAGCCTTTCGGGAAATAGCCTTTGCGCGTTAAATCAATTAAGCCTTGCATTGATTTACCTTCATAAACAGGATCGGTCATCATTGCTTCAGTGCGAGCAGCGATACGAATTGCTTCTACTGTTTCATCTGAAGGCACACCGTATGCTGGATAGGCGTAATCATCAATAATCACCACATCGTCTTTGGTAATCGATTGATTGAGTTCTACTAAATCCGCTGTATTTTGCGCAATACGGAGCACCTGCGCATGGTTTTGTTCTGGCGTACCAGATGCATCAATCCCAATCACTTTTTGTGCTCGACCATCAGCGGCAAACCCAACCACCATACCAGCCATCGTTGAACCCGTTACCGTACATACCACGACATAATCGAAGGTAAAGCCAAGTTCTTTTTCTTGCGCCCGCACTTCTTCAGCAAAAGCGACATAACCTAAAGCGCCATACTTGTGCTCAGATGCGCCGGCAGGAATGGGATAAGGCTTACCACCTTTTGCTTCAACATCCTTGAGCGCATTTTCCCAACTTTCACGAATACCAATATCAAAACCTTCATCGACCAATTCAACATGGGCGCCCATAACACGGCTCATCAATATATTACCCACACGGTCGTACACTGCGTCTTGGAAAGGAACCCAGCTCTCTTGAACTAAGCGGCATTTCATACCCACCTTTGCAGCCACTGCTGCCACCATACGCGTATGGTTAGATTGCACACCACCAATAGAGACTAACGTATCGGCCCCTTCTGCTATCGCGTCAGGAACAATGTATTCCATCTTGCGTAACTTATTGCCACCAAAGGCAAGACCACTGTTGCAGTCTTCTCGCTTTGCGTAGATCTCCACGTCGCCACCAAGGAACTCAGATAATCGACTCAGTTTCTCAATCGGGGTTGGGCCAAAAGTCAGTGGGTAGCGTTCAAATTTGTCCAGATTCATAGCAACTCTCCATCACGAAATAGTTGGGTGGCACTCCATCCCACCCGTTTTTTGTTGCTTTCAGCTTACCGAATCCGCATTGAAATGTGCTTTCTATTTTCTAGTTATTAATAACTACTATTTTCATAGTAAGAAAAACATGTTTAACTAAATTTCAAATAGTGACGGATTAACGGAAGAATATTTCATGGACGAATCATTAGATCGTATCGACTATAAGCTTCTGCGCTTATTACAACAGGATGGTCGTATCTCTAACGCCGATTTGGCGCAACAAGTGAATATCAGCGCAGCAACCTGCCATCGACGCGTCGACCGATTATTTAAAAAAGGCATTATTCACTCTGTTCGCGCCCTTGTTGAACCGAGTGCGATACAGTTAGGCAGTTTGGTGATTGTAGGAGTGGTATTAGATCGCTCTACACCAGAAAGCTTTGCGGAGTTTGAACAGGCGGTCACTCTCCTCCCCGTCATCATTGATTGCCAATTGGTTGCGGGAGAGTTTGACTATTTTTTACGGATTCGGGTAAAAGACATGGCTGATTTTAACCAACTGCATGCCTCTCAGCTGTTGGCATTACCTGGGGTACGCCAAATTAGAACCTTCTTTGTGATGAAAGAGGTGGTCGAAAATGCCCCACTCACTTTTTAGGTTCGACAATAAGCCGTATTAAAAACACAAGCCCTGCTCTGTTGCTCAACAGTTCAGGGCTTTGTTTGACACTTTGAACATTCGATTAACGAGTTAAAGTTTGCGCAAAGTCCAACATTCGATTCAGTGGAACCAAGGATTTCACTCTGGTTTCTTCATCGACAAAAATCTCATGCTTATCGCCGCCCTCTTGTAACGCAGCTTCAATAGCGACCAAACCGTTCATCGCCATCCAAGGACAATGGGCACAGCTGCGACAAGTGGCTCCGGCTCCTGCAGTAGGTGCTTCAATTAAGGTTTTTTCCGGCACCATCTGCTGCATTTTAAAGAAGATACCTTTATCGGTCGCTACAATCATTGTCGACTGAGGCAGCGTCTGAGCGGCTTTAATGAGTTGGCTAGTAGAACCCACCGCATCAGCAAGTTCTACCACACTAGAAGGCGACTCAGGGTGAACCAAAACGGCAGCATCAGGGTAAAGACCTTTCATTTTACGCAATGCATCCGCAGAAAACTCATCGTGAACGATACATTCACCATTCCAAAGCAACATGTCCGCTCCGGTTTGTTTGGCAATATAAGCGCCTAAATGACGATCGGGTCCCCAGATGATTTTCTTACCTTCACTATCAAGATGCTCGACGATCTCTAGTGCAATGCTAGAGGTTACAACCCAGTCTGCCCTTGCTTTCACTGCCGCGGAAGTATTGGCATAAACCACTACCGTATGGTCGGGGTGAGCATCACAAAACGCACTAAACGCATCGGCAGGACAACTCAAATCCAAAGAACACTCAGCTTCTAAGGTAGGCATTAAAATACGTTTTTCTGGCGTGAGAATCTTAGCGGATTCGCCCATAAACCTCACCCCAGCAATCACTAACGTAGTTGCGGGATGACGATTACCAAACTTCGCCATTTCTAACGAATCACCAACAAATCCACCAGTTGCTTCAGCAAGAGCTTGGATTTCTGGGTCGGTGTAATAATGGGCAATCAACACAGCATTGTTTAACTCTAATAGTGCTTTAATGCTCTGTGTGTATTGCTCTTTTTCTGCATCAGACAATGCGATTGGCTTGGGCGGAAATGGGTAAACAGTTTCAATTTTATCCAAGATATGTGTCATTGCTCTTGCTCTATACGGCTTTTTTGTGTTCTGACAGTTTACACCGATAATTTGCCAATACGCAAAATAGAGGTCTCATTTATCAAATGAATAAAACATAAAATCGCAGCACGCTTTTCGTTCCAAGAGAAATAACGCCAATTGCCGCCAATATCTGACCACAATGAGTGTCAGACAATCGCCATAAGACGCTGAAATAACCTTGTAGCAAACAAAGATAATTAGAAAAGAAGAAGGTGATATATGTGCAGTGCCAGACAAAAATAATGAGGAGCGCTCTCCCCATTATTTTGCCTGCTGCCAGTTTTGCTCTGCATTGTGAAACAAAACCAAGCTTTATTTCAAATGCGAACGAGCCACTTCAGCTGATGAACTGTTTGGATATTCATCAACAACTTGCTGGTAATACTTCTTCGCTTGAGCGGCGTTATTGTTACGAGTCGCGATATCACCCAACTTCACAAGTGAGTCTGCTCGCTTGTTTGATTTAGGGAATGAAATCACAGCAGCAAAACTCTTCGCTGCATCAACATCTTGTTTCTTAGCAAAGAACAATTGGCCTAACCAATAATGGCTGTTTGGTAAATAAACCGATTGAGGAAAGTCTTTTTGGAATTGTTGGAACGCGGAAATCGCACCGGTGTAATCATGTTTCTTCAAGATGAGGTCAACAGCATCTTGGTAAGCGGTTTGTTCGTTAACGTTAGCTGAATACGTTCCACCTTTACTGGCATCGTTGCTTTCATCTTCGCTTTTAGGCGCTGAAGTTGATGATTTCATATTGCTACGAACACGGTCGAGCTCTATAAACAGTTCGCGTTGACGCTGCACCATTTGTTGCATGTCGTAACTGTTTTTCTCGATTTGACCTCGTAAATTACGGATTTCTTGTGACATTTCATCCAATTGCTGCTGCATGCGCAATTGGGTTCTATTACGGTTTTCTAATAGGCGCTCCAAACGCTGAACATCTGTTTCAGATGCAGGGCCTGAGCTTACAGACGCGGTGTTTGCACTTGTATTGGAACTATTTCCAATCTCGGATACTGGAGCTGGTGCAGCGAGCACTGAGCTCGCTGCACTTGCCAGTAACGAAAGCGTGACTACGCGCTTTAAGTTACTGAACATGAGGTTCGTCCTCAATAATTAGTAAACGAGAACCGCACGACGGTTTTTCGCGTACGCTTCTTCAGATTGACCAAGAACTAGAGGTTTTTCTTCGCCGTAGCTAACAATTGAGATTTGTGCAGGTGCAACACCTAGTGCTTCTAGGTATTTTTCAACTGCTTTAGCACGACGCTCACCAAGAGCGATGTTGTACTCTGGAGTACCACGTTCGTCAGTGTAACCTTCGATAGTCACTTTAAGGTTGCTGTTTTTGCTTAGGTATGAAGCGTGAGCAGCTAGCATATCTTCGTAATCGCTTGCGATTGTTGAGTTATCAAATGCAAAGTATACAGTTTGATTTTCACGAAGAGCTTGCTCTTTAGCTTCTTGCTCAGAAACTTGAGCACTGCTGTCATCCATAGGAGTAACAACTGTGTTGTCAGTCGTTGTTTCTGTTGCAGGAGTAGATTGCTGTTGGTTTGTTTCAGAAGAGCCAGATGCATTTGCTGCATCATCGCTTGAACTACATGCTGTCATTGCTAGAACTGGTAGCGCGATCAGTAGCCCTTTAAGAACTTTATTAAGTTGCATCTTTATTTTCCTTACTATTGAAAAGTTTGTGCTTATAAAAACGGTGACCAAGCTGGAGCTCTTACGCGCCCATTTGTTGCTGGTAATCTCGCTTTAAATCTTCCATCTATTGAAACCATAGAAAGAACGTTAGTACCGTTATAAATCGAACTGTATATAACCATAGCACCATTAGGCGCGATACTTGGAGACTCATCAAGCAAAGTCTTCGTCAGAATTTGCACAGCTCCTGTTTCCAAATCTTGTTTTGCTAAATTAAACCCTGAATTGCTTTGGTTAACCATTACAAGATAACGTCCATCTGGGGTGATTTGGCCCCCCAAATTTTGATTACCTTGCCAAGTCAGGCGTTTAGTTGAACCATCATTTAAATTTACTTGATAAATCTGTGGTTTACCACCCCGATCCGAAGTAAAAATCAGTGATTTGCCATCCGGTAACCAAAATGGTTCGGTGTTGTTTGCACGGTCGTGAGTGATCTGCGTCAACTTACGAGTTTGCAGGTCAAGTATATACAGTTGTAGCGAACCTGTTTTAGACAAGACTAACGCTAACTTCTTACCATCAGGCGAAAATTCAGGCGCGCCATTATGGCGTGGGTATGATGTCAGTTTTTCTCGCTTACCCGTGTAAATATTCATCATGTAAATTTCAGCTCGGCCATTTTGGAAACTAACATAAGCCAGTTCCTTTCCGTCTGGTGACCACGATGGTGACATTAATGGCTGTTTAGAACGAAGAACTAATCTTTCGTTATAGCCATCATAGTCAGCAACACGTAGCTGATACGGATAGGCTTCTTTGTCATTCACAACAACATACGCTATCCGTGTAAGGAAAGCGCCTTTTTCACCCGTGAGCTTTTCATACACCAAATCTGAAATGCGGTGAGCATATTCACGCATGCGTTGTCCTGGCACAGTGGCAATTTTGCTAAATAGAATATGATCTTTTGACATAATCAATTGACCATCAGAACTTAGCCCTTTGCTTTGACCATTTGTTAGCTGACCACGTACCACATCAATGAGTTTGTACTTAATAACATAATCGCCCTTCGCATCTTGCGCGATGGTTCCTGTTAATAATGAATCAACCCCGAGCTTCGTCCAAGCTTCAAAATTAATGTCATCATCATTATATGGCGTCTGTGGCATTTTACTGGTTGGAACGGGACTAAATTTACCACTGCGCATCAAATCCGAAGCCACTACCGCCGAGACGTCTTGAGGAAGTTTTGATTTCCCTTCCCACTTAAAAGGAACAATGGCAATAGGCCGTGCCGCGTTGATACCATCTGTAATAACGAGATCCAAGGCCGCATTGGCCATGTGTAAACTGCTTAGCACTAAGCATAAGCATCCTAGAAGTAATCGCTTAAACACAAGCATTTCCTTTTTACTCTGGTGCAACGGTTAAGTTGATATTTTTTAATGTTTCGACGACTGCTGGATCTTTAGGCAAAGGGAAAGTACCCACTTGAGCGACCGCAGAGCGCGTTGCGCTACACAATCTCGAATCTCCGCCTTTAACACTTAAACTTCCTACGATAGCATCAGTGCCCGTCGGTATTAGCTTTAAGTTAACTATGCATTCTTTACCACGATAGCTATCTTCAATAATCAATTTTGCTTTAATCCTTTGCTGGTAAATTAATCCCCAACGTTGGGCTTCACTGGCTACGTACTTTGCCTGAGCGGACTGGTTTTCAGAAGACTCCGTTTCAAGGCCTTTAAAAATATCATCGAGTGCTTTTTGCTGCTGCTCTTTCTGCTGCTGCAACTTTCTTAAGCGTTCTTTTTCAGCAGCGGCTTTTTTGGCAGCTTCTTGCGCCGCTTTTTCACGTGCAATACGTTGCTGCTCAGCTTTCGCGGCCGCTTCTTTTTCTTTACGCGCTTTCTCTGCTGCTGCTTTAGCTGCCTTTTCTTGCGCTATACGCTGTTGCTCTGCTTTTGCCGCTGCAGCTTCTCTTTCCTTTCGTTGCGCTTCTGCTTTTGCTGCTAGGGCTTTTTCTTTACGCGCTTTTTCGGCAGCCGCAGCTTGCTCTTGCTCGCGCTGCTTACGCAATTTTTCCGCTTCTCGCGCCGCTTTAGCTTCTTGAACTTGCTGCTCTTTCAGCTTACGGATGCGTTCCTCTTCTGCGCGACGATTAGCTTCAAGCTGTTCACTCTCTCGACGCATCTTATCCAAGCGTTGTTGCTCTTTTTGTGCTGCAGCTTGACGCTGCTCACGAATTTGCTGTGCTTGCTTCTTAATTACCTGAGGGTCGATGACCACCGCTTCCACCATATTTCCGCTTGGCTTCGGCTTCTCCATCGAAAAGTCAGCCCCCCAAATCAACGCAGCAATTAACAATAAGTGCAATGCGAAAGATATCAGCAGAGGCTTCTTATAATAACTCTTGTTCTGTCTCTTTGTTTTCATGAACAGTACTAAGCCTAGTCCTTGATATCTGTTAACAAACCAACTTTGGGAATGCCCGCTTTACTTAACTCATCTAACACCATAACAATATTGGCGTAAGGCGTTGCCTTATCACCACCCACTGCAACTGGGGTTTCTGGGTTAATTTGACGCTCGGCTTTAATCCTCACGATGGCATCAGACAAAGAAACGCCACGTTGCATTTCTTCATCATTCACGCTAATTCCTAATTGTCCTTCTTTATTGATCTCGACAATAATAAAACTCGAACTATCACCAGCTAATTCAGAAGCCGGTTTCGCTGTCGTTGTTTTTGGCAAATCGACATCAACACCTTGAGTCACAAAAGGTGATGTCACCATGAAGATGATCAACAGAACCAACATAACATCGATATAGGGAACGACGTTGATTTCAGCTGTCATCTTCCGTTTTTTCGGTTGATAACCCGCCATAACCTATTCCTTTCCCGCCATCGCTTGACGATGCAAAATGTTGTGAAACTCTTCGGAAAACGTTGCGTAGTTATGCTCGAGCTTACTTACTTTATTACTTAAACGGTTGTAAGCGATAACAGCTGGAATCGCTGCAAACAGTCCCATCGCCGTCGCAATAAGTGCCTCGGCAATACCAGGTGCCACCATAGCTAAGGTGGCTTGTTTCACCTGTCCTAATGCAATAAAGGCGTGCATTATCCCCCACACGGTACCAAATAGACCGATGTATGGGCTGATAGAACCGACTGTAGCCAAGAATGGTAGATTGGTCTCTAGCTCTTCGACTTCACGACCAACCGCGACGCGCATAGAGCGACCCGTACCTTCCATCACATAATCAGGGGATGCTGAGTTGGTTTTATGTAGGCGAGCAAATTCAGTAAAACCGCAATAGAAAATTTCTTCTGTTCCGGCAAGATCGTCTTTGCGTTTTTTTGAATCTTGATACAGGGCAGATAGGTCACTACCCGACCAAAATTTATCTTCGAATTCATCAGCACTCTTTTGTGCTTTAGAGAGAGCTTTACTGCGTTGCAAAATCATTGTCCATGAGACAACAGACATGCCTAGCAGTAACAGCATAACCAATTTAACAAGGAAACTGGCTTGTAGAAACAGATCAAGAATTGAAATATCAGCACTCACTGGGGGTTAACTCCACACTTAATGACTGAGGCATCGCAATGGGCCTCATGTTCTGATTGTTGATACATGCTACCTTAACTATTGCTTTACACAATAGGTCGCCTTCAGGATTAACCAGCTCTTGACAGAATGTTAGGGAAGCCTTTTTAAGTTGAGAAACACTCGTGTTTACCGTCAGCTTATCGTCAAGACGAGCCCCTTTCAAAAAATCGATGTCTATATGTCGGACAACAAACCCGATATGTTGTTCCAGCAGAACTTGCTGATTGAGACCGATGCTGCGTAACATCTCAGTCCGAGCACGTTCAAAAAATTTGAGGTAATTGGCGTGATAAACCACTCCGCCAGCATCTGTGTCTTCATAGTACACAGTTACAGGCCATTCGAAAGTTTCCATAGTTTTGGCACGTTCTGTCAAAAAGTTAATACAACTGACTGATTACTATAACGCAACTTGTTGTGTTGAGTACAAGACTATGGGGTGATTTCACAAATAACTGATAAAAAATTAGCGCTGCCTCAACAAGACAGCGCTAACTTGATTAATTCATCAACACACTATGACGCTATTATGACAAGTTGCAACCTATGCAACGAGGCGTAATGCCGTCAAATAGAGCAAGATGAGCAGCGAAAAATAGGGACTGAATAGAATTTGCCAAAACCAATGGCGTGGCTTAAAACCAACCCCATAAATCATGCTGGAACAGATTGCCCAAATCATCAGCGGTGCAATGACAGGATTAAACCCACCAATCGACTCCGCATATAACTTGGGATCCCACATCATCATGGCAACATGATAGAAGCCAAGAATCATGGATAAGGCTCTAAGCAGAGCCTTATCAAGTGGAGCATGAATTTTGGAAACCTGTTCGGACCAACTATTATTCACTATCTTTGTCCATCATCTCTCTGTGCTCTAGCCAAAGAGCATTGATAATACCGAATGAACAAGCCAGTAGTAGGCCTAGGATCCAAGCGAAATACCACATAGTTTCAGCTCCTTAGTAAGTAGAATTGTTTTTGTCTTCAACAAATTCTTTGTTAACACGACCGTACATTTTGTAGTAACAGAATGCAGTGTAAGCCAGGATGATTGGTACGAATACCGCAGCAACACCTGTCATCAGTTTCAGAGTCAACTCACTTGATGTTGCATCCCACATGGTCAAGCTCACGTTTGGATTCAAGCTTGAAGGCATGATGAATGGGAACATTGCAAAACCAGCAGTAAAGATGATACCAGCAATACCAAGGCTAGAAGTCACGAATGCTAATGCGCCTTTTTCAACGCGAGAAAGCAGCGCTGCAAGTAATGGCATTACCACACCAAGAATTGGTGCAATCCACATTGCTGGGTACACTTCAAAATTGTGTAACCAACCACCAGCTTGACGGATAACTTCTTTGTTTAGTGGGTTTGATGCAGCATTAGCATCAATGTTGCTTGCTACTAGGAAACCATCGATATGTTGGATCCAAAAACCACCAATCACAAATAGAACTGCGGTAAGCACGCCCATTAATTGGGTAACGGTACGAGCACGCGCATGAACTGCTGCGTCAGTTTTCATTTGTAGCCAGCTTGAACCTTGCATTAGGAACATAAATACCGATACAAGGCCACACAAGATACCAAATGGGTTTAGTAGACCAAAGAATGAACCATGGTAAGTCACCATTAGGAATTCATTGATGTCTAGTGGAACACCTTGAAGTAGGTTACCAAACGCAACACCGATGATAAGTGGTGGAACAAAACCAGAGATCGAAATGCCGATATCTAATGCGTTACGCCATTTGTCGTCATCGATTTTTGCACGGTATTCCAAACATAGTGGACGTAGCCATAGGCCAGCCAATACGAGAATCATACCTAGGTAAAAACCAGAGAATGATGCAGCGTAAACCATTGGCCATGCAGCAAATAGTGCACCACCAGCAGTGATAAGCCAAACTTGGTTACCATCCCAGTGAGGAGCAATGGTATTAATCATTACACGACGTTCTGAGTCACCTTTACCAATAAATGGAACTAGTGCACCCACGCCCATATCGAAACCATCGGCGACTGAGAAACCAACAAACAGCACACCAATTAGAATCCACCAAATAAATCGTAGGACTTCGTAATCAAACATTATTGAGTCTCCTTGCTTAAGCTTCTACTTGGCGGCTAACTTTGTCTTCAACAGAGTTACCGTTTTGCTCGAAATGGTAGCGGCCTGTTTTCAAGCTACTTGGACCCTTACGAGAGAATTTAACCATTAGGTACACTTCAGCAATTAAGAAGATAGTGTAGAGCGCTAAAACAGCAATTAGAGAAGTGATCAATTCACCCATACTCAATGCAGAGCTAGCGACTGTTGTTGGTAGAATTTCACCAACAGCCCAAGGCTGACGACCATATTCAGCAACAAACCAACCTGTCTCTACAGCAATCCAAGGTAATGGGATTGAGAATAGAGCTGCTTTTAGCAGAAGTGGATGTTGTTGGATTTTGTTACGGCACGTTTGAATAAATGCAGCACCGAATACCAATAGCATGATAACGCCACAAGCGACCATGATACGGAACGAGTAGAACAAAGGCCAAACTTCAGGGATAGAGTCATCCGCTGCTTGTTGGATTTGATCTTCAGTCGCATCAGTTACGTTGTCTGTATAGCGTTTAAGCAATAGACCATAGCCCAAGTCTTTCTTCGCTTCTTCAAAGTTTGCTTTATCTTCAGGTGTTTGAGTTCCTGAACGCAGTTTTTCAAGCAAAGAGTATGCGTAGATACCATTACGAATACGCTCAACGTGCTGTTCACGTAAATCACGTAGACCTGGAACTTGTTGATCAAGAGAACGAGTTGCAATGATACCTAATGCCCAAGGAATTTGGATTGAGTATTTGGTTTCTTGCTCTTCATTACTTGGTAGACCGATCAGTGTCCATGCTGCTGGAGCTGGTTGGGTTTCCCACTCACCTTCAATTGCAGCCAATTTCACTTTTTGCACATCACCCATTTCGTAGCCAGATTCGTCACCTAGTACGATAACAGACAGCACAGCTGCCATACCGAAAGAAGCAGCAACAGCGAATGAACGACGAGCAAAGCCTAAATCGCGGCCTTTTAGCAGGTAGTATGAGCTCACACCTAGAATGAACATTGCACCAGTACAGTAACCAGCAGCTACAGTGTGAACAAATTTCACCTGAGCAACAGGGTTAAGAACAACGTCTGCAAAGCTCACCATTTCCATACGCATGCTTTCAAAGTTGAATTCAGCACCCACTGGGTTTTGCATCCAGCCGTTTGCTACAAGAATCCAAAGCGCAGAGAAGTTTGAACCGATTGCGGTCAACCAAGTCGCTACTAAGTGTTGACGTTTAGATAGGCGATCCCACCCGAAGAAGAATAGACCCACAAAGGTAGATTCAAGGAAGAAGGCAACTAATGCTTCAATCGCAAGTGGGGCACCGAAAATATCACCTACATAGTGAGAGTAATAAGACCAGTTTGTACCAAATTGGAATTCC
Source organism: Vibrio tritonius (assembly GCF_001547935.1). Lineage (NCBI taxonomy): Bacteria > Pseudomonadati > Pseudomonadota > Gammaproteobacteria > Vibrionales > Vibrionaceae > Vibrio > Vibrio tritonius. The sequence continues at coordinate 2,275,800 of NZ_AP014635.1, forward strand.
ATGGTGAGACCAGTAGAAACACCTAGGGCAAAGTTGATACCAAACAGTTTACCCCAGAACTTAGTCATGTCCTTGTAAACTTGTTTGTCGGTCATTACGTAAAGAGACTCCATGATGGCAAGCAAGAAAGTCATGCCTAGAGTCAGAGGTACGAATAAGAAGTGATACATCGCTGTTAATGCAAACTGCAATCGCGACAGATCAACTACGTCAATCATAGTAACTCCTTTGTGTCGGCTGAAAGACACGTTGAGCACTGTTACTCATTTTCACTTAGTTACACAAAATGTAGGGTTGTTATAAAAAAGTGATTTTTGTTGTAATCATGTGCCGTTGTGGTTAGTTAATTGTTAAGCGCTAGCTAATATAGCTGCGACTAATACTACTGCCAAAAGTCTTTTGTTTCAAAAGGTTTATAGGAGGATTCCGCTTTGATTCAAATCAAGTTTCGACGCGCAAAACTGAGCAAGAAAACAACAAAATGATTCAAATCAATAAAATTACAGTTTTATTGTTACCGAGACGTAAATTCTAGAAAAAAGAGAGGAAGAGAAAGAACAAATAGTTAACAAGAGCACCATTCTTGCTAACTATTCACTAAGAAATGGATTTTTCTTTTTGTGATAAAAGTCACACCAAAATGTCAAATATAAACAGATGCTAATTTTTGTAACCTTTAACGATCAAGTCCGAAATGCAAATAAGCTCGATCAGTCGCTATTCTACCCCGTGGCGTGCGCTGAAGGTAGCCCTGTTGAATAAGAAATGGCTCTAACACATCTTCAATAGTGTCTTTTTCTTCGCCAATTGCCGCCGCTAAGTTATCAAGCCCCACAGGACCACCAGAAAACTTCTCCATAATTGCTAATAGTAACTTACGATCCATGTAATCGAAGCCTTGGTGATCAACATCAAGCATGTTTAACGCTTTATCTGCAATGTCGGCACAGATATGACCATTCCCTTTTACTTCTGCGTAATCGCGTACACGCCTTAACAAACGGTTAGCAATACGTGGTGTACCACGAGCACGTCTAGCGACTTCTAATGCGCCTTCACTGTCCATAGAGAGCCCAAGGCAAGTAGCACTGCGTTGTACAATATGTTGTAAGTCGGCAACATTGTAATATTCAAGGCGTTGAACAATACCAAAACGGTCACGTAACGGGGATGTTAACGACCCCGCTCGTGTCGTCGCCCCGATCAGGGTAAATGGCGGTAAATCAATTTTTATCGAGCGTGCAGCAGGGCCTTCACCAATCATGATATCGAGTTGATAATCTTCCATCGCTGGATAGAGCACCTCTTCTACTACAGGGCTTAGGCGGTGAATTTCATCGATAAACAACACGTCATTTTCTTCGAGGTTAGTAAGCAAAGCCGCTAAATCACCCGCTTTCTCTAGCACAGGGCCAGAGGTGGTACGAATGTTTACTTCCATCTCATTCGCAACAATGTTAGCTAAGGTTGTTTTACCTAGGCCTGGGGGACCAAAAATCAGTAAGTGATCTAACGCTTCACTGCGCTTTTGTGCTGCTTGGATAAAAATTTCCATCTGATCACGGACATGATCTTGCCCCCGATAGTCGCACAGTTTTTTGGGTCGTATTGCACGGTCAATCGCTTCTTCCTCTCTAAAGGAAGGGTTTTCAGGTGCAATGAGACGGTCGGCTTCTATCATGAATGAGGTTCCTACTAACTTTTCTTTTAATGACGGCTTTGCCACTTCAAATAACAAGGTGGCCAAGGTCAAAGTGCTACAACATGGTTAACGACGCTAACGTTCGTCAACAACACTATTGAACGGTTAACTACACCATCGATTTTAGTGCGTCACGAATTAATTGCTCGCTGCTCATGCCTGGTTTAGTAATTTGAGACACAACCTTAGAGGCCTGAGCCGGCTTGTAGCCCAATGCGAGCAGAGCACTAATGGCTTCCTCTTCCGCACTTTGTTCCGCAGTTGTTAAATTATCAATCGGCGCAGCATCGGTCGCTGGAGTAAAGAGATCTCCCGCGCCCCACCCTTTCAAACGATCTTTCATTTCGACAACCAAACGTTCTGCGGTTTTTTTACCCACGCCTGGAAGCTTCACCAAGGTCGAGATATCTTCTTTTTCAACACACGAAACAAATTGAGTTGCTGTCATACCAGATAAGATACCCAGCCCCATTTTTGGCCCTACACCGTTTGCTTTTATCACTTCACGGAAAAGGGCTCGTTCTTTCACTGTATTGAAGCCGTATAATAGCTGTGCATCTTCACGGACAACAAAGTGAGTATAGATAATCGCTTCTTCACCAACATTTGGCAGTTCGTAAAAGCAGCTCATTGGCATTTGTATTTCGTAGCCAACACCACCCACTTCAATTAACAATTCTGGTGGCTGTTTTTCTATCAATATTCCGCGAAGACGTCCAATCACGGTAGTATCCTTATGAAGACTTAATATGGAAAAGATGATAATCAATAACTGGATGGATAGCCAGTAAAAGATAGATGAAACCGTTAACGATAACGACCTCGGCGGGCACTGCTCGCTTTACCAGCTAAAGCGATAAGCGTCTTATTGGTATTAGCGTGACAAATTGCAACGCCAAGAGCATCTGCAGCGTCAGCCTGCGGTTTCGCGGGCAATTTCAACATCTGCTGCACCATGTGTTGAACCTGAGCCTTTTCTGCCCCACCTGTTCCCACCACCGCTTGTTTAATTAAACGTGCGGCATATTCAAATACCGGTAAATCGGCATTCACAGCAGCAACAATTGCACTACCACGAGCTTGGCCTAACTTTAATGCAGAGTCGGCATTTTTTGCCATAAACACCTGCTCGATAGCAAACACATCGGGTTGAAATTGGGTAATGATTTCACTCACACCTGCGTAAATTTGTTTTAGTCGGAGCGGTAAATCCTTTTCAGAAGTTCGGATACACCCACTGCCCAAATACTGCAGTTGCCGACCTTGCTGACGTATCACACCATAACCTGTGATACGAGAACCGGGGTCAATCCCCAAAATGATAGACATAGATAAATCTTGATAAGGTAACGATATTCTTAACGATGTTAGCTTAATTCATCCAAGTACGATAGCTAACACCACTTGTTCCGAGCTCAACATCCAATTAAATGAACGTTGCAAAAAAAGAAAGTGGGCCTAAAGCCCACTTCCATTTTTAACGCAACACTCGGACTTACTTACGACGCCAAGTTGTTCCTTCTGGACCATCTTCTAATACGATGCCCATCTCATTTAACTTATCGCGAGCAAGGTCGGCATTAGCCCAATCTTTTGCCGCACGAGAATCATTGCGTAACTTGATTAGTGCTTCTATTTCAGCTGCTTCATCAGAATCACCCGCATCCCCTTGCAGGAAGTGCTCTGGGTCTTGATGAAGAATGCCGATCACGTCAGCAAGCTCACGCATTAGTGCACCTAACGCATTGGCTTTGTCGAAGTCTTCACCTTTTAGACGGTTAATTTCACGCGCCATATCAAACAGCACTGAATACGCTTCTGGAGTATTGAAGTCATCACTCATCGCGTCGTTGAAACGTTGTTTGTAATCGCCCATTTCAACAGGAGCCGCAGTTAAGTCCAAACCACGTAATGCCGTGTATAAACGCTCGAGTGACGCACGTGCTTGATTGAGGTTTTCTTCACTGTAGTTCAATTGGCTACGGTAGTGACCAGACATCAAGAAGTAACGTACTGTTTCTGGATCGTAATGACCCAATACATCGCGAATGGTAAAGAAGTTGCCAAGAGATTTTGACATTTTCTCTTTATCTACCATTACCATTCCACTGTGCATCCATGTATTCACGTAATGACCACCGTGAGCACAGCATGATTGGGCAATTTCATTTTCATGGTGTGGGAATTGCAAATCTGAACCACCACCATGAATATCAAAGTGATCACCTAAAATGGATGAGTTCATCGCTGAACATTCAATGTGCCAACCTGGACGACCGGCACCCCATGGAGATTCCCACGTTGGTTCGCCCGGCTTAGACATTTTCCAAACCACAAAATCCAATGGACTGCGTTTTGCGGTTTCAATATCAACACGCGCACCGGCTTGCAATTGATCTAAATCTTGTCGAGAGAGCTTTCCGTAATCATCAAATTTAGCCACTTCAAACATAACGTCGCCATTATCTGCCACGTATGCAAAACCTTTTTCGATCAGCTTTTCAACTAAGGCAATGATTTCAGGAATAAACTTAGTTGCTCTTGGCTCTACATCTGGACGACGCATATTCAGCGCATCAAAATCGGTATACATATCTTGAATCAAACGCTCAGTTAATGAATCACATGATTCACCGTTTTCCGCAGCGCGCTTAATAATTTTATCGTCAATATCGGTGATATTACGGACAAACGTCAAATCGTAACCCAAATAACGTAAGTAACGAGACACGACATCGAAAGAAACAAAAGTACGACCATGGCCAATATGACAGAGATCGTAGATGGTGACTCCACAGACATACATGCCAACTTTGCCAGCATTGATCGGTTTAAATTCCTCTTTTTGTCTTGTGAGTGTGTTATATATCTTCAACATGATCTCTATCTAAACTGTCTAAAAAACGAAATGGTCTAGTAGTATAACAACTCTGTTATCGTCTGGTCATCCATTTGATGTTTTGAATGAACAAAAAGTTAGGCTAGAATTGCCATTTCATACAAAACAAAGCAAAGGTAATGCTCATGATCACCCTTCACACTAACTTTGGTGACATTAAAATTCAGTTGAACGAAGAAAAAGCGCCAGAAACTAGCGCAAACTTTCTTCAATACTGCCGTGATGGTTTTTACGACAACACACTGTTTCACCGTGTTATCGACGGTTTCATGATTCAGGGCGGTGGTATGACTTCAGGCCTGAAAGAGAAAGCCACTCGTGCCTCTATCAAAAACGAAGCAAACAATGGTCTGAGCAACAAAGTAGGTACGCTTGCAATGGCTCGTACTATGGAACCGCACTCAGCAAGTTCTCAATTCTTCATTAACGTAAACGACAACACCTTCCTAGACTTCCGTTCAGAAAGTCGTGATGGTTGGGGTTACTGTGTTTTCGGTGAAGTGATTGAAGGCATGGATGTGGTTAACCAGATTAAAGGCGTAAGCACTGGTTCTTACGGTATGCACCAAGACGTACCTCTAGACGAAGTGGTTATCACCAGCACAACTATCGAAGAATAATTCGATTATGGGGCGCTGCGGCGCTCCATCTATTCCTATGCATAAAACATTATTTATTTCTGATTTACATCTCACCCCTAAACGCCCTGATATTACCGACTGTTTTGTACACTTCATGCGTACAGAAGCGATAGAGTGTGATGCACTTTATGTTCTCGGTGATCTGTTTGATTTTTGGGTTGGAGACGATGATAACAGCGAATTTGCCCTGCGCATTCAAACAGAGTTTCGAACGCTCACTCAACGTGGTATTCCTTGCTATTTTATTCACGGTAACCGTGATTTTTTGGTCGGCAAACGGTTTGCAAAAAATACGGGTGTCATCTTACTTAACGAAGAGTACGTGGTGGATCTTTATGGACAAAAGGCCCTTCTGCTTCATGGCGATACCCTATGCACGAAAGATGTTCGCTATCTCGAATTTCGTAAAAAGGTCCATCAACCCTGGTTACAATGGCTATTCAACCGCTTACCACTGTTTATAAAACGCAAGCTTGTCGCCAAAATTCAACAAGATATCCGTTCAGATAAGCAACAAAAAGCAATGGAGATCATGGACGTGACTCCAGAAGAAGTCGAACAGCGCCTCTCGTATCATAACGTAAACCTTATGATTCACGGACACACACACCGTCCTTTTATCCACAAAGAACATTACGGCACGCGTATCGTTTTAGGGGATTGGTACGACCAAGGCTCAGTTTGTGTGGTCACCAAAGAGGGTTACACTTTAGAACAGCGCACTTTTTTAAACTAAATCACAACATTTAGTCTCCCATACATACGTTTTTGGAATACGCTTAGTAGATGGAATCTTAATGACTAATTCGAGAGTTATGGCGTCGAGCAAAGACACACCAAAGTTTTCCTATATAGCACGTCAACCGATTTTAAATAGCGAGCGCGTTACTATCGGTTACGAACTGCTATTTAGGGATGGGCCCAATAATAGTTTTCCTGAAGTTGATCCGGAAAAAGCAACGAGCCAGTTGCTATCGGATCATTTTTTGTCGACGCATTATCACACCTTAGGCGGAAAGCTTGGCTTTGTTAACTTTCCCTACGATAGTTTGGTCAATATGATTCCCACCAGTTTTCCAACCAATAGCTTGGTTATCGAAGTGCTGGAAACCTGTGCTCCATCTGTAGAATTGTTAACATCGATAAGACAGATGCACAAACAAGGTTACAAGATAGCGTTAGATGACTTTATTCCAAGTAAAGAGTGGAAGGCTTTTTTACCTTATGTGTCGGTGATCAAATTTGATTTACGCCAAACGTCGATCGATCATGCCAAACGGTTTATGCGCAGTACCAAGCAGTTCAATATCGAGTTTCTTGCGGAAAAAATAGAAACCTATGAAGAATTTCAACAAGCAAAGGCGGCCGGATTTACGCTTTTTCAGGGTTATTTCTTTGCTCGCCCTGAGATTCTACAACACCAATCTCTCGACCCTTCTTTTCTCACTGTGATTCAACTTTGCCAAGAGGTCGCAAAAGATCAACTCGATTACCCTGCATTAGAAGCGATCATCACCCGTGATCTCTCGATGTCGTATAAACTGCTGTCTTTTGTTAATGCATCCGCTAGCGTCAGTTCAAAAATTCAAAACTTTAAACAAGCCATTATCTATCTTGGCGAACATCGTTTACGCCGATTTATCTCGATAGTGGCTGTCGCCTCGGCCCAAGAGGCCAAACCTCATGCTCTTTATACTCTTTCAATTCAAAGAGCGCGCTTTTGCGAATTGCTGTGGCAGAGTGCTAAAAAACGTGACCATACCCTCGAGCAAGGTGCTGCGTTTTTAACAGGCATGTTCTCATTGTTAGACAGTTTACTCGATCAACCTTTAGAAAACATTCTGCTACAAATGCCCATCGACGTGTCGATAAAATCGGCATTGTTACAGCGTGAAGGTCTACTCGGTGACATTTTAAACTTGGCGATTAGCTATGAAGAAGCAGACTGGACAAACGTAGCGACGCTCTCCCACAATCTGGCCATTCAACACTCAGATGTCATTGGCAGTTATGACGAAGCGATTCAATGGGCTGATGTGCTGATGGATATGGACTTATAGACAAGCTGATCAGATATTAATAGACTTTGTGATTATTTCATTATCTAGTATACGTTTATGACTCTTTGCCATTGTGGGTCTGGTGTGGATTACGCCAAATGCTGCCAGCCTGTCCATCATAATCACGCACATGCAACCACCCCCGAACAGCTAATGCGCGCGCGATACTGTGCTCATGTCCTCAAGCTAGTCGATTTTATTGTGGCGACCTACCATCCATCGTGCCACGCAGAACAAGACCGTGCTGATATAGAATCGTCAACGCACAGTAACTGGCAAAAACTCGAGGTTTTGTCTACTACGCCAGGAAAGAGTGACAACGAAGGCTTTGTGCACTTTAAGGCCCATTTTGTTGACCATGACCAACCGTACTGTTTAGAAGAACGCTCTCGCTTTTTACGCGAAGAAGGATTGTGGTTCTATATTGATGGGGAGTTTCCATCGCAGCCTGCGCAAGCTAAAGTGGGTCGTAACGATCCTTGCCCTTGTGGCAGCGGTAAAAAATACAAGAAATGCTGTGGTTAACCTTTGGACCATAAAAAAACCAGCTACCGCTGGTTTTTTTATTGAAATGAGTCGTCCACGATTACTCTTGGTCGACAATCCATTTACGAAATGCTTTGCGTTCTTGTTCAGAAGATCGGCTGTACCAAACCTTTAGCTGCTCAACATTATTCGACATTAATTCAGATGTTTGAGCTAATGTTTTAGCATTAGAATGAATTTTATATGTACTATGTTCTTTATTACTAGTTACGGCGACAACTGGGGATTTTGTTTTAGCCAATAATGTGATTGCCGCGGCACCTCTAGCAAAGTTATATTCTCGAGCTTCAGTGATGTAGTCTCGCCCATATTGAACACCATCTTTTGTAAGAAAGTCATATTTAACAGGAATAGAATGTTGAGTGTTAGCTTCGACAAATCCCCATTCCATTTCACGAATATTTTCTTGTGCTATACGAACACTTCGATATTCTGGTAATTTGAAATCCAAGGTAGTATCAGCAGCATTAAATTTAGTCACCACGGCTTCGCTTGATACATTCCTTATTTCATCTCCAGATTCAAACGTTGGTATGTATTTAAAAAGTATTTGATTCTCACCATTTGGTAAAGTCAACTTCTTACCAGAGAATAAGCTGTTTTCAACGTTCGGCTTATTCATGTTCACCACTAAAATACTCACGTCTTCTGGTACGTTTATTACCACGTTTGCAGCAGCTGTAAAAGGAGAAGTAAGCACTACTCCAAAAAGAAACATTGTGGCTTTTTTCATTTCAAATCCTTTGGGCCTTTTCATAACCATAACAGTAACTATCTCTTACAATGAAACAGCAGACATCAAGCGCTTAATTATGTCAAGTTTCTCAAATAATAAAAGCCATTGATTATCAGATTTATAGTTAACTTTAAAATCAGTGAAAAACAAAACCCGACCAAAAGGTCGGGCTTTAGTAATTTTCAGGTCAAGTAGATACTTATTACCAGTATACTCGAGCACCTACACCGTAGTAGTAATCGTCATCAGCTGCATCTTGATTGTTTACGCCACCTTCAGCGAACACACGAGCCCATGAACCAAATTTGTACAACATACCACCGTATACGTTATTGTAGTCGTTACCCTCTTCAGCATAGTCAGCTACGAACTCGTAACCACCGTACGCTTGAAGTTTTTTGGTTAGACTGTAAGCTCCAGCAACAACAATAGAGTCAGAAGATAGTTTTGTATCTGCTGAATTGTTCTCCAACTCTGCGTGCCAGTAAGTAGTACCTAGGTTCCAACCGTCACCGTTATAGTTTACCGTAACCATACCGTGTTTAAGCTCTTTATCAGCTTTCACTTTAGTAGTTGTAGACACAATTTCAGAACCAACTACAGATTGCGTAGTTGTAGAAGTGTTTGTACGGTCATCTTGGTAACCTACACCACCATAGATGTCTAGGCTTCCTACTTTAGTACCTACGAAAATTTCGGCAACAGTTGGGTTAGTGTCACCATTGTCGTATGAGTATTCAGCTTGAACCCAACCAGCATCAGTTTCGAAAGAGTACTTCAACATTGCCTGTTGTAGCCACTCTTGAGAGAAACCGCTAGCTTCTGGAAGCATACTTGCAGAGTTACCTAGGTAACTGTTTTCAACACCCCAAACGTCATCAGAAATGATGCTTTGCTTACCTACAGTCAGAGTACCCCATTCAGATGAAGTTAAACCGATGTAGTGTTTACGGTTGTCACCACTGTTAGATTCACCAAGACCAAATTCTACTGAACCTAGTAGTTTTACAGTATCGGTTACTTTGTAGCTAGCGTTGATACCTGCACGAGATGAGCTTGATTTCAGAGTTGCATCTGTATCTTTAGCATTTTTAGTTGCGTATTCACGTAATTGACCGTAAAAATCTACTGATGCATCGTCAGTTTTAACGATTTCTGCTGCGTTAACAGAACCTGCTGCTGCAAGCACTGCTAGTGCTAAAAGAGTCTTTTTCATATTAATCCACTGCCTTTTCTTAAATCGGGAGATCCTTGCCCGGTTCCCTTTTGTTTTGAAGATGGTTTATCAACTCTGCGGTTGTTGCCCATCGCCACTAAATTCGAGTTTTAGATTGCAAAAGAATATGCTGGGTGTCAAATGCTCTAAAAGAATAGTTAAAAAAACCTAAAAATCATTATATATCAAAAACTTAATTCAAAAGGTTTGTAAAAAACGCTTAAAAATCAACCAAAAACATCAATTTTCATCACTATCAAAAGGTTAGCCAATCCGGATAATTATCTTTTTCTATGCCTTATAAATACCAATAAGTAGCATTTTATAAAGACTAAACCCTCTTTTTGGAGCTTTATATTTTTGATTTGCTAAAAAATATTTAAGTGCATGAAGGTTCAATCTTTTTTTGTGAACGAGATCTACATTTGATTTAAAACAGTGTTGTTTTACGGAACTACTTGTTAGCAAGCCTTATGTGGTAGCATCTCCGGGTTAGATTCCAGAGCGCCAACATGATCACTAATAACATCCAGAAATCGATAAGAAACAGCTATCATAACCTACAAGCACAGCTTGATAATTTTGTTCCCCGCCGAGCACAAAATTACCTTGTGGCCGAAATAGCCAAAACGTTATGTGGTGAATATCACAAATCTACCCGTATGCTTGTTGCAGAAGCCGGAACGGGGATCGGTAAATCCCTTTCTTATTTGATGGGCGCGATTCCCGTTGCCCTATCAAACCAGCGTAAAATTGTTATTTCAACCGCAACTGTTGCGCTGCAAGAACAATTAATGAATAAAGATTTACCGCTATTTCGCCGCATCACCGATGTGCCTTTCTCCTTTATTGTGGCAAAAGGTCGGCAACGTTATTGCTGTGCAGAAAAACTGGCTGTTGCCGCTGGTGTGGATGGTGGTCAATTAGCCATCTTTGAAACCAAGCCCACGAATGACACACTAGAAACACTAAAAACGCTTTATCATGAGCTGGCTAATCAGAAATGGGACGGCGACCGAGATTCGTGGCCCGATACGATACCTGATGATGTTTGGCAATTAATAGTGAGTGATAAACATAGTTGTAATCATAGTTTTGCTGCTCATCGGCACTGCCCGTTTCAAAAAGCGCGCTCGGAATTGGATCGTAACGATATCATCATCGCTAACCACAGCTTAGTGATGGCCGACGCCGACTTAGGTGGTGGCGTTATACTTCCCGAACCTGAAAACACTATTTATATCTTTGACGAAGCGCATCATTTACCTCATGTTGCACGAGATCATTCTGCTGCAGCTGCGACCTTAAAGGGAGCCGCTAGCTGGCTTGAGAAACTGAATCAATCTTTGAGTAAGTATGCCAACCTTGCCGATGAAAAGCGCGTCGGGCGCTTTCGAGAGCAAGCAGCTTCCGCATTTCAGCAACTTATACCCGAATTGACTCGCCTACCCAACCAATTTACGCCCAGCCAGTTTGATGAAGGAACGTTGCGATTTGAAAATGGTGAGCTCCCAGAATGGTTAGAACTGATGGCTAAAGAGCTGAAGCGTGAGAGTCAAAAAGCCAACCAAGCGGTGTCAAAAATAGCGGATCTGATTGCCGAACGAGTCAAAGAAGGCGAAGTGGCAAGTCGCTTAGCGGAACCAGCCCTCTCCGAATTAGGTTTTTATATTCAAAGACTAGAAAACCTACAACAGGTTTGGACCTTAATGGCTCAGCCTCAGCCGGAACGCGGAGCGCCATTGGCGCGTTGGTTTGAAATCAGTAAAGAGCGTGATGGTGATTACGTGGCAAACGTATCCCCACTTGAAATAGGCTGGCAACTAGATCAACAAATATGGAGCCGTTGTGTGGGAGCGATTTTGGTTTCAGCCACCATGAGAGCCTTGAATTCATTCCAATACTTCTGCCGCCAAGCGGGCATCAGTGATAAAGAGGAAGATGGCGTACAATTTTTAGCGCTTTCTTCCCCTTTCGACTATCAAAAACAAGCCGAATTATTGATTCCTAAGATGGATATCGAACCAACATCGCCGGAATTCACATCTTATTTGGCAAAACGTTTAGTGGATTACATCCAGCCTAATCGTGCAAATCTCATTCTTTTCTCTTCTTATTGGCAGATGAAAGAAGTAGCGGAAAAGCTGAGACCCAGTTGCAAAAAGTTGGATTGGACACTACAACTTCAAGGTGAAAAATCCCGTTCAGAAATTCTAAAAAAACATAAAAAACTAATTAAAAATCAAAAAACCAGCATATTATTCGGCACCGGTAGCTTCTCTGAAGGATTAGATCTGCCTGGTGAGCTTTTGGAAAATCTGGTGATTACAAAGATTCCTTTTGGCGTACCTACCTCACCAGTGGAACAAGCTCATGCTGAATACATTCAACGCTTAGGCGGAAATCCCTTTTTGCAAATTTCTGTTCCAGACGCCAGTAAAAAACTGATTCAGTCGGTTGGTCGTTTACTACGTAAAGAAAGAGATTCTGGTCGAGTTGTGATCTTAGACCGCAGAATTGTTTCAAAACGCTATGGTAAACAGCTTTTAGACTCTCTGCCCCCGTTTAAACGAGTGATAGAATATTAGGAGTTGTTTTTCTAATTTGAACGTTATGAACGATTTGTCTCAACTACGCCACGGTTTGAATCAGTTAGCTGCCGACGCGACTCGATTTGATGAAAAAAGAGGTAAAGATGTGAAGCCTCTTTTTGATAAAGCACTCTTTCGCAATGACACTAGGCATGCGGTATCTTGTGTGAAAGAAGCTCAAGCGACATTAGAAAGCTTGATCGTGGGGCAACGCAACGCAACGTTAACTAAAGAAAGTGCCGAATACTTAACTGAGCGACTGCTACTACAAATTAATGCGCTTTATCGCACATTAGCCAGTGTACCAGCAAAAATAGACCAGCAAGAGGTGGCTAACACAAACCAGCATAAAACGCTTGATGACCTATATCGCGACAAAATCCAACATCAGGAGTGGCTACGGCGTTTAAACCAATTAGTCGCAGACAAGCAAGTTGCTCTTGAACAATCGGACTATTTAACACGCAGCCCCGCGCAAGAAGCGTTAGACGTAGCAGAGCAGCGGTTGCAACGCTGCCAAATTGCGCTAGCCAATATTGAACAACTCATCACACAAAAAGAGAAACAACAATAAATGTCAGATACAAAAGAAACATCTCTCGACCAGGCCCCTGATGAGATTAAATTGGCCGTTGATCTCATTTACCTATTGGAGACCCATAACATTGCACCAGATACTGCGCTGGCAGCTCTCGAGATTGTGAAGAACGATTTACTACGACGCCAAGCCGATGGCATCACTAAAGAAACAGATTCCCTGTAAAACTTGGGGTTGAGACAACCGAGCACAGTGGTACTATCGACAAATAATTCAATGATAAGGACTCTGAATGAAAGTCGTCAGTTTTAATATCAACGGCCTACGCGCCCGACTACATCAATTACAAGCACTGATCGACAAACACGATCCAGATGTGATTGGTCTGCAAGAAATCAAAGTTCATGACGAAGCATTTCCAATCGCGGATGTGGAAGCCATGGGTTACAAAGTCTATTTCCATGGTCAAAAAGCCCACTACGGTGTTGCCCTTCTGTGCAAGCAAGAGCCAATTTCGGTACAAAAGGGTTTTCCTTCAGATACTGAAGAGCACCAAAAACGGATGATCATGGCGACTTTCGCTGATGAAAATGGCGATAAGGTAACGGTGATGAATGGTTATTTCCCGCAAGGCGATAACATTAACCACGAAGTAAAGTACCCATACAAACGCCAGTTTTATGCAGACTTGATGAGCTACTTAGATGAGTATCATCAGCCTGATGAACAAATCATTGTGATGGGTGACATCAACATTAGTCCAATTGACTTGGACATCGGTATTGGTGAGCCCAATCGCAAACGCTGGCTTAAAACCGGCAAATGTTCATTCCAACCAGAAGAGCGTGAATGGTTACAACGGCTACTAGATTGGGGTTTTATTGATACCTTCCGTCAAGTTCACCCAGACGTTGAAGACCAGTATTCATGGTTTGATTACCGATCTCGCGGCTTTGACGATAACCGCGGGCTGCGCATCGATGTGATTCTTGCAACACCTTCGTTAGCCAGTCGCTGTATTGAGTCGGGAATTGATTACCCTTTGCGGGGAATTGAAAAACCATCAGACCACGCACCTATCTGGTCGGTATTTAGCGCTTAGTAATGGACGCTTTATCTGCCTAAGGTTTATTAGAAAGATATATCTTAATGGGTATATCTTTCTATGTGCGTGGCTTAAGGTGGGCTAGATACCGTTTCTCAGCTTGTTTAAAACACCAAATGAGCGAAAAACTCAGCACCATATAAAACAGCCCCGCCGTTAAAAATGCTTCAAAAGGCGCGTAATAACGAGAATTGACCAGCCTTGCCGCGCCAGTAAGGTCCATGATAGTGATGATCCCTGCCACAGCGCTACCGTGGAGCATGAAGATCACTTCATTACTATAGGCAGGAAGCGCGCGACGCAGCGCACTAGGTAGAACAATGCGCTGAACTATCTTCCACCGCCCCATCCCAAATGCGGTAGCGGCTTCAATCTCGCCTTTTGGCAACCCATTAATCGCACCACGAATAATTTCTGCGGTGTAGGCAGAGGTATTTAAAACAAACGAGACTAATGCGCAGAACCAAGCGTTTTCCCACAGTGTATCTTTAACCGCGAAAAACTGATCCATTCCATAGTAAATAAGATACAGTTGCACCAATAAGGGCGTACCACGGAAAAAATAGATATAGAGCCAAGCAGGATAACGTAACCAAGGCTGCTTGCTATTGCGAATAAACGCCAAGGGGATAGCAACAATGATCCCAAACACCAACGACGCCCCCACCAGCCACGCGGTTGTCCCGAGACCCTTTAAATAAATGGGCATACTTGCCATTATTAATGAAAAGTCCATATCCTCTCACCTTGCCTTAATCGCATAACGTCGCTCAAGCAAATTCAATGCACCGGTCGATAGACTCGTAAAGATCAAGAAGATAACCGATATCGCCATATAAAAAGTAAAGGGCATTTTGGTCGAGCCGGCAGCAAGAGCGCCAATTCTTACCATATCTTCAAGGCCAATGATCGATACTAATGCGGTGGTTTTTAGTAACACTAACCAGTTATTGCCAAACCCAGGCAAAGCATGCCTAACCATTTGGGGAAACAATACTCGCTTAAAACTAAGCCAAGGCCCCATTCCATAAGCCTTGGCCGCTTCAAGCTCGCCTTGATCAACCGCCATGATTGCACCGCGAAAAGTCTCTGCCATGTAGGCACCAAAAATAAAACCGATCGTTAAAATCCCAGCAATAAATGGGCTGACATCAATGTAATCGGGTAAATAGGCGGCCCATTCATGTTGAGGGTTAAAAGAGGTGATTACCGTGTTAAGCCACTCATTCACATGATAGAGACTATTATTAAGGAAGATCTGTCCACCAAAAAAGATCAACATCATGAGTACCAAATCGGGAATACCACGAATGATGGTGGTATAGACAGTCGCCCCAGCGCGAAGCAGTTTGGAACTCGACAGTTTTGCCATCGCCCCTACCAGCCCTAAGACAACCGCGACCAATAGGGAGAGCAACGCAACTTCAATCGTTAACCCAGCACCTTTTAAAATGGCCCAACCAAACCCTTGAAGCTCAAATATCACTGGCCACCAGCCTCCCTATTGGGCTCGAATAACATGGTCAAGCAATCGTCAAATAACGACATGCTTAGAGTGTCAATATTATTCACCGTACACATCGTAATTGAAGTACTTAGAAGAAATTTGTTTATAAACACCTTTAGCTCGAACAGCATCAATCGCGTTATTTAGCTTTTCGGTTAGGTCCTTGTCCCGCTTACGAACTGCAATACCGAATCCTTCACCAAACCATTTAGGATCGGTTAATGTTGGTCCAACAAATTCATATTTATCGCCACCCGGTTTTTTCAACATCCCTTCTTCTAACGCTGAAGCATCACCAAGTACTGCGGCAATACGACCGTTAGCTAAATCAAGATAAGCTTCGTCAAATGAACCATAGCGAACGATGTCGACTGAATCACCATAGTTATCGGAAAGGTATTTATCATGTGTGGTTGCACGTTGAACACCGATTTTTACGCCTTTCAATCCTTTTTTAGTAAAATCAATATTGCTGCCTTTCTTGGCAATAAACTTATTGGGAATCAATGCATACTTGTGGGTAAAATCGACTTTCTTGCGGCGCTCATCGGTGATCGACATCGCGGCAATAATCGCATCGTATTTACGCGCTAATAATGAAGGAATAATGCCATCCCAATCTTGACGCACGATTTTGCATTTCACTTGCATCTGCTTGCAGAGCGCATTCGCCATATCGACATCAAATCCTTTTAACGATCCGTCTGGTTCAGTCCAACTAAATGGAGGATATGCGCCTTCAATCCCAAACCTTACCACTTTCCATTCTTTCGCTTGTGCCACACCTGTCACCGCTGTTGCGGCCATTGCAGCTACCAGTAACCACTTTTTCATATCCTTACTCCTGTGATAACGCTGTTTTATTTGCAAAAGTGGCAGACCAAATCGCTACCACTTATATCCATATCGCCTTGCGGCATAGCCGTCGCTACTCTGTGCCACGGTTAATAAATAGAGGAGATAAATTGTTTTAACCTTTGTGATTTTGGATGGGAAAAAAGCTCATTAGGATCACCTTGTTCTTCTACCATCCCTTGATGTAAAAACATGACATGAGACGAAACATCGCGCGCAAACGCCATCTCATGGGTCACCACTAACATGGTTCTTCCCTCTTGCGCCAAATCGCGCATCACACCTAACACCTCACCAACCAATTCAGGGTCAAGCGCTGAGGTAGGTTCATCAAAAAGCATCACTTCTGGTTCAACGGCTAGGGCCCGAGCGATTGCCGCCCGCTGTTGTTGTCCACCGGATAAATGCCCAGGGTAATAATCTTTATGCTCATACAACCCAACTCGTTTGAGCAGAACTTCTGCCTTATCAATCGCTTCTTGTTTATTTACCCCTAAAACATGGACAGGGGCTTCAATCACATTCTCAAGCACCGTCATATGCGACCAGAGATTAAAACTTTGAAACACCATCGCTAAACGTGAACGAATCCGCTGCACTTGCTTCGCATTCACTGGAACATATTGCCCACTTTTATTCTTGCGCATTTGCAATTGCTCACCATTAACCCAGATATCTCCCTGCGTCGGCGTCTCGAGCAAATTGATGCAGCGTAAAAAAGTACTTTTCCCAGATCCGGAAGAGCCAATAATAGAGATAACATCGCCTTTATTAGCTTGTAATGAAATGCCTTTTAACACCACATTGTGGCCAAAGGTTTTGTGAAGGTTGTTGATTTGCAGCGCCGGAACATTCGTCATGCGCTTTCTCCCTATCAATAAATAGACTGCTACCCCCGATACTTACAGAGCATTTTTCATTAAAACAACTGTACAGAAAAGAGTAGCATAAGCTTCCTAGCTCATAAGATGCCAAAGTATCACTTGAACAAATTCAAATCAACTTACAAACAAATGATTGAATATTAATGCGCACATATTATATATAATTCATACAAAAACCCACAAAAAAGCAACTATATGAATATTTATTCAAACCCTATTTTAATCGTTTGTTACTTATCGTCAGAATTGTACGTATGTCACTAAATTTTAAGTGAGATATGTCACAATGCGCCATAATTGAGGGCGTATAGATGGTAATTTTCGTGCTTACTATGCGCCTCAAAGCTTATAAATAGTGGCAAAGTACAAATAACACGCACCTTGAAGAGAAAATCAGCAATACCGAGTTCACTTTATTCCATTTTTTGAACTTTTATTGATTTAGTTTAAGGTTTGCCATTTTTTTTTAGCTTAAATTGAAACTCAACAAAGCGAAGTAGCGATATCCATACTCAAATCGACACGGTGTGATTATCAATATTGTTATTTCTATGAGTGTACTGCTCCGATAAAAAGGATAGCTGGCTCAACGGCTAAGACAGTACGTGTTTTTTCTACTAATAAAGGTAGGTATGTCATGGCAGAGCAATTTGCTAAAGCTTGGGAAGGTTTTGCTGCAGGTGAGTGGCAAAACGAAGTAAACGTTCGTGATTTTATCCAAAAGAACTACACTCCTTATGAAGGCGACGAATCTTTCCTAGTTTCTGAAGGTACTGAAGCAACTAAAACGCTTTGGGCTAAAGTAATGGAAGGTATCAAACAAGAAAACTCAACTCACGCTCCTGTTGATTTCGATACTTCTATTATCTCTACCATCACTTCTCATGATGCTGGATACATCAACAAAGACCTAGAAAAAATCGTTGGTCTACAAACAGACGCTCCTTTGAAACGTGCTATCATCCCTAACGGTGGTATCCGCATGATCGAAGGTTCTTGCAAAACTTACGGTCGCGAACTTGACCCACAAGTTTCAAAAATCTACCACGAATACCGCAAAACACATAACCAAGGTGTTTTCGACGTTTACACTCCTGGTATCCTAGCATGTCGTAAATCTGGCGTTCTAACTGGTCTTCCAGATGCTTACGGCCGTGGTCGTATCATCGGTGACTACCGTCGTATCGCGCTTTACGGTATCGACTACTTGATGAAAGACAAATTCGCTCAATTCACTTCTCTACAAGAGCAAATGGAAAACGGCGAAGATCTACAAGCAGTTATCCAACTGCGTGAAGAAGTTGCTGATCAACACCGTGCTCTAGGCCAAATCAAAGAAATGGCTGCTAAATACGGTTGTGATATCTCTCGCCCTGCAGAAACAGCTCAAGAAGCAATCCAATGGACTTACTTCGGTTACCTAGCTGCTGTTAAATCTCAAAACGGCGCGGCAATGTCTCTAGGTCGTACTTCTACTTTCCTAGACATCTTTATCCAACGTGATATCGAAGCAGGTAAAATCACTGAAGTTGACGCTCAAGAAATGATCGACCACTTCGTGATGAAACTACGTATGGTTCGTTTCCTACGTACTCCAGAATACGATGACCTATTCTCTGGCGACCCAATCTGGGCAACAGAATCAGTAGGTGGTATGGGTCTTGACGGTCGTACTCTAGTTTCTAAAACTAACTTCCGTTTCCTAAACAGCCTATATACAATGGGTCCTTCTCCAGAGCCAAACATCACTGTTCTTTGGTCTGAGCAACTACCTGAAGGCTTCAAAAAATTCTGTGCTAAAGTATCTATCGATACTTCATCTATCCAGTACGAAAACGATGACCTAATGCGTCCAGACTTTGAGTCTGATGACTACGCAATCGCATGTTGTGTATCACCAATGGTTGTTGGTAAACAAATGCAATTCTTCGGTGCTCGTGCAAACCTTGCTAAAACTATGCTTTACACCATCAACGGCGGTGTTGATGAAAAATCTAAAGCACAAGTTGGTCCTAAGATGCCTAAAATCACTTCTGAAGTTCTTGATTACGATGAACTTTGGGAAAAAATGGATCACTTCATGGATTGGTTGGCAAAACAATACGTTACAGCATTGAACGCTATCCACTTCATGCACGACAAATACAGCTACGAAGCGTCACTAATGGCTCTACACGACCTACACGTGAAACGCACAATGGCTTGTGGTATTGCTGGTCTATCTGTTGCAGCTGACTCTCTATCTGCAATCAAATACGCTAAAGTAACTCCAATCCGTGACGAAGACGGCGTAGCGGTAGACTTCAAAATTGAAGGCGACTACCCTAAATTTGGTAACAACGACGCTCGCGTTGATGACATCGCATGTCAATTGGTTGAAACTTTCATGAACAAAATCCGTTCATTGAAAACTTACCGCGATGCAATCCCAACTCAGTCAATCCTTACTATCACTTCTAACGTTGTGTACGGTAAGAAAACTGGTAACACACCTGATGGCCGTCGCGCAGGCGCTCCATTCGGTCCTGGTGCAAACCCAATGCACGGTCGTGACCAAAAAGGTGCTGTAGCATCATTGACTTCAGTTGGTAAACTGCCATTTGCACACGCTAAAGACGGTATCTCTTACACCTTCTCTATCGTTCCAAACGCACTTGGTAAAGAAGACGATTCACGTCGCGCTAACCTAGCTGGCCTAATGGATGGTTACTTCCACCACGAGTCTGGCGTTGAAGGTGGTCAACACCTAAACGTTAACGTTCTAAACCGTGACACTCTTCTAGATGCTGTTGAGCACCCAGAGAACTACCCTCAGCTAACTATCCGTGTATCAGGTTACGCTGTTCGTTTCAACTCTCTAACTGCTGAACAACAACAAGACGTTATCTCTCGTACATTCACTGAATCAATGTAATTGACTCTTCTGAATGAATGATTCTAAGCCCCGCAATGCGGGGCTTTTTTTATGTCTTTTGTTTGAGGGGTGGCAAATCTCATGACAGAATCCATAACCAATTCCCCCGCTTTCAGCCAACCAGAATGGTCAGATAGGATTGGAAGCTTGCCAAGCATTCGCTTTTCCGTTTCGAAGACAAACCAGTGAAATAAAAATCGGCCTCAAAATAGATTGAGACCGATGTTAGTATGAGAAGAACAGGACTCAATCGGTAGTTAACAAAACCGAGCCGAATCCGATTGATAGATTAAATAGCAAAGCGCTGACAATCCTCATTTAATCGAGTTGAACGCTTATCTACTTCTTGACTAGTCTGACGAATCTGATCGTTACCTTGCTCAAGAGACTTCATTGACGAAGATATTTGCACCATATTGTTCGCCATTGACTGACTGGTGGTTGCCAACTCTTTCATTGAAGCAAAAATAACTTCTGTCTGGCTTGCCGCTTCATCAGCCTTTTCGGTAATCAGACGCATCGCTTCAATTGCTTCCAACCCACGTTGCTGACCGACCGACATCGAATCTTGTGATTGCGAGATATACTGGATAACTTCCGAGCTTTCATCTTTCATCGTTTTGATGGTGAGAGTAATGTCCGATACCGCATCAACAGTTCGCACCGCCAAGCTGCGCACTTCATCAGCTACCACAGCAAACCCTCGCCCCTGTTCGCCAGCGCGAGCCGCCTCAATAGCAGCGTTTAACGCAAGTAAGTTGGTTTGTTCGGCAATGCCATTGATGATCTCCATCACCGAATCGACTTTGGTCGACGCCTGCTCAAGTTGTTGAATATGCCCGGCAGCAGAATCGAGTATTTTGCCAATGTCTTCAAGGGAACCAATTGCAGCAGAGATGACTTTAGCCCCCTCTTCGGCCGCCTCATTCGATGACTTGCTCATCTGTGCCACAAACTCAAGAGAATTCGACACTTCTTGTGTGGTAACACTCACCTCTTCCGTTGCAGAAGCAAGCAATTGGGTCTGACCAATCACATCACTTTGGCTAAGCACTTGCTTATCTATACCGCGATTTAATACCGCAGCATCACCAGATAATGCGCGGCTATTTTCCTGCACTTTACGAACTAAGCTGCCCAAATGCTCACAACTGTCGTTGATTGCAATTGCTAACTGATTGAATTCATCATTAGGGTTATTGGTCAAACTCATGCGTTGAGATAAATCTCCCTCAGAGAGCTGTTCTAAAACGCGTTTGGTTTGCGCCAAAGAACGAGTCAATGACATGCTTAACATCATAAAGATGGAGATGGTGACTAAAGCAAGCACCGCACAAGCAATCAATACTGACCATAACGTAGTTGTACCAGTGTGAGCTGCTTGTTCTTGATGTTGAGTACTGAGATTTTCAATATTCTGAGAGATACTGGCAATCACATTCCGCGCTTCAACTTCGCCCTCAATTAGCTTCTGGGCGTGTTGTTTTACCAACTCATTGAGTTCGGCCACTCTTTTAAAAACAGCTTTGTATTGCTCTATTTCTGTTTTGTATAAATTGAGCATCGCATAGCTGTTCGACGTATTGATAAAGCCAAACATAGCTCGATTGAACAACTTGAGATTTTGCTCACTCTGCTTTAGCAGGTAATTTTGCTGCATTTTGATCATCGCTTGAAAATCAGACATAACTGTCACCATGCCGGTCTCATCTATCTTTTTTTCAATTTGATTTTCGAGCGATTTCAATTGCCCCAATTTCCCTTCATCGACGCTAAAACCTAGTTCAGCTTTGGTGTTTAACCACGGGCGAAATGCCAAATCAAACGATTCTACCGCTGACGCGAGCTTATCAGCGTCACCAACCAGGCCAATACCTTGTAGAAACTCAACATCATGCTTCACGACTAAGGCTAAGGTATCTAACTCCTGCAATGCCTTATCTACCTGCGATGAAGTGAGATCATCGCGCTCAGCAGCCAGAGTTAAGAGTTGCGATTGGGTTGAATGGAGGCCAACAAGACCAGAAGTGATGTTATTACTCTGCTGGTACTGTGAACTCATACCTTTCAGGCTATGCGCTGCATAGGTGCCTAGAGCAACAAATCCGATGCAAAGAACAACAATAAAAGCAGTTATTTTCTGCTTTTGAGACAACTTAATTACATCCATGTACGTATCCCTTTGAGAGTGTTAAGGTTTAAATCGACAGCCTAATATCCTTATTATTTTCTAGCCGAATGGTATTGTTATAACACATTTTTGCTCAATATCTAGGCATTTTAGTGCTGGCGGATTCCGACCTTAATAATCATAAGGAAAAACTATTTTATCCTGTTGGTTTGTAATAAAATAACACCCAAGAACCTCCAAGAAGAAGAGCTGCACATGTCTACTACTGGTCGTATACATTCCTATGAAACCTGCGGTACTGTCGATGGTCCAGGAATCCGTTTTATTATTTTCCTACAAGGATGCCTATTCCGTTGTAAGTATTGCCATAACCGAGACACATGGGATGTGCATGATGGTAAAGAATCTTCTGTGGAAGAGATCATCCAAGAAGCGAAAAGCTATCGTCACTTTATGAAAGCGTCTGGTGGTGGTATCACCTGTTCCGGTGGTGAATCGTTACTTCAACCTGAATTCGTTCGTGACCTATTTACTGCTGCCCATGCTGAGGGTATCCACACCTGTTTGGACACCAACGGGTATGTACGTAAGTACACTCCCGTTATCGACGAAGTACTCGACGTCACGGATCTAGTGATGCTGGATATTAAGCAGATCAAAGATGACGTACACCAAAATTTGGTTGGCGTTTCCAATAAACGTGTTTTGGACTTTGCGCGATACCTTAACAAGATTGGTAAGAAAACGTGGATTCGTTATGTTGTCGTCCCTGGCTACACCGATGACGATGAATCAGCCCATTTGCTAGGTCAATTCATTAAAGAAATGAGCAACATTGAAAAAATTGAAATGTTGCCATATCACAAGCTAGGCGCTCATAAATGGGAAGCCATGGGTGAAGTTTATCCTTTGGAAGGCGTTAATCCGCCACCTAAAGAGACAATGGAACGCATCAAAAACATCCTGTTAGAGTACCATCCTGTCGTTAAGTACTAAGCGTTTAAGTACTAAGAGTTTAGTACTAACAGGTTGAGTACTCGGCTAATTAGCCGTCTTAACAATATTCCCCAAAGGTCAGCACTGTGCTGACCTTTGCTATTTTAGGTGACCTCTTGGGAGGTCATTTTTGCTCTAGTTAGCAGCCAAAGTCCCTCACAATTGCACTCGCAATTCAGTAGCACGATTTTTTAGCCATTTTCAAATATTTGTTCACTAAATATGTGTTTAGATCATATTTATCGAGCGGCTATCACGGTAATCTGATCCCATAAACACAAAATTTAAACCTTTTCATTTAGTGAGGCCACCATGGAAATGACTAACGCTCAACGTCTAATCTTGTCGAACCAATACACTCTAATGAGTCAGCTGGATCCAGCTAATAGCGCCAAATATCAACGTTTAAAAACCATTGTTGAACGTGGGTATGACCTACAGATGAAAGAGTTAAACAAAGAATTTGGTTGCTTATCTGAACAAACTTGCCGTGAAGTTATTGATATCATGGAGATGTACCACGCTATGCAGGAATCATACAATATGCTTCCTGAATCCGCTCAATCCGATGTCGACCAACGCCGCTTAATATTTTTGGGATTTGACGCGGCAACCGAAGGCCAGCTTGTTCAATACGTCCGTTTCTTGGTTTCCAGCGAAGGTCTCTATACCCAATTTGATCAAGGCGAGCATGGATTTAATAGTCAAATACCTATGGTTGAGAAGTACCACCGCATGCTAACCGTGTGGAAAAAATGTCCGCGTCAATATCACCTATCCGCTAGTGAATTGCATCAAATTTTTGGAGCTTAAACGTAACGTCCCCCTAACGGAATTCAGAACTAAAAACAGGGAGCGTGTTTCGCTCCCTGTTTTTTATTATCTACGCACAGATGATTGTCAGATGGAAACACTAAAACAGGTAAGAAGCCCCTGTAAAAAATGCCACATTCTCGCCATGTGAAACCATAGGGCTATCCTCTATTTCACTGTCGTATGAAGTTAAACGCAGCCCTGCGTCAAAACGCACATTGTCAGTAAGATGGTAAAAACCATTCAAACCGATATAAAACTGTCCCGCGCCATCAGCATCATATTGATCCAACCCAGAACGACTCGCTTCACCGGCAGAAACACCGTAAAGATAGTTCGTCATTTTGCTTGAGTTGTATTCGTAACCAATACCCGGAATCACCCCCCACGGGCCAGCAATGATTGGATAGCTCCATCCAGCATGTGCCATATAACCATCATGCTCACCGGTAAATTCAATTGCAGCGCCAACCTCAAGTTTACCAAGTGGCAAACGTAATTCGTATTTTGGACCAATTAAGCCCGTAGCGTGGCGTTTATCAAGTTCTCGCATTTGACGATCATCTGAATCAGACGGGTCAAAATGACGGCCATCATAAATCAGGCGTAATGAAAAGTTTTGTGCAGAATCTTGGGGTAATACTCGATAGCCTAATTCACGACCACGAAAATAAACATAGTCGCCTTCATAGCCTCCCACAAGGGTCGAACCAGTAGTGTAATCAGTATCCTTATACAACTCCGAAGAGACACCCGCACCAACACCAACAGACCACCGCGTACCCGCAGCATGAGCAAAACTTGTACAACCGATCGCTAACATGATCGCGGTCTTAGCCAAGCGGCCAGCCATTTTTGTTTGCACTTTTTCAATCCTCGTTCAGTAAAATTGGTAGATAAATCACACTTACTTAACAATATTTGTGCGAGTAATACCTATGGATATCGTGTTGTAAAGGTAAACCGCTTCTCGTATAGACCCAAAATATAATCAGTAAGATTCATATCCAACCTAATAATGGCAAATATGTAAACACGATACAACCATCACGATTTTGAAATAAATGCATAATTGTTAAGCAAAATCGTATGTTTGGAACTAGGCTTAGATTGTTAGGGATTTGTGTTTTAAGCGGTTGTATGTCAATAGACATTTCTAGAGGGGAATCACTATGAGTATTTTTGACCACTTTCAGGCGCGCTATGAAGCAGCCAAGGACGAAGAGTTATCAATACAAGAGTTTCTAGCTCTATGTAAAGAAGACAAAAGTGCTTATGCTAACGCCGCAGAGCGTTTGTTGTTAGCTATCGGGGAACCTGAACTGGTAGACACATCTAAGCACCCTCGTCTAAGTAGAATTTTTTCAAACCGAGTTGTTTCACGTTACGAACCTTTTAAAGAGTTTTATGGCATGGAGGAAGCCATAGAACAAATTGTTTCTTACCTAAGACACGCAGCTCAAGGCCTAGAAGAACGTAAGCAGATCCTTTATCTGCTAGGTCCAGTAGGTGGTGGTAAATCATCTTTGGCTGAAAAATTAAAAGCCTTGATGCAACAATGTCCAATCTATATTTTGTCAGCAGATGGTGAACGTAGCCCAGTTAACGACCACCCTTTCTGTTTGTTCGATGTCAATGAAGACGGCTCACTTCTAAAAGAAGAGTACGGCATTGATAAACGTTATTTGCGTTCAATTATGTCCCCTTGGGCAGCTAAGCGTCTTCATGAATTTGGTGGCGATATCACTAAGTTTAAAGTAGTAAAAGTTCGTCCATCTATCTTAGACCAAATCGCGGTCGCCAAAACCGAACCTGGGGATGAAAACAACCAAGATATTTCTTCATTGGTCGGTAAGGTCGATATCCGCAAACTAGAACACTATTCTCAAGATGATCCTGATGCATACAGCTACTCCGGTGCATTGTGTCGAGCTAACCAAGGTTTGATGGAATTCGTGGAAATGTTTAAGGCGCCTATCAAGGTGCTACACCCACTCTTGACCGCGACCCAAGAAGGCAACTACAACGGTACAGAAGGGCTATCTGCATTGCCATTTGATGGTATGATCTTGGCTCACTCAAACGAATCCGAATGGCAAGCCTTTAGAAACAACAAAAACAATGAAGCGTTCTTAGACCGTGTTTACATCGTCAAAGTCCCTTACTGTTTACGTGTTTCTGAAGAAGTTAAGATTTATCAAAAACTGTTGGATCACAGTGAACTATCTCATGCTCCATGCGCGCCAAGCACCTTAGATCTTTTAGCACAATTTAGTGTACTTTCTCGCTTAAAAGCTCCTGAAAACTCGTCTATTTTCTCCAAAATGAGGGTATACGATGGGGAAACGTTAAAAGACACCGATCCAAAAGCGAAGAGTTATCAAGAGTACCGAGATTATGCCGGTATTGATGAAGGCATGGCAGGTCTATCCACTCGTTTTGCGTTTAAGATTCTGTCTCGTGTCTTTAACTTCGACCATGGTGAAGTCGCGGCTAACCCGGTTCACTTGTTCTATGTTATCGAACAGCAAATCGAAAGAGAGCAATTCCCTCAAGATGTTGCTGAACGTTACCTCGAATTTGTTAAAGGTTACTTAGTCCCCCGTTACGTGGACTTTATCGGTAAAGAAATCCAAACCGCATATCTAGAGTCTTACTCTGAGTACGGTCAAAATATCTTCGACCGTTATGTAACTTATGCTGACTTCTGGATTCAAGACCAAGAGTACCGTGACCCAGAAACCGGACAATTGTTCGACCGTTCAGCGCTAAACAGCGAGCTGGAAAAAATTGAAAAAACAGCAGGCATTAGCAACCCTAAAGATTTCCGTAATGAAATCGTCAACTTTGTGTTGCGTGCTCGCGCCAATAACAATGGCAACAATCCACTTTGGACCAGCTACGAAAAACTGCGCACGGTCATTGAGAAGAAAATGTTCTCTAATACCGAAGAGCTGCTGCCAGTTATCTCCTTTAATGCGAAAACCTCTTCAGAAGATCAGAAGAAACACGACGACTTTGTCGCTCGTATGATGGAGAAAGGTTATACAGAGAAACAAGTGCGCTTGCTCTCTGAATGGTATCTACGAGTTCGTAAATCCTCATAACCCTCCTATGGCCCTTTAGCCCCTCATCACGGCAGGACGCCGTGATGAGGAAAACTTAATCTAAAGGTACCCATTTGTCGTTAAAAGGGGAAACACATGGCGCAATTTATCGATAGAAGATTGAACGGCAAGAATAAAAGCGCAGTGAACAGACAGCGCTTTTTGCGTCGCTATAAAGATCAAATTAAGGAATCGGTAGCAGACGCTGTACATCGTCGTTCTATTACCAATACGGATACAGGTGAAGATGTATCCATTCCAAATCGTGACATCAGTGAGCCTTCTTTCCATCAAGGAAAAGGGGGTGAGCGTGAACGTGTTCATCCAGGTAATGACCAATTTATTCGTGGCGACAAAATAGAGCGTCCCAAAGGTGGTCAAGGAGGCGGCGGTTCTGGTGAGGGTGATGCCAGTGCCGATGGAGAAGGCGAAGACGATTTTGTTTTCCAAATTTCCAAAGACGAATATTTGGATCTTCTATTTGAAGATCTTGAGTTGCCAAATCTTGAAAAAAACCAAGTCAATAAAATTACTGAGTGGAAAAGTCACCGAGCTGGTTACAACACCGCAGGGGTGCCCACCAACATAGCGATAGTGCGTTCACTGCAACAATCATTAGCTCGTCGTACAGCAATGACCGCAGGGAAACGCCGATTACTGCACGAGTTAGAAGATGAACTCGAGAGAATTCAACACACTGAGCCAGCGCAGTTGTTGGAAGAAACTCGCATCAAAGAAGAGATTGAAGAGCTACGTAAAAAAATTGAAAGTGTGCCATTTATTGACACTTTCGACTTACGCTTCAAAAACTATGAACGACGCCCAATACCTTCAAGCCAAGCGGTCATGTTTTGCTTGATGGATGTCTCTGGCTCAATGGACCAGGCAACCAAAGATATTGCTAAGCGCTTCTACGTGCTGCTGTATCTATTTTTAACCCGTAAATATGAAAATGTTGAAGTCGTCTTCATTCGTCACCACACTCAGGCGAAAGAAGTCGATGAGCACGAATTCTTCTATTCCCAAGAGACCGGGGGCACCATAGTGTCGAGTGCTCTAAAACTTATGCAGGAGATCGTGGAAAAACGTTATCCCAATGGTGAATGGAACATTTATGCAGCGCAAGCCTCAGATGGTGATAACTGGGCTGATGACTCACCACGCTGTAAAGAGTTGCTCAGTGAGAAATTGCTTCCACTGTGCCGCTACTATTCCTACATTGAAATTACTCGTCGCTCACATCAAACCTTATGGCACGAGTATGAAAAACTTCAGGAGTCTTTTGGAAACTTTGCTATCAAAAACATTCGGAGTACAGATGATATCTACCCCGTCTTTAGAGAGCTATTCCATAAAGAGACAGCATAGGGAGGTCATATATGGTGACAAAAACTAAATCAGCGAAATCTAGCGCTCCCGATAAAAGTCGTATGCTGCCAGACGGACCCGACTGGACATTTGATTTGCTAGAGCAGTACCACACCGAGATTCGTCGTGTGGCTGAGCACTATAAACTGGACACGTATACCAATCAAATTGAGGTAATCACCTCTGAACAGATGATGGATGCGTATTCCAGCATCGGGATGCCGATCAATTATAACCACTGGTCGTTTGGTAAAAAGTTTATTCAAACGGAACAGGGTTATAAGCATGGTCAAATGGGGTTAGCTTATGAAATTGTAATTAACTCCGACCCTTGTATCGCCTATTTAATGGAAGAAAACACGGTCACAATGCAGGCGTTAGTGATGGCCCATGCCTGCTACGGTCATAACTCTTTCTTTAAAGGGAACTATTTGTTTCAAACTTGGACTGATGCGTCGTCCATCATTGATTACCTACTTTTTGCGAAAAACTACATTCGCAAATGTGAAGAAAAGTACGGTGAAAAAGAGGTTGAAAAACTGCTCGACTCTTGTCACGCCCTAATGAACTATGGTGTCGACCGATACAAACGCCCAGAAAAAATTTCCATTGCAGAAGAGAAAGCGCGCCAAGAAGAACGTGAGGCGTATCTTCAATCGCAAGTGAATGAACTTTGGCGTACGGTACCTAAAAAGGAAAAAGAGGATGCGAGTGTAAAACGTTTTCCAAGTGAACCTCAGGAAAATATTCTCTATTTTATTGAAAAACATGCACCATTGTTGGAATCTTGGCAACGTGAGATCGTACGTATTGTGCGTAAAGTGAGCCAATACTTCTACCCTCAAAAGCAGACCCAAGTCATGAATGAGGGATGGGCAACGTTCTGGCACTACACCATTTTAAATCACCTTTACGATGAAGGTTTTGTGTCTGATAAATTCATTCTTGAATTCCTTCACAGCCACACCAGCGTAGTGGCACAACCACCATACAACAGTCCTTATTACAGTGGGATAAACCCTTATGCGCTTGGTTTTGCCATGTTCCAAGACATTAAGCGTATATGTGAAAATCCGACCCAAGAAGATTATGAATGGTTCCCTAACCTAGCGGGGACTCCATGGTTAGAAGCGGTACACTTCGCCATGCGTAACTTTAAGGATGAAAGTTTCATTAGCCAATATTTATCACCTAAGATAATTCGCGATTTCAAATTGTTTGCAATTGACGATGATGACCGAAAGAACTTTATCGAAGTTAGTGCGATTCATGATGACACGGGCTACCGTGCTATTCGTGAAAAGCTCGCGGCTCAATATAACTTGAGCAATCTCGAGCCCAACATCCAAATCTACAATGTGGATGTCCGTGGTGATCGTTCGTTGACACTTCAATATGTGCCACATGATCGCATTCCATTAGACCCTAGTTATGACGAAGTATTGAAACATCTTCATCGTCTATGGGGGTTTGAAGTGAAATTAGAGGAGGTAAAAGACACTGGAAGAAGGGAAATCCTCTCAACCTGCCCTAAACGTAACGATTACGACACTCGCATATGATTGGGGCTCAAAACATTAAATCACTTAACACCTAATCAAAAGGCTCCATTATGGAGCCTTTTCATCAATTGTGGTTGATGCCTCTACCCTGTTGGTCACGGCAAATTAAGCTTTACGCTGTGCCACAATGTGTCTTACTGCTTCTAAATCTTCTAGGGTATCAACGCCAGCAGGCGGTGCTTCTTTGGCCACATCAACATGAATTTTCTCACCGTACCATAGTACTCGCAGCTGCTCTAAACTCTCTATCTGTTCAAGCTGGCTTGGTTGCCAATTCACGTAAGTGTTAATGAAACCAGCACGATACGCGTAAATACCTATGTGGCGTAACAATGGGCGAGTAATTTGCTTCGGTTCAGCCGCGTAATTATTACGATCCCAAGGGATAGAAGCACGACTAAAATAGAGAGCATACCCATCTTTATCCGTGACCACTTTAACCGCATTCGGATTAAAGACCTCAGACTCTTCGGTAATTTCGATGCCTAATGTCGCCATAGGAGCCACACTATTAGCCAAATTATCCGCCACTTGGCCAATAATGGATGGCGGTATGAGTGGTTCATCACCCTGCACATTCACGATAATCTGATCGTCTGCAATGCCCATCAGTTTAACGACTTCCGCTAAACGTTCAGTTCCAGACTGGTGATCGGAAGATGTCATGCACACTTGGCCACCAAAACCAGTGACAACGTCAGCAATACGCTGATCGTCAGTAGCAACAATCACCTGCTCAGCACCAGCTAAACTGGCTTGTTCATACACCCACTGCACCATAGGCTTACCACAAATGTCAGCTAATGGTTTCGCAGGTAAACGTGACGAATGATAACGCGATGGAATCACCACGGTGAAAGACATATTAACGCCCCTCATCCATCGACATAGTGCGAGCTTCCGTTTCTAGTAAAACAGGAATACCATCTTTGATCGGATAAGCAAGTCGGTCAGCTTTACAAATAAGCTCTTGTTTTTCTTTATCGTAAACCAGTCTACTTTTGCAGACAGGACAAGCAACGATCTCAAGTAGTCGATGATCCATAGTGTTCCATTACCTCTTGTATTTTATGAATGATGCGCTCCGCATCTGGCGCTGCTAAAGTTGCAGTCACCGGCAAATACCACCAATTTTCTTTAGCAATATGCGCGCATTTAACCGCATCTTTCTCGGTCATGATCAGATTGTCACCACGTTGATCGAGCGCTTCTAGCTCGGCTGGCGAAAAGTCCTCATGATCAGAGAACGACTTTGTAACCAAAGGATTAGCTCCCAACTGTTTGAGAGTATTAAAAAATCGTGGTGGATGACCAATACCTGCAAAAGCAACTAAGCGAGTTAACGATGCTGCACTGCATCGCTCACCTGTCACAAGATTGACAGCATCATCAGGACGTAACGACATGGCAATTTCAGAGTCCTGAGCCTGTCCACCATTCGTGATTTTGAAATCCACTTGTCCTAAGCGAGACATCGGCTCTCTTAACGGGCCAAGAGGAATCAAGTGTTGATTACCAAAGCGACGAACGCCATCAATCACCACCAGTTCAATATCCCTCTCTAAGGCATAATGTTGTAACCCATCATCGGTAATAATGATGTTAATACCTTGGTTTAGCAAAGATTTTACCGCTTCAGAACGGTTAGGATCTACCGCTACCGGTACGCCAGTGCGCTGATGAATTAATTTAGGTTCATCTCCGCAATGGGATGTAGGAGTGGTTGCATTAAGCACCAATGGGTATTGTAGGGCTTTTGCGCCATAACCACGGGAAACAACACCGGGTTTGTAGCCAAGAGCAAGCAGAGTTTCAACAAGCCAAATAACAACAGGGGTTTTACCATTTCCACCAGCAGTGATATTCCCCACCACCACGACAGGTACAGGTGCACGATAACGTGCTTTTTCCCCATCGGCATAGGCCTGACGACGAGAGCGACTGACCTTTGAAAATAGGCAGCTCAATGGCCACAATAGTGGCCATAGAAGATAGAAAAGAACCGAGCGTTGAAACCAGATTTTTTCTATCACGCTTTTTCACCAAACTGAATGCTGTGTAGCTGGGCGTATGCCCCATTTAAACTCAGCAGTTCAGAGTGACTGCCTCGTTCAATGATTTCACCATCTTCAACCACTAAGATTTGATCTGCATTCTCAATAGTCGATAAACGGTGCGCAATCACTAATACCGTTTTATTCTTTTGTAGCTCTTCTAATGCAGCTTGAATCGCACGTTCTGATTCCGTATCCAAAGCAGACGTTGCTTCATCAAGAATCAACACTGGCGAATCACGAAGCAGCGCTCGAGCAATGGCGATACGCTGGCGTTGTCCGCCCGATAGACTCGTACCATTTTCACCAATAACCGTATCAAGACCTTGAGGCATGTTATTAATGAATTCCATGGCATGGGCTAACTCAGCAGCATGCTCAATTTGTTCACGGGTGTACTCACCTTCAGCCGCGTACGCGATGTTATTTGCGATAGAGTCATTAAAGAGGTGAACGTTTTGTGAAACAAGACCAAAATGGCAACGTAAGTTCGCCAATTTATAATCTCGCACGTCGTGTTCATCAAGGGTAATTGAACCTGAGTCTACATCGTAAAAACGGGTGAACAAGTTGGCAATGGTCGATTTACCCGAACCAGAACGCCCTACCAAAGCAACGGTTTTCCCGGCTGGCAAATTAAAACTCACATTACGTAACGCTGGCTTCTCTTTACCTTGGTAAGTAAAGGTAACCTCTTTCACCGCTACATCACCAGAAACTTTATCTGACTCAAATTTACCTTGGTCTTTCTCACGTTCCAGATCCATCAGACCGAATAACGTTTGGCTTGCAGCCATCCCTTTTTGGAATTGAGACGTTACATTCGTTAGTGACTTCAAAGGACGCATCATTGAGAACATGGAAGTAAAGACGACGGTAAAAGTACCTGGAGTCAAACTTTGACGAATCTCATCAACGCTTGCTAAATAAAGTACCGCTACCACAGCAAACGATGCAATAAATTGGATCAATGGGTTAGCAATCGCTTGTGCTGATACCAACTTCATTGACTGCTGTCGCATTCGGTTGCTGACTTTATCAAAACGGTCTTGTTCAATCGCCTGACCACCGTAACTCAAAACGACCTTGTGACCTTTCAGCATCTGTTCCGCCGATTCTGCCACATGGCCCATCGCGGTTTGCATATTTTTCGAGATCTTACGAAAACGCTTCGAAACCACGCGAATCGCAATAGCAACGATTGGCGCAATGACAATTAACACAAGAGATAACTGCCAGCTACTCCAGAACATCAGCGTTAACAAGCCGATAATGCTAGCCCCTTCTCGAACAATGCTCACCAATGCTTTACTGGTCGCATCGGCTACCTGCTCTGAGTCGTACGTAATACGCGATAGCAAACTACCGGTCGATTCTTTATCAAAAAAGCTCACAGGCATGTGCATAAACTGGCCGAATATAGCGCGGCGCATCGACATTACGACATTACCGGAAACCCAGCTCAAACAATAAGCCGACACAAAACTACTGGTACCACGGAGAAACATGACTCCGATAACAATCAAAGGCAAAGTACGCAAAAAGTTAGAATCGGTAGAAGTAAAACCTTCATCAAGCAACGGTTTTAGTAGTGACATCATGTAGGTATCAGATGCCGCGTTAAGAACTAAAGCAATACAAGCAACAACGAGGCCTGCTTTATAGTTGCGAATGTAGGTCCACAGGCGTTTAAACGTCTGCCAGGTGGTTTCATCTGTATCGATCGACATGGATATCCATCACTGATTAAAAAATTGGAGTCATTCTACCCCGTTACGCAGCATCTGCCTATACCATGGCTGGTTAGCATCTGAGCGTTTCGTTGTAATTGTTATCTTACTTGTCTGAAAATTAACAGTTATTTGACCTGAGTCAGCCGTATCTAGCCAAACAGAATCTAAAGAACGATACAAATTTACGATATTTTTTGACGGCAGACGCCATTGCCCACCTTTTTCTACCGATGCAATCGCCCAATTAGGATGCACCTTTTCAACAAAATGACGAGTCGATGATGTACGACTGCCATGATGAGGGACTAACATCACATCAGCATGTAAATCGTCACGCCCGCGAGAAAGTAACCACTCGCCAACAGCATCTATATCCCCCGTTAATAGCATTCGATGCCCAATAAGATCACTAACCATGACAACACATGAATGCTGATTACTGGCGCGAGAAACCATTGCCGGGGGCCAAAGCACATCAAAGCGTAACGCCTTCCACCACCAATGACTGCCCGCAACACAAGGTTGATACCCAGTTAAACGTTGGCTAGCGCGCAGCCATGCATTAGGCGCAGACTCTTCAAGCCACTGTCTTCCTCCACTATGGTCGTTATCAGTATGGCTCAGGATTACGCCGTCTAACTGCCACCCTCTCCTCGCTAACATAGGTAAAATCAAGCTTTGCGCATAACTACCATGGGTCCAAGAACTGCCAGTATCGTAAATCACAACACGCCCCTGCTGTTCAATCAATATCGCTAACCCATGCCCTACATCTAACACATGAATACTCCACCCTTCCTCTGGCTTAGCAAATGCCTCGTGCAGTAACCAAAGCAAAAGCAATAAACCAAGCATAGAACGACGAACGACATGTCGAATCAACCATAATCCAACAATAACCATCATGATGCCGATGAGAGTTTGACTTAAGGGTAACCATCCTCCTTTTGCCAAAGGTAACGCCCATTGCAGTGGCGTAAATCCCAACACAATGGCTTGCCATAACCAACCGCTAAAGCCACTCGTAAGCAATAGCGTCATGAGTAAAAGAAATACCAGCGGCACCAATAGAAAGCTAAACCAAGGGATAAAAAACAAGTTAAACAAGAAGGAACCGACACTGATACCAGAGAAAAACCAACCGGTCACAGGCAGCATTCCAATGCTCATTCCAAGTTGAATCAGCAGCGCCTTTTGCCAAGCATGGCGAATATTCATGACCGAATGAGCAAAGACAATCACCATCACCACAGCAAGAAACGATAACCAAAAACTACTCGAATAACTGGCAAAAGGGTCCAGCAACAAAACGCCGGACAAGGTAACGATAATGCGCCAAACACTCGACACCTTAACCTGAGCAAGCAGCAAGATAACCTGTATAGCACACATCATGAGCGCTCTTTGGGTTGGAAGCGTGAACCCCGCGAGCCACGCGTAACTCCAAGCTACCCCAAAGCCCATTAACCAAGGAGACCAGAGTAGCCATCGATGACCACGCCCCACCAAGTTGCCAATAAAAAAGCCGACACCAAATGCGATACCAATATGCAAACCTGAAATAGCCACCAAATGAGCCAAACCGCTATCGCGTAACTGCTGCCACTGCTCTGCACTGATTTTGCTACGGTCTCCAAACACAAGAGCAAAGACTAAGCCCTGTATCGGACTATCTGCGCTTAGTAGAGTAAGATGGCGGTATAATTTGTCCTTTATTCCCGTATAAGAGCTAACCACAAAGGAGGATTTTGGCAAAACACTCGCACGAGCGACTATTCTCTGACTTATGACTTGTTTTTCAAAATCATAACCCACTTCGTTTAATACGCCGTAAATAGGCTTAATCGCGACTTTAAAGCGAGCAACTTGACCATTTCTCAGTTCAATAGGCGCCCGCAGGTAAACTCGGGGCTGCTGAAACCATGACAAAGGCCGATTATTAATTTGAATAATTTTAACCGTCCCCGAATATCCGCTCTGGTTTGCTTTAAAAAAGCTGTCAACTTTTGCGGTTATGGTAATATTCGCCCCAAATTTAAAAATCATTTGTTTTTGTACGCTCAATATTTGGCTGTGTGTTAGTATCAACACCACAGCAAACCCAATACCAGCGCCCCATCTTAAGTGTCTAAGAACGATGCAACAGGTGCACAGTAATATGCCCAATTGCCACGATGGCATTGCAGGCCAAACGACTGAAGAGAGTATGGTGAGCGAGAACGAAATCAATATCCAATAATTATATAAGCGAGTCATGATCCCTTATGCCAAGAAAGTTCATTAAGCGGTTTATGCCTAACCACGACTTAATTAAACGTCAGAAGGCACTTAAAATTTTTGGCAACGTGCTATACAACCCCAATTTGTGGTGTCTAAATCGACGCTCCGCAGCCGGGGCATTTGCTGTTGGTCTATTTATGGCGTTTGTTCCACTTCCAAGCCAAATGATCATGGCTGCCGGTCTGGCCGTGCTGTTTGGGGTAAACCTACCACTCTCAATTGCATTGGTATGGATTACCAACCCAGTCACCATGCCTGTGATTTTCTATTTCTGTTACAAACTGGGGGCTTGGGTAATGCAAATGCCGCCGCAAAACTTCCACTTTGAGTTAACGTGGCAGTTTCTACGTGAACAACTCAATACGATTTGTTTACCTCTATTAGTGGGTTGTGGCATCAGTGCTGTCATCGCATCCATTCTGGGCTACTTTGGCATCATGGGTCTATGGCGCTACTCAGTCGTGCGTAGTTGGCAAAAGCGTCGCCATAAATTCGGTAAGAATTGAGCGGCAATCTCAACGCCATTCCCCAAATCTGCTTGAGCAGCTTATAAGTTTTGCGGCGTAGAGCGATAGGCAATCCAGTAGGGTGCGAGTGAACCAGCGATTTAGTTTGAAAAAAATGCAAACGCACCGAGTAACCGCTGGTTATCACAATGAAAAATAAAAAAGGACCTCACGGTCCTTTTTTATTTCATCGATTCTAACTTTTTGATGTTTTTCTATTTACCACTAAGAACGATCGCCGGGTTAAGCCTACTGGCTCTTTTCGCCGGATACCAAGTCGCGACTAGACTCAATATAATCGCGGTACCTGAGACTAATACCACATCCGCCAATGCCACTTGAGACGGCAGAAAATCGACAAAATAGATATCACCGGATAAGAAATGATGGCCAATTATCCCTTCAATTAGTTTGACTATTTGAGTGAGATTCATCGCTAATACCACGCCAAGGACGCTACCGACAATACTACCTAGCACACCGGAAAACACGCCTTGCCAAACAAATATCCGCTTCACTAATCCATCAGTAGCCCCCATGGTGCGCAAAATAGCGATTTCTGCTGCGCGGTCTTTTACCGCCATCATTAACGTTGAAACGATATTAAAACTCGCAACACCAATCACAAGCACCATGACCAGATACATGATGGTCCGCACCATTTCAATGTCACGGTACAAATAGCCAAACTTCTGCTTCCAACTGCGCAAGTAAACAATTTCGTTGAGCTGTTTACCAACTCGACGCACGACATCCGTCGCCATGAACACATCATCAACCTTAATAGAAACCCCTGTTACCTTGTCACCAAGGTCGGTGTACTGCTGCGCATCTGAGATAGGTAACAACGCAATATTGTGGTCAATCTGTCCATTCAGCGTGAGTAAACCAACGACTTTTACCCTAACTCGTTTAGGTGCCTCAACCTTATTGGCTTTATTCACTTGCGGAATCATCAAGGTGATGTAATTTCCCACTTTGACATTCAGCTTGTCCGCCACCCCTTTACCAATAATTATCTGCTGTTGATTAGGTTGAAAATTTTGCCAAACATCGGCGCTAATAAAACGAGAAAGATCAGACACCTTGTCTTCTTGCTTCGGATCAACGCCACGAACCTCAAGCGCTTTAAGCTGCTTGCCTCGCTCTGCTAATGCCGTAAACCGAACATAAGGTGCCGCGGCGATCACACTCGGATCGCTCTGTGCTTGTTTCACCATCAAAGGCCAGTCTTGAATTGGTGCTCGCACCCCTTCAAATTCACCATGAGGAATGACTGACAATACTCGGTTTTTCAATTCACGCTCAAAACCGTTCATCGCAGATAAACCAATGATGATCACTGCAACACCAACAGCAATGCCAATCGTGGACGAAAGCGAAATAAAAGAGACCATTTTGTTACGCTGCTTGGCTCGGCTAAAACGACCACCAATAAAAAGAGAGAGACCGCCTAACACTTAAGCCTCCTTATTTTCAAGCAACAAACCATCTTGCATGAACATACGACGATCCATTTTACCCGCTAACTCACTATCATGAGTAACGACCAAAAATGCGGTGCCGGACTCTTGATTAAGCTGACGCATCAAATCGTAAATCGACAGTGCGGTTTGATGGTCAAGATTACCTGTTGGCTCATCAGCTAACACAAGATCAGGCTTATTCACGAGGGCGCGTGCGATGGCAACACGTTGACGTTCACCACCGGAAAGTTCGGCAGGACGATGCTGCATACGATGTCCAAGACCAACACGCTCAAGCAACTCTTTTGCTGCTTGCTTAGCTTCTGCCACCTTCTTACCACCAATCAAAAGCGGCATGGCGACATTCTCTAACGCGGTAAAGTCGGCCAACAAATGATGAAACTGATAAACAAAGCCGAGATGGGTATTGCGAACCTTCGCCTGTCGATTTGAGCTCAAACGCGCCATATCATGACCAAGAAACTCAACCTGCCCTTCACTTGCATCGTCCAAAGCACCTAAAACATGTAACAGGGTGCTTTTACCAGAGCCAGAAGAACCAACAATTGAAACCAATTCACCCGGTTTGAGCGCAAAGCTCACACCTTTAAGCACTTGAGTGGAGAACTCGCCTTCTTGATAGGTTTTGCATACATTCTGACAAGACAA
The DNA here is from genome assembly GCF_001547935.1 of Vibrio tritonius. NCBI lineage: Bacteria > Pseudomonadati > Pseudomonadota > Gammaproteobacteria > Vibrionales > Vibrionaceae > Vibrio > Vibrio tritonius. The sequence continues at coordinate 2,314,679 of NZ_AP014635.1, forward strand.
CAAATTATTCATAACGTAACGCCTCAGCGGGTTTCACAGATGATGCTCGATAAGCAGGGAAAATAGTGGCTAAAAGACTTAAAGCAATAGCCAGCAAAATCACGACCGTGATTTGTAATGGGTCAATAACAACAGGAAGTGTGCTACCTAACGCAAAAAATGCCACGCCTAACGCACTAAGTAAGGTATTGAGATTATCAGCGACTGCCACACCGAGTAAACCGCCTACCAACGCGCCAATCACGCCACTGCTCGCCCCTTGTACCATAAATATGGCCAGCACTTGACGATTGGTCATGCCCTGAGTTTTCAAAATCGCCACTTCTGCTTGTTTTTCCATAACCACCATAATAAGAGCAGAAATAATATTAAACGCAGCAACACCAACGATGAGTCCGAGCATTAAGCCCATCATGTTCTTTTCCATGCCAACGGCTTGGAAGAGTTCGCCCCGTTGGTCGCGCCAGTCACTCCAATGCCAACCGTCTGGCAACGACTTACGTGACATTTCGCCAACAACAAACGGATCATTAAAGAACAAACGCCAGCCGGAAATGGTGTCTTGACTGTAATGCAATAGCCGACCAGCATCAGCAATATGAGAAATAATTAACTGTCCATCGACATCAGATCCCGTATTGAAAATTCCCGCGACCAGAAAGTTACGCTGACTAGGAATGCGACCAAATGGCGTGTACTGACTCGCACTTGTGACCATTAAACGAACTTTATCACCTACAGTAACATTGAGCTCTCGCGCCAACATTTGTCCTATAAATACTCGATAGCTGTTTGGCTGCAAATAAGAAACTTTACCGCCCAAGAGATATTGCTCAATCGGATCGTTATCTTGTGGCTGAATGCCAATCAATAACCCAGCAGTGAGTTCACTTGAACTTTGGATAACAGCTTCACTACGGATTATGGGTTCAGGCGCCCGAGCTGTGGAAAGCTTTGATATGAATGAAGGAGGCGTCGCGCTCGCACGCGTCTGATCATGGTCTTGGCTAATAACTGCTTGTGGTAACACGCCCAAAATGCGGTCTTTCAATTCGCCTTCGAAACCGTTCATCACGGATAATACCGTCACTAATGCCATCACACCAATGGTAATACCCGCTGTGGACATGTACGAAACAAATCGACTAAACCTATCACCTGAGCGACCACGCAGATAGCGTAAACCAATAAAGGTTGAAATCGGGTGAAACATAATACAAACCAAACAACTAGAATGGCGCTACTGTAGCGGGAATCGGCAGAAGGTTGTAGTTTTTCTTTGCTAAAACTGTGTAAGAATCGGTTCATCTCACGTTTATTGTTGGCTATTTCACTGAGATAACACTAAGACACCTTGATTACTGCACCAGTATGACGATAATCATCTCAAGCGTAACAAGGAATGAGAATATGACTGACCAAGAGTTTTTTTCGGTGCATCACGCACTCACAATCAATGTGGAACCCCTAGAGGCCAGTTTTGTTCTGCCTTCCACTGATGATTTCGTTCGTGAAATCCCAACGCCGTTCATCGTCGCTAGCGAGTTTAGTCAGCTAGATAGCCTTACTGAACAAGCCAAATCAGATATCAAGAGCAACGATTTTCGGCATGTATGTCAGTTGCTGGATACACAGAATGCGAAATTGAATTTATTACTTACGTTCATGCTTTCCCAAGAGGACAGCAAAGAACATCGTTATAAAAGCCTTTCATTTGGTGCCAGTCAGTTTACCTATCCAACAACGACTGCATTAGCGGTCGGTACCAAAGTGCGCGCAAAGCTCTTTTTAGAACACCCTTCAGCCGCAATTTACTGTTACGGCAATGTGGCAGCATGTGAAGTGAAAGACACCCAGCACATCATTACGGTAAAATACGATTTACTGCGCGATGTTGACCAAGATCTGTTAATCAAAGCCGCACTTTATCAACAGCAAAAACTGTTACGCCAACGTTCACTAGATCGAGAAAAATAATAAGCCTTACCAATGACAACACAAACACTACTCCCTCTAGCAAACGCAACCAAAGCTGGAGATAAAAAATTTAATGGCAATTTGCCCGGCGCGAGTTTAGCGCTCGCCATTGCAGAACTGGCTAACCAGCATAACAGCCACACTATTTTAGCCGTTCCAGATCCACAAACGGCGCTGCGTTTACTCAATGAAACCGAGCAGTTTATTCAAGGTGACATTGCCATGTTCCCTGATTGGGAAACCTTGCCATACGATCATTTTTCGCCTCACCAAGAGATTATCTCTGAGCGTATCGCACGTCTTTATCAACTGCCTAACCTAGGTAAAGGCATTACGATCGTCCCAGTCAGCACTTTACTGCAGCGCCAATCGCCACGCTCCTTTTTGTTGCAACACACCCTAATGGTTAAACGTGGCGACCGTTTTTCTCTCGAAAAACTGCGCCTTCAGCTCGAACATTCGGGCTATCGACATGTTGATCAAGTATTTAGCCCCGGTGAATACGCCAGTCGTGGTTCGATTTTGGACCTATTCCCAATGGGCAGCCAAGTACCCTACCGTTTTGATTTTTTCGATGATGAAATTGATACCATCCGCACCTTTGATCCGGAAAATCAACGTTCTATCGATGAAATCGACAATGTATGCTTGTTGCCTGCTCACGAATTTCCTACAGCAGAAACAGCAATAGAAGAGTTTCGCAGCCGTTGGCGCCAGCGTTTTGAAGCCCGCCGCGAGCCAGAATCAGTCTACATGCAAGTGACCAAAGGCACTTGGCCTGCCGGTATTGAATATTGGCAACCACTCTTTTTTGATCATACTGAAACCTTATTTGACTATCTCCCTGAAGGCAGCCAAATCATCGCCGTGGGTAACCTAGAACCGGCCATCGATCAATTTCTGAGCGACACAGCTTATCGTTATGATCAACGTAAAATTGATCCGCTACGACCACTGCTTCCACCAGAAGAGCTGTGGCTCAAAAAAGATGAGCTGTTTGGCTTATTTAAAACGGTTCCCGTTATTCAGCTAGAGCGAGAGCCAGTCGCAGAGAGAGCTGGGCGCGTTAACATGCCAATTAACGCGCTACCAGAGCTAGCAGTCAAACATCAACAAAAAGAACCATTGGCAGCACTGCGTCAATTCACCGAACAATTTGCTGGCAAAATACTGTTTTCGGTTGAATCACAAGGGCGTCGTGAAGCACTACTTGAACTGCTGCAACCACTCAAGTTACGACCAAAAACCGAAGCCAATTTCCAAGAAGCACTTAACAGCAAAAGCAAATGCACACTGGTCATTGGCTCAGCAGAACATGGTTTTATCTATGGTGACAACCAAGTCGCTTTGATTTGCGAAAGCGATCTCCTTGGTGATCGTGTTCTACAACGGCGCAAAAAGGACCGTAAAGTCACCACCAATAGCGATGCGGTTATTCGTAACCTTGCCGAGTTAAAACCGGGGCAACCCGTGGTCCATATCGATCATGGCATCGGGCGCTACTTAGGCCTGCAAACACTCGAGGCGGGTGGCATTACCACCGAATATGTGACGTTAGAGTACCAAAACGAAGCGAAACTCTATGTTCCTGTTGCGTCACTCAACCTCATCAGCCGCTATTCCGGTGGCGCAGAAGAGAGTGCCCCACTGCATAAGCTGGGTGGTGAAGCATGGGTAAAAGCTCGGCGTAAAGCCGCTGAAAAAGTACGTGATGTGGCGGCAGAACTATTGGATGTATACGCCAAACGCGAACTCAAACCGGGTTATAAATTCCACCTTGACCGCGAACAATACGCGACCTTTAAAAGCAGTTTCCCATTCGAAGAGACTGATGATCAAGCCATGGCAATCAACGCCGTGCTGTCGGATATGTGCCAAGCCAAAGCCATGGATCGCCTAGTCTGTGGTGATGTGGGCTTTGGTAAAACCGAAGTTGCTATGCGAGCAGCCTTTGTTGCGACAGATAACAGTAAACAAGTCGCGGTATTGGTACCTACTACCCTGCTAGCTCAACAACATTTTGAGAACTTCCGTGACCGTTTTGCCAACTTACCTATCCGGGTGGAAGTGCTGTCACGCTTCAAATCAGCAAAAGAACAGAAGCAGATTCTCCAAGACGTTGCCGAAGGCAAAGTTGATATCGTGGTCGGTACACACAAATTGCTTTCAAGTGAGATTAAGTTTGCCGATTTGGGCTTATTGATCGTCGATGAAGAACACCGCTTTGGCGTACGCCAGAAAGAGAAAGTGAAAGCGATGCGTGCAGACGTAGACATTCTCACCTTAACCGCGACGCCAATTCCACGTACGCTTAACATGGCAATGAGTGGTATGCGTGACTTATCGATCATTGCGACACCACCGGCTCGACGCCGAGCCGTAAAAACCTTTGTTCGTCAGAGCGAAGACGCCGTGGTCCGTGAAGCGATCTTGCGCGAAGTTGCGCGTGGTGGCCAAATCTATTTCTTACATAACCAAGTAGAAACCATAGACAAAGTTGCTGCTGATTTGGAGAAACTGGTTCCTGAAGCCCGTATTACTGTTGCCCATGGTCAAATGCGTGAACGCGAACTAGAAAAGATCATGAATGATTTCTATCACCAGCGTTATAACTTGCTGGTGTGTACCACCATCATTGAGACAGGTATCGATGTACCCACTGCCAATACGATTATTATTAATCGTGCAGATAGTCTAGGGCTGGCTCAGTTGCATCAGTTACGTGGTCGTGTGGGTCGTTCACACCACCAAGCCTATGCTTATTTGCTAACGCCACCGCCAAAAGCGATTACCAAGGACGCAGTGAAGCGTCTTGAAGCCATCGCGTCCCTTGAAGACTTAGGCGCTGGCTTTACTCTCGCCACGCACGACCTTGAGATTCGCGGCGCAGGTGAACTGCTTGGAGAAGAGCAAAGTGGGCAAATCCAATCGGTTGGATTTACGCTCTATATGGAAATGCTTGACCAAGCGGTTGAAGCACTGAAATCGGGTAAGGAGCCAACGCTGGATGAATTACTTCGCGAACAAACGGAAGTGGAAATGCGTGTTCCCGCACTGCTGCCTGAGGAGTATATTCCAGATGTAAATACACGCCTATCCATGTACAAACAGATAGCGAGTGTGAGCAGTGCCGATGAATTAGCAGAGCTAAAAGTGGAATTAATTGACCGCTTCGGTAAGCTGCCCGATGCCGCACAGCATCTATTAGCGATTGCTCAGTTGAAGCTCGATGCGGGCCAACTCAAAGTTCGCAAAATTGAAGCTCATGACAAAGGTGGCTACATCGAGTTCTATCCAAATGCTGACATTAACCCAATGTTTTTGGTTAAACTACTGCAAGCACAACCAAAGCAATTTGCGATGGACGGCCCAACTAAATTCAAATTCACCTTGCCATTAGTGGATAGGCGCGAAAGAATGAGTTTTGTCGCAAACATGCTAAACGAATTTGAGCAGAATCTTCTGCCAGCAGCCTAATGCTGTTTTTTTGAGCAACCTCTGTTGCAGTCATACTAATAGCCTTTGGCAAACATGACGGAGTCATAATGAAAAAACTGATCCCTTTACTTCTTCTTTTGGTGGCAATGCCTAGCTTGGCACAGCGGCAATTTGACATCGAGGTGATTATTTTTAAACGTGCCGTAGACGCAGAAAAAGTCAGCGAATCATGGCCAAATAGTCTGCCTGCTATCAATGTTGATAACACAGGCACTTTTGCTGATAACGCTTATCTCGAAAAGAAAGGTGCAACCTTATTACCGGTTAGTGATTACCAATTGAATGCACAAGAGCAGATATTGAAAGACCACGCAGGCTTTGAAGTGCTGTTGCATACGGCTTGGCGTCAAGGGGATGAAGGAAAATCTAAGGCTCCAATTTTCCATATTCAAGCTGGCAAAAATTACGCAGATTCATTTAATCCCGATGGTAGCGCTCGTCAGCCGCAAGATGAGCCAGCAATTCCGGTTGAAGGTGTCGTAGAACAAACCATGCCTGCACCAATTTATGAACTTGATGGAACCTTACAAGTTTATGTACAGCATTATCTCTACGCAGAAACCACCTTGGATTTAAAAGAACCTAGCACTCGAGATGTGGTTCTTAAAGATAAACAACTGGAGTTGGAAGTAAGCCCAGAAGACCAAGATGCCAATGTGCAATTAGGTCACCTAGAGTCTGTGTCACCAACTCAAGAAGTGGAGACCTTCCTTAAGAGCTATCGCATGGAACAAAAGCGTCGCATGCGTAGTGGAGAAACTCACTACCTTGACCATCCTTTGATGGGCATGATCATTCAAGTTCGCCGTGTCGACGAATCTGCTCAAATTGCACAATAATATGCGTGGCACCTTAAACGGTGCCACTTGCTTTTCTGCACAAAGGATTAGCAATGACACCTGATTTTCACATCGTTACGCCCCGCTTAATACTGCGCTTGATCGTGTTAGATGAATCTGACCAACTGGTGCACTGTATTCAATCTTCCCCATCGCTTCATCACTGGATCGACTGGTGCCACAAAGATTTTTCCCATAATCAGGCAGAGCGCTTTATTTTAGCCACACGATTAAATTGGGTAAAAGCGGAAGCCTATGGATTTGGCGTGTATCACCGCCGTACCAATCAGTTAATCGGCATGGTTGCGATTAATGAGTTTTACCCCACCTTTAATATGGCAAGTTTGGGTTACTGGATAAGCGATGAGTTCCAACATCAGGGCTATGGAAAAGAAGCCTTAGAGGCGCTAATTGAGTTCAGTTTTAGTAAACTCTCTCTCACTCGCTTAGAAATTGTATGTGATCCCGAAAACAAACCCAGTCAAAAACTGGCTATCGCTTGCGGGGCCGAATTTGAAACGCTCGCACGCCACCGCTTCTTGCACAATAATCAGCCCAAAGTTGGTGCTGTATACTCGATCATTCCCGAATAACCGCGTCTGAGGTTACATAGATAAAGAGATATGAGGGTATATTTTTCTAGTAGAATAACTAGGTATTCTAATCGGTGCCTTGCCTATGAGCGAATACATTCTCGCTGAAACCGCATCTTGAGGTTACTTGGGTAGAGATAGTTATTCCATAAAAAAACCGCCAAACGGCGGTTTTTAAATAGGGGTAATGCACTATCAATAGACTTAGTGTAATTTCAAGTTTGGACGCAACACACGGTTAATACGACCAACTAACATCATCAAGCCTGTTTTGAACATGCCATGCAACGCCATTTGGTGCATGCGGTAAAGCGAGATATACACCATACGCGCTATGCGACCTTCAACCATCATTGACCCTTTCGTTAGGTTACCCATTAAGCTACCCACGGTAGAGAAGCGGCTAAGAGAAACAAGTGAACCGTGATCTTTATAGATATACGGTTTCATCTCGCGACCATTTAGCTTCGCTATGATGTTTTTGAACGCCAAGCTCGACATCTGGTGAGCTGCTTGAGCGCGTGGTGGCACAAACTTACCATTTGGTTGAGTACACTGTGCTAAATCACCAATCACGAAAATGTCTTCATCGCGAGTTGTTTGCAACGTCTCTTTCACTACCAATTGGTTAATACGGTTAGTTTCTAAGCCTGCGATATCTTTCATGAAATCTGGGGCTTTAATCCCCGCAGCCCATACCATGATTTTCGCGTGAATCTTCTCACCGTCTTTAGTCGTTAGACCATCCGCCTCAGCTTTCGTTACCATAGTCGCGGTACGCACATTAACGCCCAACTTTGTTAACTCTTGATGAGCTGCTGCGGAAATACGTGGAGGAAGCGCTGGAAGAATACGTTCACCCGCTTCAACTAAGTTCACGTTCAGTTTGCTCGAGTCTAAGTCACCAAAGCCATAGTTACGCAATTCTGCAACGGCATTGTGCAATTCAGCAGAAAGCTCTACACCAGTAGCACCGCCACCGACGATAGCAATGTCGACAGTACCGTGACCTTGGTTGGCATGTAGCTTGAGGAACTCATTGTTCATTTCGGTACGAAAACGATGCGCTTGTTCAGGGCTATCAAGGAAGATACAGTGATCGCGCACCCCTTCGGTATTGAAATCATTGGAAGTCGAACCAATTGCCAGAACAAGAATATCGTATTCCAATTCGCGCTGTGGCATCAGCAGCTCGCCAGCTTCATCATGCTGTTCAGCCAAAACGATCTTTTTCGCATCGCGATCGATCGACTGTAAGCTACCGAGTTGAAAATCAAAACTGTGGTTGCGAGCATGAGCACGATAACTCAACGCATCAACACCTTCATCCAGTGAACCCGTTGCTACTTCGTGCAATAAAGGTTTCCAAAGATGGCTAGATTTACGATCAACCAGAGTAATTTTTGCGCGTCTTTTTCGGCCAAGGGTTCGACCTAATTTGGTTACCAGCTCAAGGCCGCCCGCGCCTCCGCCTACAACAATAATGCGTGTCACTTTACAAAGATCCTCAAAAAATAAACATTAGTAATTGTTTTTCTATTCGACAAAAGCCAAACAGAAAGAATTTGTCAGGTGCAGTAAATATCCGCACTCTTATGAGGTTCATAAACAACCGATAGTTCTAAACAACCGATAGTTCTGAGATGCCGAAACAAGGTTATCTGACATCAAAGTTTAGGCGAGTTTTTCACTCGTTCTTAATTTTTTTTGATATCTATCAATTTTTTTTGATGGCAATCATTATATATGGCAAATCTAGTCACGCAACCAAGAATTCATCGGCTCTGTCGGTTTTTTTAAGTAAAACCGCTAGAAAAAAGCGGCGATTAATGATCGCCGCTAATAACAGGACACTTAATGATCACTAAGCGTTTTGAACGCCTTTAACAATTGTAGATGATGGGAGATTTTAGGAAATTTATGTGGCTGTTTTTCATCCCACATAATGGAATAGTATGGTGAAAGTTCAGCAGCCGACTCACGGCTATCAAGGATGCCATCGGTACGAGATAAGAAAACCATACAACGGCTGGCATTATCATTACGAAAGCCATCGATACATTTGGTCGCAATATCTTCATACTCTTCTGGACGGTCTATTTTGCCGCCCATAGTCAATTCTGGATGGAGGTTAGGGTTAAACAGCGCCTGTTTTATCCCACAGAGAAACCCTACTCGTTCAGACCAATAAGCCCCTAGTCCGACCCCACAGATCAAGGGGGAAGGGTCATCACTGGTTTCAATCGCCTTTTGCACTTCATTGAGTAGATGCTGCATATCATGCTTGGGATGCTGAGTGCTGTAACTGATAAACCGCACATCATCATCAATAAACTGCAGCTGCATTATTTTTTCGTGGTTACCAGGGCTGGTAGAATCATACCCATGTAAATATACAATCATGTCACTTCCCTGCTTTATCGTTCAAATGACAGTCAGATTTGAGCTGACGCTTTGCCAATTTACCTGACTTACATGATGAAACAGTGATCCTACTTACATAAATTTTCTTTTATTTGAATAGCTTGTTGTTCATACACAGGGTCACCTCGTAGCTGAAATGCTAAGAGATACCACAGCAGAGCCATCATGTGGACACGGATAGACCACTGTTTCACCCCTTCAACCCAGCCATCGATATTATCAATATCGCGCAATTGACAATAGCGAGCGACATTAGTGGGCTCTAATTGATTCTCGGTGGTTAATAACATCGCCAAATCTAATCTTGGGTCAGCAATACCAGCATACTCCCAATCAATAACACTGAGCCCTTGGGGTGTCTTAATCAAATTATGCGGCCCCAAGTCAAAATGACACAGGGTCAACTCGACTGGGTCAAGTGCAGGTGCAGAACGCCACTGGTGATAGAGCTCGACCAGCGCCTCATCTTTCATTTTTGCATCGAGCTGCATCCAATAATGATCAACTCTGGCAGTGTAATTAAATGGCGCGACAGGAATGCGCTTTTTGTCCAATAAGTGAATGCGCACCAGTGTCTTAATTTGTATATCGAAATCCGCATCATCAAACAGCTCGCCATCAACCCATTCCACCAGCAAACCTTGATCATTAATGTACGCCGCATTCGGGGCAATCATGTCATGTTCGATGGCTTTGAGGATTTGGTACTCTTGAAAGCGCGAGATAGTGAAGGCTTTGGTTAACTCAGTAATAGGACGCCACACAAAACTGCCTTTGTGTGGCGCAATCACTTTCCAACAGCGGTTGGTGAGTCCGCCGGCTAACGTTTCTGCGTAAGTTGGCGGCACATCAAAGAAACGAGTCAAAGACAATAAAGTAGGATCAAGCTGACATGCTTCTGCCCATGCTATTTTGGCCATCACTCGTCTCCTTATCGGGGGCTAGCTCAATTTAGTGTTTATAAGCCAAACAGACTTTTTTGCTCTTGTTTACGAATTTCAGTTTCATCAGCCCATTCGATAAGACCGGTTTTTAGATCCATCAAACGCATTGTCATTTTGTAATACACGTCTTTATCACTGCCGGCATTTTTCACAATACTGGATAGATTGCCGTACAGCATGTATTGCGCACCAACCATTTTACCAAATTGGATTGCTGAGTTTTGGTTCACTAACTCGTCGTTATTTTGGAATTTTAGTTGCTGACGAACGGAGTCGACACGGTCCATATCCACAAAACGGAATTTACCTGAGTTTAGCAACTTCGTGCTGATCGAATCTGTGATGGATTCAGTATCAATATGTTCGCTGGTTTTATTTTTAATTCGTTCCACAAACACAATTGGACGTTTATCGTGAGTGATAGCCCCCACAGAACCAGACATCATCATGCTATCGACCATATCCGCAGCGATTTTTTGTAAGTCAGTAGAACCAAAGTCAGCGGTGACAGTTTCTACACCTTGTGCATCACCATAACTGACTTTATTAGCACAACCACCAAGTAGGACAGCTAATCCCAGTACAGCCCATAAACCTTTGTTCATTTTTGAAACCTCAAACTATTTCAATTTATTGATTAAACTGGCGAATTTGCACACGGAATTGCGTGCCATTGGGTTTGATTGATACTTCTGACAAGGTAATACCCTCACCGCCACGCACAATCGCTTGCTGCCATGCACTTGGCCGCGTATTCACTTCTAAACCTTGAGCATCGTACCAATAGAAACGATACTGAATAAACTGGTCACCTTTATAATGGCTGGTGAGTCGTACTACGCCGCGAGCATGCCCATTCAACTGAGTGGTGGTGATATCTTCGACTCTAAGTCGATCACCCAAAACATGGTCACCAAATAATACTTGTTGATTGGCGCCATCAACTTGCAAGCCTGCGGTATTCTTTGCACATCCAGCAAGCAGTCCTATCGCTATCAATGCTCCCAACCATTTTTTCATCACAATTTCCCTAGTTGTTTATGCCAAATCGTGGCGTTATCGCCTTGGCGTGATAACCAAACCAGCGTCGTCCCTCCAGAGGGGACGTTAAAAGTATAACTCTTTTGACCGACCTGAAGTGTTTGCTCTCCTGCAGAGACCAATTGACTCATCGCATTAACTTGAGCAGGTAAAGTTAACCAACTGCGGGTGTCTGGCTGCTCAGTAAGCGTGTTCCAAATGTTAAAGACCAAACTGCCAATATCATTACCTTGGGTCGTATTCTTACGCAGTTCGTCCTTAGCAATCACTCGTAACACTTGTCGGACAACAAGTGTGGGCATACGTTCAGTCAAATCTTGTTTAGCCATATTATTGACATCCGCTAACCGCGATCCCAACACAACCTTTTGGTTAAGCACTAAGTCAGCTTTACCGTGGTGGGCGTGGGATGGGTAATAAGGCAGGGCAACAGAATACAATGCTAATTGGCCTCGACTGTCATACAGAGGTAAAGTTAATTGCCATCCATCTAACGCATCAACAATGCCTTGTTCATCAATAAGAATGACTCGCCCTTGGCCTGTATTTAAGGAGGGCATATCCCCATAGCGTTTTTTCAGCATACGAAGGTCTTCATTCATAGCCAATGCTTTAGCAACACGGATGCTGGCTTCAATCACCGCTTGGTTATTTGGTGCTACGGCTAACGCTCTACGATAGTCAACATAAGCATCATTGAGATCATGAGACGTTTCATATAAAAGCCCAGATAAGAAAAACAAATACCCATTTTGTACCGCAGACAGCTTTTTGCCTGCATCTGGGTAATGCGCTAAAACAGCGCCTATATTGGGGCTGACACCTTCATCTTCTAGCTGCTGCTGTGCATTATCTAACTCAGCTTCTCGGCTCTTGCGTGCCGCCTCTTGTACTTGATTAGCTCGGCGCATTTCTACGAGGGCATCTTCCAGCTTTTGTTGTTGAAGATAGTTCAAACCAAGATAAAGATGCAAAAATCCCAATTCATAATCGGGAGCAATATACTCTTTTAAATTATCATTAATGGCGAGTGAGCCAACGCTGTTGGCACTGCGGCTAAGTGAAATGGTGGCTTCGTCCTGTTGCTCTTTTACGGCTTGATCAGACTTTTCAAATGCTGAAAAGCTTTGTGGATATTGGGCATCTAGAAAATAGACTCGCCCTTTTTCCAAATTATCAAGCACATCCCCTGCAACAAAATCATCGAGATTGTCAGTCGCTTCGGTGTAATTACCTGCTGCGACGGATTGATAAAGATCTTTATTTTGTGCGCTGTAATGGCTAAATAAGTTGCCGGCAGTAAAGTTAGCGCAACCACTGAGCAGCACACTGCACAGGGTTAACGAAACGTAACGTCGATGCATCGTCACCCGTCACTCCGTTTTTTAGTATTGCGATCGACACAGTGCCCGTTAAACGGGCACCTGATTCCTATTAGCTCATTAGCAATGGCCCAAGAGGGCGACCACCAAGAAGGTGCATATGAATATGATAAACTTCTTGGCCACCAAATGAGTTGGTATTCACAATGAGACGATAGCCATCGGCTGCAATACCTTCTTGTTCTGCGATTTTTTTCGCTACGGTAAACATACGACCAAGAGCTAACTCGTCTTCTTCCTCAACGTCATTGACAGTTGGGATAAGTTTATTCGGAATGATCAAAATATGGCTAGGCGCGCGAGGGTTGATATCACGAAAGGCTGTCACAAGGTCATCTTGATACAAGATATCGGCTGGGATTTCTTTGCGAATGATTTTACTAAAAATGGTTTCTTCCGCCATGAATTCACTCCATTGGAATATTGAGATTTAACATGTTGACAATGAGTATGCGCTAAGGGGTTGTAAAGCTCAATAAAAAACAGTGTTCTAGAAATTCACTCACTGCTCTGAACTATTTAGCTCACCGAGGTCTAAACCAGATATAGAGCCTAATATACCCAAATGACCTCAAGATGCAGACTTCAGAGCTTCATCAACGAGCACAGGTCAAGCTCAATGACGGAAGGAATGGTCATTCCCTTTCAACGTCATTTGGCGCAGAAATGGGCTTGTTGATGAGCTCCCAAGGGGCGAGTTGTATTCGCTCCTATGCTGCGTTACCGATTTTCTACGTAGAATAACTATGTATTCAAATCGGTGCCTTGCCTATAAGCGAATACATTCTCGCTGAAACAGCATCTTGAGGTTATTTGGGTATAAAACGCAATCCCCTTTGTTACAGAACGGCGTACATAGTTGCCGTTTTTACCACTTATTGTTAATACCCCGTCAAAAGACACGGTTACTGTCAGTATTCTCACAATAGGGTCTTGTTTTTTGCTCGAACCACCATTATATGAGTACCAAGCGCTTGCATCCTACCCTTTCGATACCTTCAGATTTTTGCAAGCCACACATGAGGATAATAATTTAGATGAGCATTCATGTTGGCATTATTGATCAAGATCCTGTGAGATTGGTCACGCCGTTATTAGACAGTCGAATCGATTGTCAGCACATTATTTTCGTTGGCGACAGCAACCAAGAAAGCATGTATCTCCGTTTACATACGGTACTGACTCAGCGAGGTATCGGGTCCGAATTTTTCGAAATTCCTTCAGGTACGAACATCTCGGAAATTAAACATAGTGTTCGTGGCCTAGTGGAAAGCCTTAAAGATCGTAAGCAAGAAATTCACCTCAATGCTAGTTGTGGTCTGCGACACCGTTTATTAGCCATTTATGAAGTTTTTCGCTCCTATCACTGGCCTATTTTTGTCGTGGAACCGTCAAGTGACCAACTCTGTTGGCTCTACCCAGATGCCAATGAAGATACACAAGTTCAAGACCACATCACTATTGCTGATTACCTCACTATTTTTGGTGCCCGCGGTGAGTTCGCCGAACAAACATTATCGCCCCAACTGGATCAAAAACTGTATGAGTTAGGTGAGCGCTGGGCAGGCAATGCGTTGGAATTAGGCCCTGGATTAGCAACGCTGAACTATCTTGCCACCACCTGTCGTAAAGAGCAGCGCCTTGATGTTGAACTATCCGAGAAACAACAAGGTTATCGTGAATTAAACATTCTCTTAGACGATCTTGTAGAAGCCGCTATCGCCACATACGAAAATGGCGTACTCACCTTCGCTAACGAAGATGCACGTCGTTTTTCTAACGGTGAGTGGCTAGAAACACTGGTTCATAGCACAGTGAAACAAATACAAGATGATATGCCAACCATTCAAGACCGCTCGCTCAACGTCCAAGTGTATCGCCAGCTTGGTGAACGAGAAGTTCGTAATGAACTAGATGTGGCTACAGTTGTTAATAACAAACTGCATATTATTGAATGCAAAACTAAAGGCATGCGTGACGATGGCGACGACACCTTGTATAAGCTGGAATCGCTACGTGATCTTTTAGGTGGCTTGCAAGCGAGAGCGATGCTCGTCAGTTTCCGTCCACTGCGCCATAACGACATTACTCGCGCCGAGGACCTAGGACTAGCTTTGATAGGCCCAGACGAACTTAAAGATCTAAAGCCTCACCTAGCCCGCTGGTTTAAAGAAGCTGGCGGTCGTGAAGAAGAGTTATAATTTTCAGTAACGTCGATAAACAACAAGGCCCGCTGAGTGCGGGCCTTGTTATTATGTCTAGTAAAAAACGTCAGATTAGCAATCATCTTCTGTAAAATTCGACGGCAACGTTTTCTTCATTTCATTCCACAAATGAGCACTGGCGATTCCATAATGGCGAATCAAGTTAGGTAATTGTTCACTTGAACCGCTTTGGCACACAGCCAAAAGATCTTTGTAGAAATTCAACGCCAATGCACATGACTGAGGGTTGGAGAAATAATAACTACCCACTCGATCATAGAGCTTTTTAAGGCCATTAAAAATCAAACCGTAAATCTGATTTCCAGAATGAAATGCTAAACGTTGGAACAGCATATAGTCATAAAAGTTAAAGGTTTTCGCCACCAATATTTGCTGACGTTTCTCTTCATCTTTTTCGCCATCATCTTTCACTTCTTGGGCAATTTTATCTGCATAAGGCGACTGAGAAACAAAAGCATCCCAAGACTCAGCACTTAATAAAGCCTCACAAGAGTCAATGACATTTTTAATTGTGCGTTCCGAATTCTCACGGTTTACTTTGAAAGCATAACGCATGAAAATAGGGCTAATATTGGTACGAGCCGCTAAAAGGTCTTCCACAATGCTGGTTGCGTTATCCGCATCTAACGTCATCAAGGTATCCAAAATATGAAGCCCGGAGGTTTCCATAAATTGGTTTACTTTAGTAGGTTTGCCGTGCTGAATGGTTAACCAACCATCTCGAGCTAAACGCTGTAATACTTCTCTTAGTGTCGTACGAGTAACACCTATCAATTCAGAGAGTTCTCGCTCGGCTGGTAGAATCGAGCCTGGGGGGAAACGTCCGTTCCAGATGCTTTCAATAATATATTTTTCTGCAAAACCTGCTGGGCTTTTTGCCTTAATGACCATTAAGTACTTTTCCGGTTTTTTTAATTATCTATCGAATGAACTCATCATACCACTATAAGCTAACTAGCGGAAACGACCCATCGATAAAGTTGTCAAAATGTCACACCTGTCATTGACAGCCATGGTGTTTTATTACGATATTGTTAGCTTATGTAACTAAAACATAACGATTTTTTATGTTTCAAAATATTACATATCCACTAATGTGTGACCACCCTATAAACAACACTAACAATAACACCCTATCAAAAATACGATAACTCTCTCTAAGTTAAAAAGTTTTTTGTGACTTTTATCATAAGGATTGGATGCAAGATCACCAATTCGGTTTGACGTGAACCATCGGTTCAATTTGTGATATGCTCGAAGTACTTTAGCGATGTGGTAGATAACGATAAGATGATTTGTTACTGTTTTGTCGTTGATTTTTTAGTCACATCTCGTTTATCGCGTTGAATGTTTCCATGTAGCATCGCTTTTAGGGATAGCTTGAGACCACACATTTCAAACTATTAACTCAGGCTATTTATGGTTTAGCAAACACACCGCTGATGTTGATGTACTATGCGTCGATATCATTGAATCTCCTGCATAATAAACGATTCGCCAATGCGGACCGCTTTGGAGGCTTCAATGATCAATGTCTCATCGAGCTCTCATAGTCAGTAATTAAGCAGTGTCTATTCATAATAACAGATAAGAGTAATCATCATGCCAATATCCTTAGGAAACGCTTTTATCAAGAATTTCCTTGGAAAAGCGCCAGATTGGTACAAAGTTGCCATTGTTGCATTTCTAATAATTAACCCTATTGTCTTTTTCTTTATCAACCCCTTCGCTGCCGGCTGGTTGTTGGTCGTAGAATTCATTTTTACACTTGCAATGGCGTTGAAATGTTACCCACTACAACCAGGTGGACTACTTGCTATTGAGGCGATTGCTATCGGCATGACCAGCCCAGAGCAAGTTAAACACGAATTGGTGGCTAATATTGAAGTTTTATTGCTGTTGGTCTTTATGGTCGCCGGCATCTATTTCATGAAGCAGTTGTTGCTGTTCATTTTTACTAAAATTTTGTTAGGTATTCGCTCAAAGATCGCCTTATCTGTCGCCTTTTGTGTCGCGGCTGCATTTTTGTCAGCGTTTCTAGATGCGCTAACGGTAATCGCCGTTATCATCAGTGTTGCGGTCGGTTTCTACTCGATCTACCACAAAGTGGCATCTGGACAAGGAAGCAACTCAAGCCATGACCATACTCATGACGATTCTATCCCAGAACTCACACGTGACGATTTGGAACAATACCGCGCTTTTCTGCGTTCTTTGCTCATGCATGCGGGTATTGGTACTGCGTTAGGTGGCGTAACCACGATGGTGGGTGAACCACAAAACTTGATCATAGCCGATCAAGCAGGATGGCTGTTTGGCGAGTTTTTACTCCGTATGTCTCCAGTCACCTTGCCTGTCTTTATCGCTGGGCTTTTGGTTTGTATGTTGGTGGAAAAATTCCATTGGTTTGGCTATGGCGCACAACTTCCGGTGGCTGTACGTCAAATCCTTAACGACTTTGATCAAGAAGAGCGTAAAAACCGCACCAAGCAAGATGTCGCTAAACTTATCATCCAAAGCCTTATCGCTTTATGGTTGATTTTTGGCCTAGCGCTACACGTGGCGGCAGTAGGTCTTATCGGCCTGTCCGTCATTATCCTCGCGACTGCGTTTACTGGCGTTGTAGAAGAACATTCTCTGGGCAAAGCCTTTGAAGAAGCCTTGCCTTTCACAGCGTTATTGGCCGTGTTTTTCTCTATTGTGGCCGTTATTATCGACCAAAATTTGTTTACGCCAATCATCGACTGGGTGTTACATATCGAAGATAAAGGCTCACAACTTGCGCTGTTCTATATCGCAAACGGGTTACTCTCGATGGTATCAGATAACGTGTTTGTCGGTACTGTCTACATCAATGAAGTGAAAACAGCGCTGTTGCATGGCGTGATAGACCCAGACCAATTCGCGTTGCTTGCTGTTGCTATTAATACCGGTACTAACCTACCTTCAGTAGCGACACCAAATGGTCAAGCAGCGTTCTTGTTCCTACTAACCTCGGCTCTCGCTCCACTGATTCGCCTTTCTTATGGCAGAATGGTGTTAATGGCCCTTCCTTATACAATTGCACTGACCATTATTGGTCTGTTATCCATTGTGTTCTTGGTTGAGCCTGCAACCGCTTATTTCTATGATTTAGGCTGGATATCACATCATACGATTCAAGCAGTAGGCACAGCGGTATCAAGCCATTAAAATTTGCCTTGGCAATGAAACTATTTCAAGATAAAAAGCTCTGATATTTCAGAGCTTTTATTTTTAACCAAGGATGAACCTGTGAACATTCTCTATCCACTCAACACATTTTCACGTCAACGCAAAGCCTGGTTACTGCTGCTACTGTGCATTATCATTTTCGAATCTTGTGCGCTGTTCTTTCAACATGTCATGCTACTTGCTCCATGTGTCATGTGTATTTATGAGCGCATTGCAATGCTTGGCATCGGTCTAGCAGCCATAGTCGGTGCAATAGCGCCACAAAACCCGGTTTTTCGTTGGGTAGGCTTCGCTGGCTGGGGTATCGCTGCTATCAAAGGGTTGACGTTAGCCTTGCAGCATGTTGAATTCCAACTGCACCCATCACCATTTCACACCTGTGATTTATTTGTGACTCTGCCGAGCTGGATGCCTCTCAACGAATGGATGCCATGGATGTTTCAGTCTTACGGAGATTGCAGCGAGATTGTCTGGCAATTTTTAACTCTCTCCATGCCTCAATGGCTTGTGGTCATCTTCGCCGGTAACCTCGTTGCACTGGCTATTATGATTGTGGCGCAATTTAGCAAGCAACGTTAATCGTAGCTCTATCAACTAAACCATCACATAGCCTAAAAAGAAAAAAGGGCGTTTATCCATCGATAAACGCCCTTTTATATGTCTGCTAATCAGTCATTCACAGCTTGCGATTAGTCTCGTATCGGCGCAGGTGCCAACACTTCTCGATTACCATTATGTCCAGGGGCACTAACGATACCCTGCGCTTCTAATTGCTCAACAATACGTGCCGCACGGTTATAACCAATTTTGAAACGACGTTGTACGCCAGAAACCGAACCTCGGCGAGTTTCAACCACATGCTCAACCACTTGGTCGAATAGAGGGTCGACATCTTCATCCGCTTCCATACGTTCGCCAGGCAGCAACATTTCAGGGCTTTGATCACCTGAGGTAATTTCATCGATATAATTCGGCTTACCACGTGCTTTCCAGTTATTGACTACCGCATGCACATCATCGTCGGACGCAAAAGCACCATGAACACGGACAGTATGGCTAGACCCCGGAGGTAAGTACAACATATCCCCCATACCCAAAAGCGATTCTGCCCCGCCCTGATCGAGAATTGTACGTGAGTCGGTTTTTGTCGATACCGTAAAGGCAATACGCGCAGGAATGTTGGCTTTGATCAAACCGGTTATCACATCCACCGATGGGCGCTGTGTAGCAAGAATTAAGTGAATTCCCGCCGCACGAGCCTTTTGTGCTAAACGTGCGATTAACTCTTCTACTTTCTTACCAACCACCATCATCAGATCGGCAAATTCATCGACAACCACGACGATATACGGCAATTTTTCCAGTAGTGGAGGCTCAGGATCCATACTGTCCCCTTCACGCCATAATGGGTCATGAATTGGGTGACCAGCTTCCGCTGCCATTTTAAGTTTTTCGTTAAAGCCTTTAAGGTTACGCACCCCTAATACAGACATCAGCTTATATCGGCGCTCCATCTCACCAACACACCAACGTAAAGCATTCGACGCATCTTTCATGTCTGTAACAACTTCAGACAACAGATGAGGGATCCCTTCATAGACGGACAATTCCAACATTTTCGGGTCAATCATGATAAAGCGAACGTCTTCTGGTGTTGATTTATACAACATACTCAGAATCATCACGTTTACACCCACAGATTTACCTGAACCAGTGGTACCAGCAACCAATACGTGCGGCATTTTCGACAAATCAGCAACCACGGCATCACCGGCAATGTCTTGACCCAAAACAACCGTTGTTGGTGATTTTGAACGTTCAAACTGCTCACTAGCCACCACATCAGACAAATAAACTGTCTGACGGGTCATATTCGGCAGCTCAAGTCCGACATAAGGTTTGCCCGGTATCACTTCGACAACACGTACAGCCAGTGCAGAGAGCGAGCGAGCCAAGTCCATCGACAAGCTCGAGATACGGCTTACTTTGACCCCTGGCGCCAAATCCAACTCAAAACGTGTAATCACAGGTCCTGGGAATATATCCACCACCTTGGCTTGGATTTTATAATCAGCCAATTTGGATTCAACCAAACGAGCAATCTGTTCAAGCGCATCTCTATCGATGAAGTCTTCCCGTTTCTCTGGATGATACAGCAGTTCCAGTGTCGGCATTGGTTCAGCGGGTTTAGGTAGTACCGTTTCCTTTTGTACTAAGAACGGATTTTGACTTGCCGCTGCGTTATTTTGTGCCTCAGATACCATATTTTGGAACGCCTTTACGTCCTCATCTTGGTCATCATCAGAACTGGCTAATTCATCTTGATCCGAAATATAGAAATTCGTCTCATCATCATCGATATCGAGATGGGAAATTGTAGGACCATTCTCTTCATCAGTCTCAACCGACAAATTCGCATTAGGCTCATGAGAAGTCTCATTATGCCATGGCATCTCGTCATCAGTGAGTGGCTGTTGTGTTATTTGCTCAACATTATCGGCATAATCATTATGCTCTCGAGCGTCCATGTCCAACTCTTCAATCGTTGAATTAAGTTGCTTACTCCGAGGTATTTCTTCTTCATCGTCATACACATACGTAGGCTTTGCTGACTCTGTAGCGAATGAAGTTTCAGGAGCCACTCGTTCACGGCGCTCAGGGACATGGATATTAAATCGGCGTGCATTATCGGTAGGTTCAACGTACTCATCTTCCGCAACGCTATGAGCCTCCTGCCCTACCTGCTCCAATTCATCTTGCTGGTCTAAATCGACCGTGGAAATTAAAGGATCATTTTTATCTTCGACGGGCAGCTCTGCGTCATCCACGATTGACGGTTCTACAAGGTTAGGCGTGATAATTTCTTCTTTTTCACCACGCATACGATTCGCGAGCCACTGAAAACCTTCAATACATTTCTCACCAAGGCGCTCGACAATCCTTAACCAAGAGATCCCGGTAAGTAGCGTGAAACCTGCGCCCCAAAGAAATAACATGGCAAGAGTGGTACCCAATACATTTAATGTCGGTAAAGATAAACTGGTAATAACATCACCAATCACACCACCGGAAGAGAAATACCAAAGGTCATCAAAATTGATATCAGCTAAAGCACAGCTGGTCAGCATCAATACGATAAGACCCAATAAACGCGTTCCCCACAACATAAAATCAATCGGTTCATCAGCCGAGCGTTTACGTAAGGTAATCCATGCGCCTAGAGTCAATAGAAAGGGAATCGGATAGGCCAGTGAACCAAAAACAAAAAACAGCGTGTCAGCAACCCAGGAGCCTAGTAAGCCACCCGCATTGTGAATATTGCTTCCCCAAGCCGTTTGTGACCAAGAAGGGTCGGCTGGGTTAAAGGTAAATAAGGATACGGCCAATAGAACGGATGCCAGCACTGCCAGTATCAGTCCACACTCTTTTAATCGTTCAACACCATTAAGACGAAAGAACGGTGCTAATTCACCAGTCTTCACAATGGTCTCTACTTTTTTCTTGTTCTCTTTGAACATAAACCAACTTGATTATGACTTGAGCCAATATGGTAAACAATATACTCATATTATGGGCGTGAAAACAGTCCGAGCGGCCGGAGCCGCTCGATTTGTCAAAAGATTTAACCATACCTAGGTCAAAAACCCAATTAGCCAAAGTCAGAATGTGGCAAGAAGTTGCACTTTTTAGAGTGACTTCGCTTAACGAGTTTTGATAACCAGTTGGTTGGTTTGTTTGACTTCTTCCATTACCACATAAGTACGTGTGTCGTTTACCCCAGGCAAACGCAACAGCGTATCCCCTAGCAGCTTACGATACGCCCCCATGTCGGACACCCGTGTCTTTAAAAGATAGTCGAAATCACCGGAAACGAGATGACATTCTTGAATATCATCTAGCTTTTGAACGGCAGTATTAAACTGTTCAAACACATCAGGTGCACCACGGTTCAACGTAATTTCAACAAACACAAGTAGAGAAGCATCCAAATATTGCGGATTCAGTAATGCAGTATAACCTGTGATATAACCTTGACGCTCTAGACGTCGTACACGCTCCAGACACGGTGTAGGAGAAAGGCCTACGCGTTTGGATAACTCTACGTTTGAAATACGACCATCTTTCTGCAACTCATTGAGTATATTGCGATCAATACGGTCTAGATCCTTGGACGGCTTCTTATAGTTGTCTACCATTTTTTATTCCACCTTTTTACTTCCTTGCAAACATATATGCTACAACTTATTAAAATTTAGCATCAAATATAAACAACCAGCAACTATACTAGCGTTAAATTCGTACTAGCACTCTATAAATAGTCATTACAACCATACTTTTACAAGGGGGCAGAATGATCATTGGCGTGCCGAAAGAAATCAAGAACCACGAATACCGAGTCGGGATGGTTCCTGCTAGTGTCAGAGAACTGATCTCTCACGGTCACCAAGTGTATGTAGAAACTCATGCCGGTAACGGCATCGGCATTTCAGACGATGACTACATCGCTGTAGGTGCATCCATTCTACCCAAAGCTGCAGACGTCTATGCGTGCGCAGATATGATTGTAAAGGTTAAAGAACCTCAAGCTATCGAAAGAACTTTACTTAAAGAGGGGCAAATATTATTTACCTATTTGCACCTAGCCCCAGATTTTCCACAAACTGAAGCGCTTATCAAGAGCAAAGCTATCTGTATAGCCTACGAGACTGTAACAGATAATATGGGTCGCCTACCACTATTAGCCCCTATGTCCGAAGTCGCCGGTCGAATGTCCATCCAAGCTGGAGCGCAAATCCTTGAAAAATCCCATGGTGGGCAGGGGTTGCTACTTGGAGGTGTTCCAGGCGTTGCACCAGCCAATGTCCTTATTCTTGGCGGAGGGGTCGTCGGAGCTAATGCCGCGCGAATGGCTGCGGGGCTACGCGCCAATGTTACAATACTCGATCGCCATCTTGACACATTACGGCGGTTAGACCAAGAGTTTCAGGGGCGAATTCAATTACTTTATTCCACAAAAGAGGCAATTGAGCAACAAATACTCGGCGCAGACCTTGTCATTGGAGCGGTTTTAATACCCGGCGCATCTGCCCCCAAACTCGTTACAGCAGATCATATCCGCCAGATGAAGCAAGGGGCAGCGGTTGTTGATGTAGCAATTGACCAAGGTGGGTGTTTTGCAACCTCCCATGCAACTACGCACGACAACCCAACATTTATCGTTGATGATGTTGTCCATTACTGCGTAGCAAACATGCCCGGAGCAGTGGCAAAAACATCCACTTATGCGCTAAACAATGCCACTCTCCCCTACATCATAACGTTAGCTAACTTAGGTGTGAAAAAGGCTCTGTTACAAGACGAAGGGTTACGCAATGGTTTAAACGTCTATTTAGGTCATATTACATGCCAAGAAGTCGCTGTCAGTGCCAATTTACCTTATATACCCGCGCTAGAACTGCTCAGTCTCTAAAATCGGCAAGTCGCTCCCTAAAGCATGGATTGCTTTGGGGAACATGACCTACCTTGAATGACGTTTCCTACCTTGAATAAAAAAGTTGCGCGGCGTAGTGGCCCGCGTACAGAATTCGCTAACGGTAACATCGTAGCCGTGTTCTTCGAGAA
Source organism: Vibrio tritonius (assembly GCF_001547935.1). Classification (NCBI taxonomy): domain Bacteria; kingdom Pseudomonadati; phylum Pseudomonadota; class Gammaproteobacteria; order Vibrionales; family Vibrionaceae; genus Vibrio; species Vibrio tritonius. The sequence goes on from NZ_AP014635.1 coordinate 2,338,437, forward strand.
ATAACATACGATCGAGTATTAGCCACCATTCTAATAGGCGGCGAAATCCCCCTTGTACCAAGCTCAATTTTTCCATCAATAGGAATTGTTGCTCACCAATACGTTGATAATGATTCCAATCCACTGACGCGGGCAGGACCCACCCTTTCTGATCACACGCCCATTGGCAAAAATGCGCAAACCCTGAATCGAGCAATGATTTTTTAATACTGGGGACTGTTTCATAATCGCAAAAACCAAGTACATCTTTGCCTAGTGCTTGAAAGCCTAGGCGGTAAACCATTTCCGTTTGGCGATGGCGCCGAACTCTCTCTCCCCCTGTCACCGTTTCTTGTAATGGAATGCGCAATTCATTACGCGACAGAAGCAAGGCACTTTGCTGCGCTGTCAAAGACAAAGGTTGATAGTGTTCAGCCTGAATTAAATGGTAACAACAAGGAGAAAATGAGATCGCCTGACAGCCATTCGCTACAGCATGTTTAAGCATCACTGTATGAAGGTCACCGCAAGCATGCAGAGCAACAACGTGAGAATGAGATGTTAGCAATTGACTGGCTGATGCATCAAACGCATCACCTTGCACAAAATGCATCGGTAAATGCTGCTGATCAGCAAACACCTGTCCTGAATCGCATAACGCTTGCTGATACTCGAAGCTAACCACTGGTGCTTGATAACGAAAAGCCAGCAACCGACCAAGATACCCTTTACCAGAACACCATTCGACCCACGGACCTTTAACACCAGGTTGGCGCTCAATTTCATGAGTAATAGCAAGAATCTGCGCCACTTTTCGCCCAGGAACCCCCGTCAATAAACGGGCCTCATCAGCCAGTGGATGTTGAACGGTTTCCGTCGTCAGTGAAGACTGCTCAAGTAACTGTTGATATGCCATCATATCTGGGAAAAACTGACCTAACTCAGTCATGTGTCGTTTAGGATCATTTTGCATGGCTTCAACGTGTTGGTAATCAAGTGTATTAAGCCAGTCAATCAAAGGGGGGAGACCCTCTTTCCATGCGGTAGGATAGCAAGAACACAGAGACTGTAAAAAAGGTTCAAAACGCCAATAATTTTGATGTCGTAGCAAAAACGCTGTGAGTTGGTTAAAAGTCGCTTTCATACCGCCCCCGAAATGTCAGTGGCGGTATTCTAAGAGTCGAGAAAAAAAACTCAAACTAAATCATTATCGAGTCGGTAAAACGATATCCCTAAACATCTCATTGATTTCCGAGTTCGACTTTAATGTAATGGCTTGCTCTACTACAGGACGAGTTAAATGCGGTGCGAATAATTGCATAAAATCAAACATATAAGAGCGTAGAAACGTACCGCGACGAAAGCCAACACTAGTGGTACTGTCACCAAACATATGCCGCGCATCAATGGCAACGAGATCGCTATCGGCCTCTTGATCAATCGCCATACTGGCGACGACACCAACACCAATCCCCATACGCACATAGGTTTTAATCACATCTGCATCGGTTGCAGTAAAAACAATACGTGGTGTTAATCCTTCACGATGAAATGCAGCATCCAATTCAGACCGACCAATAAAGCCAAACACATAAGTGACCAAAGGGTATGCAGCTAAATCGGAGATAGTCACTTTATCTTTGTTGGCGAGAGGATGGTCTTTAGGTACTACAATTGATCGATTCCATCGATAGCACGGCAACATCACTGCATCTTCGTACAGATGCATCGACTCAGTTGCAATCGCAAAATTCGCCGCACCTTTCGCAACAGCTTCTGACATTTGAGAGGGAGTGCCTTGATGCATGTGAAGAGAAACACGTGGATATTGGTGGGTAAATTGCTTGATGGCTGAGGGAAGTGCGTAGCGAGCCTGAGTATGGGTAGTTGCAATGTGAAGCGAGCCCATTTGCGGATGAGTATGTTCCCCAGCAACCGACTTAATACTCTCAACTCTTGATAAAATATCCGTCGCAATTCGAATTATTTCGTCCCCAGCACGGGTGACCTGCGTGAGATGCTTACCACTACGCTCAAAGATCTGTATGCCCAATTCATCCTCTAACATACGAACTTGTTTACTAATACCCGGCTGAGAGGTATAGAGGCTCTCTGCCGTTGCTGAGACATTTAAGTTATGATTAACCACCTCAACAATGTATTTTAATTGTTGTAACTTCATGAACTATTCCGCTTTTCCCTAAATTGGACACAACACTTATGCTACTTTATTTATATTAAATAGTTATATCGTGTTAAAGCCTATTTTCAAAGGATAAAGGTCAATTAGTAGCAACAATTCTTAATCTTTTTATGCATTCTGTGGAAAAATTGCCAAGTGTCGCCCAAACTCTACATTCAAATACGGCTTTCTGTTGATAAAACAGTAATAATGTAAAATATAAATTTGTGGGTGTGTTGATTAACGGGGATAGTGTATCCTTTGTTAGTTGTTTGCCATTCGAAATAGTGAAGACTTGGATTATATGAATATTGGTTTAATAATCGCTCTAGTTGCTGTGTTGCTCGTATTGGTGCTGGGTTACAACATAATGCTCCAATACAAAGTGCGTCTAGAATCCACAAAGAAGCAGGAAGCATCGAAATACATTGCGATTATCGATGCAACTGAAGATTTGATCGGTAACGCTCACCATATGCCATTTAGCAAAGAGCTTCTCGTATGTTTAAATACAAGAATACTGGATGCACTAGAGGCAATGCATGAGATAGATCCCAAAGATAAAAATCTGGAACATCGTGTTGCTAATATGCGTAATCAGGTTGAACAGCTCAAAGCGAACCATCCCGGCGGCGAAAGTGCTTCTTTTAAAGTACCTAGTAGCGACAAACAAGCTCTATTGATGCTTAAATTGGTTAAGCGGTTACGAGACACCATTCGCAGCGAACATAATAAGGGGCGTTTTGATACTCAATCCTTTGTTGCTGAAAATGCTCGTCTTGAGAACATCCAAATCAAAATTAACATAGAAAACGTTCTGAAACGCTCTAACGATGCAATCGTTAGAGGACAACCGGGAACTGCACTGCAGTTGTTACGTAAAGGCATTGATGTGTTAAGTTCTAAGAATGACGCTTATTCAAATCAAGCAAGAGAGAAATTGCAAACCATGCACGACGAGCTAGAGAAACGTCGTCAAACGAAAAGCGAAGCCGAACTTCACCAAATTGAAGCAAATGAACACGATAGTGACATGGAAGCGCTCTTTGGCGAGAAGAAAAAATGGTAGTATAACGCCTCGTTTAAAGGCACCTCTTTTATTTAAAGGCCGTCATGACGGCCTTTTTTACTGTTTATAATTATGATTATTCAAGAAGACGCTATCCAGCAATTGTTACAACCTATCAGTCAGTTTTTAAAATGCTCTACTCCAGATGAATGGATTATCGAAGCGCGTAAACCTGAAAACTTGCGCGTATTACTGCTCGATCACCTACTGTGCGAGCTCAAAGCTGGCCAATCGGCTATGTACCTCATTCGCAAATATGCCGTAGACCCATCGAGCCAACACTCCTTGTTAGATTGGTTTAAACCTTATGAAGATTTTGCTTATCGTGGTTTAGGTTCGATTGAAACGTTAAAAGGGAAAAGCCAGATATCCAAAGCAATCATGGCGAAATCGGATTCTCCCTACAGCCAAGAGCTAATTGATAAAATGGTGCTACTTATTAAAGAAGAGTTGCACCATTTCTATCAAGTTCTGGAGATCATGGAGCAACGTGGTGTGCAATATGAGTCGATACCAGCCAGTCGCTACGCGAAAGGATTGCTTTCACATATGAAAACACACGAGCCAGAGACGTTAATCGATAAATTGATAGTGGGTGCTTACATCGAAGCTCGCTCTTGTGAGCGATTTGCTAAATTGTCCCCTTATCTCGATGAAGATATGGCTCGCTTTTATATTTCACTGTTACGTTCAGAAGCTCGCCACTATCAAGACTATTTAGCGCTTGCTGAACAAATCGCGGGTAAAGACATCAGTGAACGCATCGCCTATTTTGGCAGAGTTGAAGCAGAACTCATTTCATCACCTGATCAGGAATTCAAATTCCACAGTGGTGTTCCCGCCTAATTAGGTACGGGAAACGAACCAATAAAAAGGGGCAGTATAATCACTGCCCCTTTTCGTTTAGCGATAAATCCTAGCGTTACGCTAGCGTTGCGTTAATATCGAGTAACACTTGAGACGGATTTTCCGCTTGGGTAATGGGACGCCCAATCACAAGATAATCAGAGCCAGCTTGAACAGCATCATAAGGCGTCATGATACGACGTTGGTCACCGGCAGCAGAACCTGCAGGACGAATTCCCGGAGTCACCAATTTAAAATCTTTACCAAGCTCACCTTTTAGTAAAGAGGCTTCCTGAGCAGAACACACTACCCCATCAAGCCCCGCATTTTTGGTTAGCGTCGCTAGCGTAATCACTTGCTGTTGAGGTAAGCGATCAATACCAATACCCTGTAAATCGGATTGCTCCATACTGGTTAGTACCGTTACTCCGATAAGCAATGGGCGATCTTTACCGTAAGGCTCCAAAATTTCGCGAGAGGCTGTCATCATACGTTCACCGCCACTGGCGTGAACATTTACCATCCATACTCCCAATTCTGCTGCTGCACGAACCGCTTTAGAACAGGTGTTCGGAATATCATGAAACTTCAGATCTAGGAATACTTGGAATCCACGACGGTGTAACTCTTTAACAAAATCAGGACCAAACAAGGTGAACATCTCTTTACCTACTTTTAGGCGACATGTCGCAGGGTCGATTTTATCAACAAAGGCAAAAGCATCTGCTTGATTATCATAATCTAAAGCGACAATTACTTTTGGATCGTTCATTTGTACTCCTAACTAGTTACGCTAAAAAAATGCAGCCATTAGGCTGCATAAAAAATTTCAATATCACTATTCCCCATCCAGTCCACGGATAGGCTTAATACAACCCCAGCTCTTACAAGATGGGCAATGCCAATAGAGTGAGTGCGTCGCAAAACCGCACTGGCGGCACCGATACTGAGGTTTCGCTTTTAACTGTTCCCCTACTAATTTTTGCAACGTTAACAAACTCTCTTTTGCTCGTCCTTCTTCTGCCTCAGCAATATGGTAATCAATAAGGCGGTAGAACCCTTTCATCGTTGGGTTTTTAACTAGCTGGCGAGTTAATAAGTCCTGCGCCGAAGCCGTACTTTCATGCTTCGCCACTAAATGCGCAAGCATAAGCTCAGCCGACACACCGGCGTTATGTGCGATGCATTCACGTAAGAAACGCACTAACTCATGTTCTTGGCCTAAATGGTAATAGCAGTCTGCCATGATGGGCAATACTTCACCGATAAAATCGATATCTTGTCTTACCACTTGGCGCAAATACTCCACTGTATGTGCATAGTCTTCGTGCTCAAGATAAAGCTTACCAAGAGAGATACTGGCGCGAACACACTTAGGGTCTATTTGCAGTGCTTTTTTAAATAGTTGAATCGCTTTGTCGTGGTGACCATCACCTTTCTCTTGCATCGCTATCTCACACCAAAAATGTGCGATATTCGTCTTGTTTTTGTCACGCCCCATTTTGACCAGAGCTTGGGCACAATCAATGGCTTTATGCCATTCACGAGTCTGCTGATAAATCGCCGTTAGTTGCTGCAAAGCTGATTCTCGATGTTCTGGTTCATCGATCAATTGTTCAAAAATACGCTCTGCCCGATCTAAAAAACCTGAAACCATATAGTCTTTGGCAAGTTGTTGCAGCGCTAAGTTTTTTTGATCAATAGTTAAACCAGTACGAGAAATAAGGTTCTGGTGAATACGAATTGCACGGTCTACCTCGCCTCGAGAACGAAAAAGATTACCCAATGCAAGGTGAGTATCGATGGTATCGTTATCGACTTGCAAAAGTTCAATGAAGTGATCAACTGCCTTGTCCGATTGGTCAGACAATAGCAGGTTCAATCCCGTCACATATTGACGAGAGATTTGGTGAGATTGTTTCTGTTTATCTTGTTGAGCACTGCGGTGCCCCATATACCAACCATACGCAGCTGCGATTGGTAATAACAAGAACAGTATTTCTAACATTAAAAAACAGCCTTATCCTATCAAATCAGTTCTGATCTGCAGAGACATCGTTCTTGGCAGCCTGCTTTTTTAATTGTTTGTTCAGTTTACGAATTCTAAATTTTGATTTGAAATGTACACCCACAAAGAGCATCCACGCCAATACAAACCCAACAACAAAAACGCTTCCAAGTAATGTCGAAAGATGGAACTGTCCCTGAGCCAACAAATAGTTAAAAGTGACTACTTCTTGGTTTTGAGCTCCCAACGCTAATGCGATAAGAAACAGAGCCAGAATGAGTACAATTTTTATAATTTTCATACGCGTCACCTATTCAGGAATGAGCCTCCATGATTATGCAGGAAAATCGCGTTACAAACCACGCCTAATCGGCATTCATGCTATAAAAAAGCGGCACGCTTATAATAGCATGCCGCTTTCTAGAAATGCGTTTAGTTATCAGAGACTTTCGTTTACACGTTCGCGCAATTCTTTACCAGGTTTAAAGTGTGGAACGTATTTACCTTCCAGCTCAACTTTATCACCAGTTTTAGGATTACGGCCGACACGAGGCTCACGATAATGTAAAGAGAAACTACCGAAACCACGAATTTCGATGCGCTCTCCATCTTCCAACGTAGATGCCATATGTTCAAGAATGTCTTTCACCGCATCTTCGATCTCTTTTGCAGACAAGTGAGTTTGTTCAGCACAGAGTCTTTCGATCAATTCAGACTTAGTCATAGTTTCCCTCTTTGAGTTGTTCACACTCATTATAGTAAGTAATGCCAATTCCAACAAACACTTGAGAGCTATTGGCCAAAAACTTCACGCTTTGATATTGGAACTTTGATCCAGTTTACACAACTTTGCTATTTTCGTGTGTAAAAAATGCGCAAAAGTGATGTAAGAACAGGAATTACTTCTAAATTATAGACAAAAAAAAGGAGCCAGGATGGCTCCTTTTTTATAAAGGTCGATTATTCGCCTTTAGCAGCTTTGAAAGCGTCAGCCATAGCGTTACCGAACGCAGCATCATCTTGCTTGTTCAGAGTAGCCATTGCTTCTTGCTCTTCAGCTTCGTCTTTCGCTTTGATAGACAGGTTGATTACGCGGTTTTTACGGTCAACGCCAGTAAATTTCGCTTCAACTTTGTCACCAACGTTAAGAACTAGAGTTGCATCTTCAACGCGGTCACGTGAAGCTTCAGAAGCGCGGATGTAACCTTCAACGCTGTCTTCTAGTTCGATAGTTGCGCCTTTAGCGTCAACTGCAGTAACAGTACCGTTAACAAGAGTACCTTTCTTGTTGTCAGCAACGTAAGCGTTGAATGGGTCATTTTCCATTTGCTTAACGCCTAGAGAAATGCGTTCACGCTCTGCGTCTACTGCTAGAACTACTGCAGAGATTTCGTCGCCTTTCTTGTATTCACGTACTGCTTCTTCTCCAGGAACATTCCAAGAGATGTCAGATAGGTGAACTAGACCGTCGATGCCGCCTTCAAGACCGATGAAGATACCGAAGTCAGTGATAGACTTGATCTTACCAGTAACTTTGTCGCCCTTAGCTTGCATTTCTGCAAATGATTGCCATGGGTTAGCTTTACACTGTTTTAGACCTAGAGAGATACGACGACGTTCTTCGTCGATATCAAGAACCATAACCTCAACTTCGTCGCCAACATTAACAACTTTAGATGGGTGGATGTTCTTGTTAGTCCAATCCATTTCTGAAACGTGAACTAGACCTTCAACGCCTTCTTCGATTTCAACGAAGCAGCCGTAGTCAGTTAGGTTAGTTACGCGACCAGTCAGTTTGTGACCTTCTGGGTAACGAGCAGCGATTGCTACCCATGGATCTTCGCCAAGCTGTTTCAGACCTAGTGATACGCGAGTACGTTCACGGTCGAATTTAAGAACTTTAACAGTGATTTCGTCACCAACGTTAACGATCTCAGATGGGTGCTTAACGCGTTTCCAAGCCATGTCAGTGATGTGTAGAAGACCGTCAACACCGCCAAGGTCAACGAATGCACCGTAGTCAGTAAGGTTCTTAACGATACCTTTAACTTCAGTACCTTCTTGTAGAGTTTCAAGAAGTTCGTCACGCTCAACACTGTTTTCTGATTCGATAACAGCACGACGAGAAACAACAACGTTGTTACGTTTCTGGTCAAGCTTGATAACTTTGAACTCTAGCTCTTTGTTTTCTAGGTGAGCTGTGTCACGGATAGGACGTACGTCTACTAGAGAACCTGGTAGGAACGCACGGATACCGTTAAGTTCAACAGTGAAACCGCCTTTAACTTTACCGTTGATGATACCAACAACAGTTTCAGCTTCTTCGTATGCTTTTTCAAGAACGATCCAAGCTTCGTGACGTTTCGCTTTCTCACGAGAAAGTTGAGTTTCACCGAAACCATCTTCAACAGCGTCTAGAGCTACGTCTACTTCAGAACCAACTTCAACTTCTAGTTCGCCAGCAGCGTTTTTGAACTGTTCTGCAGGGATTGCAGATTCAGATTTAAGACCTGCGTCAACAAGAACGTAGCCGTTTTCGATCGCTACTACAGTACCTTTAACGATAGTACCTTGTTGGAATTCAGTCTCGTTTAGAAACTCTTCAAAGAGTTGAGCAAAAGATTCAGTCATTTAAATAATCTTCAATTAAATTAAACTTCCACGGGTATCCTACCTCGTGGGGTTATTAAATTCGCCAGTCATCTTCCATGCGACCAACGCTCTATACTTCCCCGATGCAACTATGCTCGTGGAAGCTTAGATTCAATATATATCAGTGCCTGTTCTACCACTTGTTCAATAGACATCGTTGTAGAATCAAGCACTAGCGCATCCTCTGCGGGGCGTAAAGGAGCCACCGGGCGGTTACGATCACGATCGTCACGCTCTTGGATTTCGCTTAAAAGGGCGTCAAATTTAACATCTAAACCCTTAAGTTGCAACTGCTTAAAGCGTCTACGGGCACGTTCTTCAGCACTTGCATCGAGAAATATTTTGACTTCCGCTTCAGGGAAAACAACCGTACCCATATCACGACCATCAGCAACCAAACCTGCACCATCAGCAAATGCTCGTTGACGACGAAGTAGAGCTTCGCGCACCCGTGGGAGAGCGGCCACTTTCGATGCAGCCATTCCAGTTTCTTCTTTACGAAGTTCACCAGACACATCTTCGCCTTCTAAGATAACGCGGACTAAATCGCCTTCTGCAATAAATTGCACATCGAGATGAGTTGCTAGCGGCACCAACGCCTCTTCTGATTCAGTATCCACACCGTGGTGAATTGCGGCCAAAGCCAACACACGATAAATAGCACCAGAATCAAGGAGATGAAAACCAAGTTTTTTTGCCAATAACATACAAAGCGTACCTTTACCCGCTCCGCTTGGTCCATCGACGGTCACTACCGGTGTTTGAGAGGACATGTTTTACTCCACTTTGTGTTAATTACGCAGCCTCTAATGACAGCGTTTTACCGGCCCGAAATTATAATAACAATCGCGTCTATGTGCCAGTTTAGAATCTCCACTGTGATAGATTTTGCTCAGATAAAACATAAAGCCCAATCACAATGGATTGGGCTTTATGTCATAGGTCACAATTAGAGCAGAATACGCTGTTCGTTTTTCTTTAATATTGATTTACCAATGCCTTTTACTTTAGTCAGGTCATTTTTCGTTTTGAATGGACCGTTTGCTTGACGGTATTTTACGATAGCTTTGGCTTTAGCCAGCCCCACTCCTTTAAGTAAAGTGGACATTTCATCCGCAGATGCCTCGTTTATGTTAACGGTTATCTGAATCTGTTCACTTTTAGGGTTGTTGTCTGCCGCAACGGCTTGGAAGGTAGGAATACCCAAAAACAAAATGGTGCTGAGTAGCCAATGTGGGTTTCGTAATAATAAATAGTGCATAAAGTGTTCCTTTGCTCTTGTTTAATCGTCGTAGAAATTTTACAAGCGATGGATTCTCCATCCGACACAAAGGCACCTAAAATACGACGGGCCCCATTTGGGGCCCGTCTTTTGTCACATCAAATACATTGACGCTTGGATTTACTTCACATAATACTCAATGTCAGTATTCGCACGTAAAATCGCGAGAATGCCAGCCATATCTTGCTGTACCGAAATTTGAGTCAGCTGCTGACCAATTTGCTGTTGATATCTGCCATCATTGTTGGTAGCCACTTTTTCTAGCTTAACCACCACAACGTTTTGCTCTGCATCAGAAGAACGACTGTAGGTTGCTTTGTCTGCTTCAGGTTTAGGCATCGCAAATACGGCTTCGGCCAGTGGCGAGTTACGATCAATTGTCTCTACATCACCAAACTTAAGCTTGTTCGCTTTCAGAACGGAATCGTCACCTTTCGCCAGAGCTGCCACTAATTGGTCACCCAGTGACGCTGCAGCGTCTTTCGCCTTCACATCAGTCAACTGTTTAACCACTTGGTCTTTCACTTGAGCTAAAGGAAGAACTTGCTCTGGACGAGATTCTTCAACACGAACAACCACTACATGCTCAGGAGCCACTTCCACCACTTCAGAATTAAGACCGTCTTCTTTTACTTCTGGGGTTTCTAGTGCTTTTTGTACATCAGTATTTTGCAGAAGCTTAGGTGCATCTTGAGCGGAAACAAAGTCAGTTGTGACCACTTTAGCACCAATAGTTTTAGCCGCTTCGTCTAATGAATCTGGCGACTCAAAAGCCACTTTCTCCAGCTTGCTTTGTAAGTCGTAGAACTGATCGATAGCTTTTTGCGAGACAAGTTCAGTGCGAATTTGCGCCGCAACCTCTTTCAGCGGTTTCACCTTACCAGGCTTCACTTCATCAAGTTTAATGATGTGATAACCAAAGGCAGATTTAACAACACCCGAAAGTTCGCCAGCTTTTGTCAATGCGAATGCTGCTTTTTCAAACTCTGGGTCCATGGTGTCGTGTTCAATCCAACCGAGAGAACCACCTTCATTGGCACTACCGACATCTTGAGAGTCTTTCTTCGCTAAAGCAGCGAAATCAGCACCGCCTTTAAGCTCGCTTAATACTTCTTCTGCTTTTTTCTCATCATCTTTAATTAAGATGTGGCTAACTTTACGTTGTTCAGCAGTAGAGTATTTATCTTGGTGTTCTTTGTAATACTGTTGAACCTCTTGGTCGGTCACTTTAATTTGTGACTGCAATGCTTGGGCAGACAATTCAACATAAGAAATTTTAGCTTGCTCTGGGCGAGTATAAGCTTCTGGATGTTCCTTGTAGTACTGATTGATTTCGTCGTCACTCAACTGAACTGTTTTCGCGAAATCCACTGTTTTTAGCGTAATTGTACGAACATCACGTGTTTGGTTAATCAAGGCAGCCTGCTGTGCCACTTCACCTTTCAAACTGAAAGCGCTGCCCTGCAGAGCTGACATTAGCTGGTTACGAACTAGATCCTGACGAAGATATTCAGCAAATGAATCCGGCGTGAAACCAACGCGACGTAAAGCAGATTGGTAAAGCTCTTGATCAAACTTGCCATCTTTTTGAAAAGCAGGAATGGCAAGCAGTTGTTCACGAACTTGAGCATCGCTAACACGCAGGCCTAATTGCTCGGCTTGCTGTTCAACTAAAAGATTGTTGATCATACGATCAAGAACAGATTTACGGAAAGAGGCAACGTAAGCAGGGTCGCCCAGAAGATTTGAGAAATAATCACCCAATTGAGATTGCATGCGATTACGTTCGTTCTGGTATTCTTGTTCAAATTCAGTGCGACTGATTTTGCTGTCTCCAACTTTCGCCGCTGCATTGTTGCTACCACTAACCAAGTAGCTACCGATGCCAGCAAAAACGAAGGATAGGATGATGAGTCCTAGAATAACTTTAATCGCGATGCTATTAGCGCCTTCGCGTAGTCGATCCATCATAGTGTTACTGCTCTCCGGATTAAGAAGTGAGATACTTCGTTCAAAATTGAATAGCGCGATAATAACAGAAAAAGAAATGCGCATCAGTAGGATGCGCATATTTTAAAAAGGTTCGATTTAATTGCTAGAAAAGATAACTAGCAACATTCGAATTAGTTACAAGCGTCTTTAAGCGCTTTACCTGCTTTAAATGCAGGTACTTTAGCTTCTGCGATTTGGATTTCGTCACCAGTTTTTGGGTTACGACCAGTGCGAGCTGCACGAGTACGTACCTGGAAAGTACCAAAGCCAACAAGAGCAACTTGGTCACCTGATTGAAGCGTATCTGTTACTGCTTCGATGAATGCGTCTAGAGCACGACCTGCAGATGCTTTTGAGATATCAGCATTCGCTGCGATTTGTTCTACTAATTGTGTTTTATTCACTGTGATTCCCCTTTGGTCACCAATTATTATTTTGTTCGGTGCCTGTTCGTTCCATTATATTCCAAAAATGTGTCGCAACCCTTGTCATTAAAGGGCTAGCGTCACAGAGCTTAACGTTAGCTGGCAAAAAAAACGCTGACAAGCCTTTTTTGAGCTAATCAGCGTAATCTTTTACTTATTTTTGCTACACATCACTATTTTACAGGCTCTAACTCGACACCTGTTGGGTCTTTAGCCAGTGCAACTTTCAAAACTTCGTCAATCCAACGCACCGGACGAACGTCCAGATCAGCGATAACATTGGCTGGAATCTCTTCCAAATCGCGTTCATTATCTTTTGGAATCAGCACAGTTTTGATGCCGCCACGGTGTGCCGCAAGCAGTTTTTCTTTCAATCCACCAATCGGTAATACTTCACCACGTAGTGTGATTTCACCCGTCATTGCCACATCAGCTTTGACAGGATTACCAGTTAGGCTTGATACCAATGCGGTGCACATCGCAATACCCGCACTTGGACCATCCTTAGGTGTCGCACCTTCCGGTACGTGAACATGAATATCACGTTTTTCATGGAAGTCGGCATTAATGCCCAATTTATCGGCACGAGAGCGAACGACAGTCATTGCTGCTTGAATAGACTCTTGCATCACATCACCCAATGAACCGGTTTGGGTCATTTTACCTTTACCAGGCATGGATTGCGCTTCAATAGTCAGTAGATCACCACCCACTTCAGTCCAAGCTAAACCAACAACTTGACCAATACGATTGTGATCGTCTGCTTTACCATAGTCAAAACGCTGTACGCCTAGATATTCTTTCAAGTTATCCATGGTCACTGTCACGTGTTGAACATCTTTGTTCAGCAAAATATTCTTCACTGCTTTACGGCAGATTTTAGAAATCTCACGTTCTAGACTACGGACACCAGCTTCTCTAGTGTAGTAGCGGACGATACCGACAATAGCAGAATCTTCAATTGTAATTTCTTTTTCTTTCAATCCATTACGTTCAATCTGCTTACCAACTAAGTGGCGTTTTGCGATATTCAGTTTCTCGTCTTCGGTGTAGCCAGAGAGACGAATCACTTCCATACGGTCAAGCAATGGACCCGGAATGTTCATTGAGTTTGACGTTGCAACGAACATCACATCAGACAAATCGTAATCCACTTCTAAGTAGTGGTCGTTAAACGAGTTATTCTGCTCTGGGTCAAGAACTTCAAGCAGTGCTGAAGCTGGGTCGCCACGCATGTCAGACGACATTTTGTCAATTTCATCTAAAAGGAACAGTGGGTTTTTTACGCCAACTTTCGCCATTTTCTGAATCAACTTACCAGGTAATGAACCGATGTAAGTACGGCGGTGACCACGAATCTCGGCTTCATCACGCACGCCGCCAAGCGCCATACGTACATATTGACGACCTGTTGCAGCAGCAATCGAACGACCTAGCGAGGTTTTACCCACACCTGGAGGCCCAACAAGACAAAGGATCGGGCCTTTTAGCTTGTTAATTCGGCTTTGCACTGCGAGGTATTCCAAGATACGTTCTTTAACGCGTTCCAGACCATAGTGGTCTGAGTTTAAAATCTCTTCCGCTTTAGCAAGGTCTTTTTTCACCTTAGAGCGCTTATGCCAAGGAACGCTCACCATCCAATCGATATAACTACGTACTACGGTTGCTTCCGCAGACATAGGCGACATCATTTTCAGTTTTTGCAGCTCTTGCTCGGTCTTTTCACGAGCTTCTTTTGGCATTTTTGACGCTTCGATTTTCTGTTTTAGAGCTTCGAATTCGTCAGGAGCATCGTCCATCTCACCCAGCTCTTTCTGAATAGCTTTCATTTGCTCATTCAGATAGTACTCACGTTGAGATTTCTCCATCTGCTTTTTCACTCGGTTGCGAATGCGTTTTTCAACTTGCAGCAGATCAATTTCCGATTCCATTTGGCCCATGAGGAACTCTAAACGTTCCGTCACATCCAAAATTTCCAACACCTTCTGTTTATCAACCAATTTCAAGGGCATATGAGCTGCAATCGTGTCTGCAAGACGCGCTGCTTCATCAATACCATTGAGTGAGGTTAAGACTTCAGGTGGGATCTTCTTGTTAAGCTTGATGAACCCCTCGAATTGATTGATCGCACTACGAACAATCACTTCTTGTTCTTTTTCATCTAGCTCAGGAGTGATCAAAAACTCTGCTTCAGCAGAGAAGTAATCGCTCTCGATGAATTTTTCGATTTTAGCGCGCTGTTGCCCTTCAACAAGAACTTTTACCGTACCGTCTGGTAACTTAAGTAATTGCAAAATAGTGGCAACAGTACCAACGTCAAACAAATCAGATACTGTCGGCTCATCAGTCTCCGCCTGCTTTTGTGCGACAAGGAGAACTTGTTTGTTGTTATCCATCGCAGCTTCAAGGCATTGAATGGACTTTTCTCGACCAACAAACAAAGGGATAACCATGTGTGGATAAACCACTACATCGCGCAGAGGTAGTACGGGGATCTCGATACGCTCGGAACGTTCCAAGTTCATATTTTTCTCTCTTCCGCTTTCATTCATATCGAAGTATATGGGGGCTAACTTACTGGAATCAATAACAGAACATAAAAAAAGGAGGTATTTCTACCTCCTTTGCTATTTTCTTGACCGAAGTTACTCAGCGCCAGCCGCTTGGCTGTCTTTATTTGAGTAAATCATCAATGGTTCTGATTCACCGTTAATAACGGATTCATCGATAACCACTTTACTCACATCGGTCATGGAAGGAAGTTCGTACATTGTTTCCAAAAGTACATTTTCCAGAATAGAGCGCAGACCACGAGCACCTGTTTTGCGTTTCATTGCTTTGGCAGCAATCGCTTTCAGTGCGTCTTCACGGAATTCTAAATCTACGTTTTCTAGCTCGAACAACGCACCATACTGTTTTGTTAGAGCGTTTTTCGGTTCGTTAAGAATCTGGATTAACGCGTCTTCATCCAATTCAGTCAAGGTTGCCGTTACTGGCAAACGACCGATGAACTCTGGAATCAAACCGTATTTCACTAAATCTTCAGGCTCAACTTGAGTAAACAGTTCACTCAATGATTGGCTCTGGTCTTTAGAGTGCACTTCAGCAGCAAATCCGATACCCGTTCCTTTTGATACACGCTGTTCAACCACTTTATCTAGGCCAGCAAACGCACCGCCACAGATAAATAAGATTTTAGAGGTATCAACTTGAAGGAATTCTTGTTGCGGATGTTTACGGCCACCTTGTGGTGGAACAGATGCAACCGTGCCCTCGACAAGCTTCAATAGCGCTTGTTGAACGCCTTCACCAGAAACATCACGGGTGATGGATGGGTTTTCTGCCTTACGAGAAATCTTGTCGATCTCATCGATATAGACAATACCACGTTCAGCTTTAGCCACGTCGTAGTCACATTTTTGAAGCAATTTTTGGATGATGTTTTCAACGTCTTCACCCACATAACCCGCTTCAGTCAATGTTGTTGCATCGGCCATCGTAAACGGCACATCTAGAAAACGCGCTAAGGTTTCAGCAAGAAGCGTTTTACCGCTACCTGTTGGACCAATCAGCAGGATGTTACTTTTACCAAGTTCCACGCCTTCACTAGTGGTATCGCCGTTACGTAAACGCTTGTAGTGGTTATAAACCGCAACCGCAAGCACCTTTTTAGCTTGTTCTTGGCCGATCACATAGTCATCTAGGTGGTCACGAATCTGACGCGGCGTTGGTAATGCCGTTGATTCTTTCTTAGGAAGAACATCTTTAATCTCTTCACGAATAATATCGTTACAAAGATCGACACATTCGTCACAGATATACACCGATGGACCTGCGATCAGCTTGCGAACTTCGTGCTGGCTTTTGCCACAGAAAGAGCAGTAAAGCAGTTTACTACTACCACCCTCTTTGCTTTTATCTGTCATTCGCTAACCTCTTAGCCTTTACACATATAGGTCTGAGTGTATAACAATTTTATTCAAATTGCGTGAAGCAATTTGCAGAACTGTCAAACACCAGACATCAAGTCTATTACTTGCTAATTTTACTCACCACGGTGAGTTAGTACAGCATCTACCAAACCATATTCCACTGATTGAGACGCAGACATGAAGTTATCGCGATCAGTATCACGTTCAATCACTTCTAGGTCTTGACCAGTGTGCTCTGCAAGCAATTTATTCAATTTCTGTTTGATAGATAGAATTTCTTGGGCATGAATTTGAATGTCTGAAGCTTGCCCTTGGAAACCACCTAACGGTTGGTGAATCATTACACGAGAGTTTGGTAACGCATAACGTTTACCCTTCGCACCACCCGCTAGTAAGAATGCGCCCATTGATGCGGCTTGTCCCATACATACAGTGCTAACGTCAGGCTTGATAAATTGCATGGTGTCATAGATAGACATACCAGCAGTCACGCTACCACCAGGAGAGTTGATGTAGAGGAAGATGTCTTTGTCAGGGTTTTCAGATTCTAAGAAGAGCAGTTGCGCCACAACCAAATTAGCCATGTGGTCTTCAACTTGACCCGTTAAGAAAATGACACGCTCTTTTAACAGACGAGAATAGATATCATAAGAACGTTCACCGCGAGACGTCTGTTCTACTACCATAGGTACTAGCGCATCAATAATTGGTGACATTGCATTTTTTTCTTGGTAGCTCATAGTCTTATATCCCTAAAATAAATGGCCCGGATGACGAATATCATACGGACCATTGTTAGCAGAAGAGTCAACGTTTCGTCAACCTTCTACGCTACATATTGCTTATTAAGCAGCAGTTTGAGGGTTCATTAGCTCGTTAAAGCTAACTGCTTTCTCAGAAACTTTTGCATCAGCAATGATCGCGTCGATTGCCTGATCTTCAAGAGCCAGGTTACGCATGTTATCCATCATTTGTTGGTTTTGCTCGTAGTAAGCAATCACTTCAGATGGGTCTTCGTATGCAGTCGCCATTTCTTCGATAAGAGCTTTCACTTTCTCTTCGTCAGCTTTTAGCTCTTTAGATTTGATGACTTCACCTAATAATAGACCAACTACAACGCGACGTTTTGCTTGTTCTTCAAATAGTTCGCGTGGAAGTTGTGCAGCAGCTTCAGTGTTGCCACCAAAACGTTGTGCAGCTTGACCACGTAGAACGTCGATTTCTTGGTCGATCAGTGCAGAAGGAACATCGATGTCGTTTTCAGCTACTAGGCCGTCAATAGCTTGCTGTTTGATGTTTGCTTTAACAGCTTGTTTAAGCTCGCGTTCCATGTTTTTGCGAACTTCAGCTTTAAGCGCTTCAACACCACCTTCTTGAACACCGAATTTAGAAACAAATTCGTCATTCAATTCAGGAAGCTCTTGAGCTTCAACTTTGTTCACTTTGATAGCAAATTTCGCTGCTTTACCTTTTAGGTTTTCAGCGTGGTAATCTTCTGGGAAGTTTACTTCGATATCGAATTCCATACCTGCAGTTTTGCCAACGATACCGTCTTCAAAACCAGGAATCATACGGCCAGCACCCATTTCTAGTGGGAAGTTTTCAGCTTTACCGCCTTCAAATTCTTCACCGTCGATAGAACCAACGAAATCGATACTAACGCGAGTGCCTTCAGCTGCTGGAGCGTCAACTTCAGTCCAAGTAGACTGTTGTTTACGTAGAGTTTCTAGCATTTCTTCTACGTCTGCATCTTGTACATCAGCAGTTGGTTTTTCAACAGAGATGTTAGATAGACCTTTCAGTTCAACTTCTGGGTACACTTCGAAAGTCGCTGTGAAAACAACGTCTTTACCTTCAGCAACTTCAACAGGAGCAAAAGTAGGTGCGCCAGCTGGGTTGATTTTTTCTTTTACGATTGCTTCGATGAAGTGACGTTGCATAACTTCGCCTAGAACGTCTTGACGAACTGCTTGACCGTACATTTGAGCAACCATTTTCATTGGCACTTTGCCTTTACGGAAGCCATCGAAACGACGGTTTTTCGCAATGTTGCGTAGTTCAGCTGTCACTGCATCTTCAACGTTTGCAGCAGGAACAGTAATGTTAAGACGGCGTTGTAGGCCTTCTAGCGTTTCAACAGTAACTTGCATTATATTTAAACCTCAAAACTTGCTCAGTTCACTGAGCATCGTGAGCCAAAACCTAGTTTGGCTGCATCCATGTAGTATGCCCGAACGAGCACATAAATGTATCAATTGAGTGTAGATATACGTCCCACGAGGAATCGTATATCGGACTAATGAGTGATATCTTGGCCAGCCATTGGCTGATGAAAGGTATCTCCGATTAGTCTCAGAACCAAAAATTAGAGACGCGACATTCTAACGAGCTACGCTTTTCCTGTCGAGCGCCGACCCGAGATGAAGTGTTTTAAGTTCTAAAAACCCAATCAAGTGCTAAAAAAAACACCAAACTAACATGGCACGGTGTAGGAAATGGGGGCATATCAACCTATTTCAAGGCGTTGTTAAGGTTTTTTTCTTGAAAATAGGCCGAATTGTTTAAAAAGAGATCTTGCTCAGGTTTTACTCCGCAAATTCAGCACCTTTCCCAGCACGTTTTATCGCTTTCCCATTATGCTTAGAACTCTGGAATCTGCAGTTGAGGCATCAGGATGCTGCCATTACGTCGTTTTAATGTCTATTTTGTGCTTCTCTACCTGTTTGTGACGGCACTGACCGCTCATTGGGTATGGCACTATAGTTATCAGTCGCTCATCACTGACCATACTACACAGTTAGAACGATTCTCTTCACATATTGCTGCGAAACTAGACAAATATGCCACCATTCCGCGCTTGTTATCAAAAGATCGCGAATTAATTGACGCACTACTCAGCCCCAATAACTCGGCCCAAATTGAAATAACTAATCGCTTTTTAGAACAGGTAAATAACGTTATTCAGGCATCCGACACTTACCTACTGGATCCCAAAGGAACCACTATTGCAGCAAGTAATTGGTCCTTAGGCCGAACTTTTATTGGCCGTAACTTTGCGTGGCGCCCCTATTTTTATGAAGCGATTGTTGGTGATAGCAGCCAATACTTTGCACTCGGCTCGACCTCTGGCGAGCGAGGGTACTATTATTCCTACCCCGTTATTTATGCGGCAGAAATCATCGGCGTCGTCGTCGTAAAAATGGATTTGACAGCGATTGAGGACAATTGGCAAAACCCTGACAGTTACTTTGTTGCCACAGATGCCAACAGTGTCATCTTCATGTCGAGTCAACCCAAATGGCTATTTAAAAGTATTATCGACTTATCCCCAGAGACGAGGGAAAAAATACGTAATAGTCGCCAATACCTCAACAATACCATTCCATCATTGGGCTTTGTGGCTGATTTAACCCATTCGCCAGCAGAATGGACCAACCCGAAACAAGGTTGGCTAACAGGAGACATGATTGTTAACAGTCGCCCGTTATCAGAGTTAAACCTCAATATTCGCGTTCTTACTCCTAAAATGGATCTGTTTTGGACTACTTTTGGCGCGGTGCTCATTCTGACTATGGTTTTCGCTATTGTATACCTCATTTTATTGTTGATTTACCATCGTCTTGCACGGCAAAGACAGATTGAACAAATTCAACAAGAAGCAAAACAGAAACTCGAATTTTTGGTGATGGAGCGTACATCAGAGTTACATGCAGAGGTGCAAGAGCGTATTCGCACCGAAGGGGCTTTGCGTCAAACTCAAGACGAACTTATACAGGCGGCTAAACTCGCGATGCTCGGGCAAATGTCGGCGAGCATCAGTCATGAACTTAACAACCCGTTAGCCGCGATTCGCGGCTTTGCCGATAATGCTCGACGTTTTATCGCTAAAGGCCAAATTGAACGAGTGGATGACAACTTAGCGCGCATTTCATCTCTAACAGACCGTATGGCGAAAATCAGCAATCAATTAAAGTCTTTTGCTCGAAAATCTGATGCAAAAGAACAAGTTGTCGCCCAGCTTTTGCCCGTCATCTTATCCGCTAAAGAACTGGTTCAGCCACAATATCAAGCTCACCATGTTGATTTAGCCATTCACACTCCAGAACAGCCAATTTGGGTTAGCATGAATCCAATCCAGCTTGAGCAAGTGCTGATTAACCTGCTGACGAATGCTTTACAGGCCATGGAGAATCAAGAAGTAAAACAAGTCGACATACATCTAGAAGTACATGAAGGTTTGGTCATGCTGTTTGTTGATGACAATGGCCCCGGAGTTCCTCTAGACAAACGAATACACCTTTTTGATCCCTTTTATACTACCAAGAAAAATGGCTTAGGCTTGGGGCTCTCTATCTCTCATCAAATTATTGCTAGTTTAAACGGTAAGCTCACCGTCACCGAGGCACCAAGAGGCGGTGCAAGGTTTGTTATAGCTCTCCCCGAGGTGGAGGTCCCCATGGTTCTATCGCCCCCGCCACCAGAGAATCAACACTGAGGAGCCATTATGTGTGATGTGTTTTTTATTGACGATGAAAATGACTTAAGAGTAGCAATCGAACAAAGTTTTGAACTAGCGGATATTGATGCCCGTTTTTTCGCTTGCGCTGAAGATGCCTTACTTGCTCTCAAAGAGGGAGAATCACCTGCTGTCATTATTTCAGATATCTGTCTCCCTGGTTTAACTGGGCATAATTTGTTGGCGACGTTGACTCAACAAGAGCCTGACATTCCTGTTATTTTGATTACAGGCCATGGCGATATTTCTATGGCTGTTCAAGCAATGCATGATGGAGCCTATGATTTTATTGAGAAACCCTTTGCCACAGAACGTTTAATTGAAACCACGCTACGTGCTATAGAAAAACGCTGCCTGACCATTGAAAACCAAAAGCTCAAGCGCAGCTTAAAAGCCAGTCAAACATTAGGTCCACGAATTATTGGCGAAACACTCTCAATTCAACAACTGCGCGACACAATCTCTCATATTGCAGATACGGATGCCGACATTCTACTGTTTGGCGAAACCGGCACAGGGAAAGAGCTTATCGCTCGCTCCCTACATGAGCAAAGCTCGCGACGTGAGCGTAATTTTGTCGCTGTCAACTGTGGTGCAGTACCAGAAAATCTCATTGAAAGTGAGCTTTATGGCCATGAGAAGGGGGCTTTTACAGGTGCAGAAGCAAAACGTATTGGCAAATTCGAGCATGCCCAAGGCGGCACGCTGTTTCTTGATGAAATTGAATCAATGCCAATGCAAGCGCAAATAAGGTTACTTAGAGTATTGCAAGAACGAGTCATTGAGAGAGTTGGATCTAATGAGCTGATTCCTCTCGATATTCGCGTTATTGCAGCAACGAAGATCGATCTTAAACAAGCGGCGTTAGATGGTGTATTTAGGCAAGATTTGTATTATCGCCTTAACATTGTCACACTCGACATTCCGCCGCTACGGGAGCGAAAAGAAGACATCCCCGCATTATTTCATCACTTTCTTTTGGTGGCGGCGGCTCGCTATGGCAAAGCCGCTCAATCGCTATCGCGCCAAGATCTACAATCCTTAATTAATCACTCTTGGCCAGGGAATGTACGTGAACTGAGAAACAGTGCTGAGCGCTACGTTTTACTTGGCAAATTGAGCCACCTTACCGATACACCTATCTCGATATCATCACTTAATAGTCTGGCAGATCAAGTTGCTGAATTTGAGAAAACCGTGATTGAAGAGGCGCTCATTGCTTGTGGAGGTAGCATTAAGGAAACCATGGATAAATTGGCCATTCCACGTAAAACCTTATACGACAAAATGCAAAAATATCGCCTAGATAAGGACTTATACAAAGCCAGCTAATTCATTATGCCAAAGAAAAACCTCATCCGAAGACGAGGTTTTTTTATGCTATGAGATTACTTGGTAATAATTTCAGGCCCCATCAGCATCGTTGGCAACCAGGTCGATACAGCAGGAATATAGGTTACGATAATCAAGAACAGGAACATAATCGCTACCCAAGGTAAGGCGGCCTTCACCACATTGAGCATCGACATTTTCGCAACCCCAGCCGTCACAAAGAGGTTGAGCCCAACAGGAGGCGTTATCATGCCAATTTCCATGTTTACTACCATCATGATACCTAAGTGAATTGGGTCAATCCCTAAAGCAATTGCAATCGGGAATACCAATGGTGCCACTATGATGAGTAGCCCCGATGGCTCCATAAATTGACCACCGATTAACAGCAATATGTTGACAGCGATAAGGAAAGTAATTGGCCCAAACCCAGCCTCCAATATCGACTCAGTAATCATTTGCGGAACACGTTCTTCTGTTAACACATGCTTCAGAATCAATGCATTGGCAATAATAAACAGCAGCATGATAGTTAACTTACCGGCATCAACTAAGGTTTTCTGAGTGTCTTTATGCACAAAAGAATGCAATACCTTGACCACAAAGTTGGCCCGATTTTGTTTATCAGCAAACGGCCCCATATCGCGGTAGATAAAATTAGCAATAAAGAAGGAGTATATTGCAGCCACTGCCGCCGCTTCTGTTGGGGTAAAGATACCGCCATAAATACCACCCAGGATAATAACGACAAGTAATAACCCCCAGCTTGCTTCTTTGGCAGAGATTAATGCCTCTTTCCACCCCACAAAAGGTTGTTTCGGCAACTTTTTCACTCGCGCAGCGATGTAGATAGCAACCATTAACATCAACCCAGCTAACAGCCCAGGGATTACGCCTCCCAAAAACATACGCCCAACCGAAACATCGGTGGCGGCTGAGTACACAACCATTACAATCGAAGGCGGAATCAAGATACCTAGCGTACCTGCGTTACAAATAACCCCAGCGGCAAATTCTTTGGTGTAGCCATTTTTGATCATCGCGGTAATCACGATACTACCAATCGCCACTACTGTTGCTGGAGAGGAACCCGATAGGGCAGCAAACATCATACACGCCACAACCGATGCCATCGCCATACCACCAGGGAACCAGCCTACCATTGCTATTGCAAAGCGAATGATTCGTTTAGCTACCCCACCCGTGGACATAAAGCTTGAAGCCAAAATAAAGAAAGGAATAGCTAATAAGGTGTAATGGCCTTCGAATGCATTAAACAGCGTTTGCGCAACGGAAGCCAAAGAGGCTTCAGAGTGCCACATCAAAAACAGAATACTGGATAGGCCGAGCGAAACAGCAATTGGCACGCCAATCAGCATAAACCCAATCACCATCAAAAAGAGAACCAAAATAGCCATGATTATTTCTCCTTATCAACAGTTGAATTGGTTTTCGAGTCAAATGCCTCTCCAACATCGGCCAATTCAGCTTTAAGCGCATCAAGATCTTCTTCAGCTTCATGACCAGCAATTAAACGGTCAGCACCACAGAACACAATCATCCATGCTGCCTGTAAGAATCGAAACGTGAGTAATGCCATACCTAGTGGCAGAGCAAGATAAGGAATAAAACGAGGCAATTTTTCGTAAGCCTCCCCTTCGTTTAACCAATCTTCCATAAAACGCAGAAGATCAGGCATAGGGATATCGTCGGTCTCATACCATGCGCGCTCCGTCGCAAACGGATACCAATAGTTCCACGAGCCGACTAATAGCAAAATGGCGAAGGCCAGACAGCTTACGGCAGAAAGGAGCGCCAACACTTTTCGCCATGGAGGTGACACAATATTAATCACCACATCGACGCCAATATGGAAATGCTTCTTTACACCGTAGGAGGCGCCCACAAGAACCATCCATGCAAACATAAAGACCGTTAATTCGACAGCCCACAAAATATTGTCATTAAATGCATAACGCATAATGACATTGACAAAAGTCAGAAGAGTCATCGCTCCGAGAAAGAACGCGATCAAGGTTTCTTCTACCTTATCGGTCACCTCGCCTACGCGACTAAAAAAGGATTTTTCCATGAGATACATCGCTCAATTGGTCAAATGGGGTGTGGCCTTCCCGCACAGAAGGCCACTCGAACGCTATTTTTTATTCGCATCCAACGCGGATTGAATCAGATCAGAACCGATGTCTTTTTCGAACTTCTTCCAGACTGGTTTCAACGCATCAACCCACTGTTGACGTTGTTCTGGGGTTAACTGACGAACAACACCACCAGCATCGATGACGTATTGACGGTTCATCTGTTCTACTTTGTTTGATTCGGCGTTACGGGTTGCCGACACTTCCTTGATAATTTGTGCCAATTGAGTGCGCACATCGTTTGGTAACTTGGCCCACCATTTAGATGATGTCACAACGAGGTAATCGAGAATTCCGTGATTGGTTTCCGTTGTACCATCTTGAACTTCAAAGAATTTCTTACCGTAAATATTGGACCAAGTGTTCTCTTGACCATCGATAACTTTGGTTTGCAAACCACCATACACTTCGGCAAATGACATTTTTTGAGGGTTGGCGCCAAGCTGCTCAAATTGGGCAACTAGCACATCAGACGCTTGTACACGGAACTTGAGGCCTCTGGCATCGGAGGGCATCACAATAGGTTTGTTGGCCGAGATCTGTTTCATACCGTTATGCCAAAATGCAAGACCTTGGACGCCGCGGCGTTTCATAACGTTTTTCAATTTTTCACCAGCCGGTGAGTTTTGAAAACGGTCTACCGCTTCTACATCATCAAAAAGAAAAGGAAGGTCAAAAATGCGGAACTTTTTGGTGAATTTCTCAAATTTAGAGAGAGAAGGTGCGGCCATTTGCACATCGCCATTGAGCAAGGCTTCGAGTACTTTGTCATCATCGTATAACGTTGAGTTAGGGAACACCTGCATACACGCTTTGCCATTCATCTCTTCGTTAACGCGTTTCTCAAGTAACGAAGCAGCAATGCCTTTAGGGTGTTTATCCGTATTGGTAACGTGACTAAATTTGATGACAATCTCGCCCGGTTCACAAGCAGCAAATGCAGAAAAACTGGTCGTAGCAAGAATGGAAGCAGTAAGTAGGGTAATTGGTTTCAACATTCTTATTCTCCTTAAAGGTTTTATATATCAGCCCCATCAATGGAGTCTGTATGCCTTTAAAAGAGCAATAAACAAGCCAAGTTGAAACAATTTTATAACATTTGTTTCAATTCAACAACTTAACACCTATTAACATAACTTAAGACGTTAAAAAGAAAAAATGATGCATCTAAACTTGGGGGAAATGGGTGGAAAGTAACCCATCCAGATCGACCAAATGAGTCATTTCCCGCCAACCTTATCTCGAATAGACGTTGAAAGGGGTGAGCGTTCCTTCCAACATCGAGATTGACCTGTGCTCGTTGATGAAACGTTGAATTCTGATCAGAAATCAAAGATCAGACTAAAGCACTATAGATCGGATTAAAGTACTATGAAGAACAGCTAATTTCCAACTGCTTGCCCCACTCTGGGGGTAGTTTGGCTAAATGAGCGTGCTCATTATGTTCATCAAAAGGTGTAGCAAGTACCTTAGCCAACAGTAATACCTCGCTTATATCGCCCTGCTCTGCTTTTTCAATCGCTTGTTGTGCTAAGTAATTTCGCAGAATGTATTTGGGGTTTACTTGACGCATTGCAGCGCAGCGAATTGACCAGTCAACCTCACCTTCGCTCTCACAACGTTGGCGATAAGCCGCTAACCACTGCTCTGCCTGGTTTCTATTGATAACCAAGTCGAGTAGCGGTTGATTTCCGTCGCGATCGATGCAAGCAAGTTGGCGCAGAAAACGAGTATAGTCGGTTCGGTTACTTGCCAACATCGCAAACAGTTGATCAAACAGCTCGCTGTCGCCCAACTGTTGAGTGGTTAGCCCTAACTTTTTGCGCATCAAAATGCTGTATTCTTGGTTTAATGTTGGCTCGTAAAGGGCCAATCCCGATTCCAAATCGGTTCGATCGATAAGTGGTGAGAGCGCATGAGCTAGCGCCGACAAGTTCCATAACGCGACCCGAGGCTGGCGATCAAAACGATAACGCCCTTGATAGTCTGAATGATTACAGATGAATTCAGGATCATAATCGTCTAAAAATCCAAATGGTCCATAATCAAAAGTTTGGCCAAGTATCGACATGTTATCGGTGTTCATTACGCCATGGGCAAATCCCACCGCTTGCCAATGGGCTATCATGGAGGCAGTCGTTGTTACAATTTGTTCAAACATAGCAGCATAAGGTTTTTCGGCCTCTAAACATGAGGGGAAATGCCATAGCAAAACGCTATCAGCAAGTAAACGTAACTCTGCAATTTGATTGGTATAGAAAAAATGCTCAAAGTGACCAAAGCGAATATGACTTTGGGCCACGCGCAACAGTAAAGCACCACGCTCCTGCGTTTCACGATAAATTGGTGTTTGACTGCCAATCATTCCTAGTGCACGTGTGGTTGGAATCCCTAATCCGGCCATCGCTTCGCTACACAAATACTCACGAATGGTTGAACGTAATACCGCTCGTCCATCTCCCATACGAGAATAAGGTGTTAGGCCAGCACCTTTAAGATGTAGGTCGTACACTTCACCATCTAAAGCCGTTATTTGGGTCAACAGTAATCCGCGTCCATCACCTAGGTCCGGGTTGTACACACCAAACTGATGGCCAGCATATTTCATCGCTAACGGGGTTAACTTATCATCTGACACAAGCCCGGTAACACTCTCAAGCAATTCAAGAGTGGGTGACTCAGGCTGACCCAATAGTTTGGCTAACGGCGCATTCCACACTAGCCATTCCATCTCATCGAGTGGTTGGGGTTTAATACGAGTGTAAAAAGCGTTAGGTAATTGACTGTAACGCGAAACTAATTGGACGGAATCCCAAATCGACATGCTGCATCTCAACTTATGAAACAGATCCAAACGGTAGCAAATACTTGAGTAAAATACTAGGTTTTAGTCAATTACCTTGAGAGGGAATGACTATTGCTACCATAATTAAGTTTGAGCTGTTCTTGTTGATACAGCTTTGAATTCTGCATATTGAGGTCATTTGGGTATATAAACTGTCTCTATCTATACTTCAGCTAATACAGTTCAACGTTGTTCATGACTATGGAGTGAACGATATGCTATCGATATTTGATATTTTCAAAGTAGGTGTAGGTCCATCGAGTTCACATACTAACGGGCCAATGGTCGCTGCCGCTGATTTTGCACAACAGCTTACAGGCTACACCAACGTACATCGCATACAAATTGAACTGTTTGGCTCACTTGCCTTAACCGGTAAAGGTCACCAAACTGACCGAGCAGTCATTGTAGGTTTAAATGGATTTCAGCCGGACACGATTGACAAAGAAACCGCGGAGCAAGCGTGGCAGCATGGGGTAAAGGCCGGGTATTTATCTATTCCAGCTCTGGGCGATATTCCTTTTAGCTATGATAAGGATTTACTGTTCCATACTCATTCCCTTCCCCATCATGAAAACGGAATGCGTTTTTCAGCATTTAACGAAAAAGACAAATTAATTCATCACTATACTGCCTATTCGATTGGTGGAGGCTTTGTTGCTTCTGAACAAGAGTTACTTAATCCAATACCACGCCTAAGCACCAATTTCCCCTATTCGTTTACCAGTGCCAACCAATTGCTCAGTTTGGCGGAAAAACATGGCTTAAGCATCTGCGGATTGGTACTCGCCAATGAACAGGCTACCCGGACGACACAAGAAATAGACACCCAAGTCGATCATCTATGGCAAGTAATGCGCAATTGCATGCAAAAAGGCTATGAACAAGAAGGCATTTTGGCGGGAGGACTGAATGTGATTCGACGTGCGCCTGCGCTACTAAAAAAATTGGAATCGAATATCACTCTAGAAAAAGATCCTATGGCGATTCTGGATTGGGTCAATTTATTCGCGTTTGCCGTAAGTGAGGAAAACGCAGCCGGTGGACAAGTGGTCACTTCCCCCACTAATGGTGCAGCAGGCGTAATACCTGCGGTATTAATGTACTTCAACCAATTTGTTCGACCGCTCGATACCAAACAAGTACGTGATTTTTTTGCCGTTGCTGGAGCCATCGGAATTCTATACAAAACGAATGCATCGATTTCCGGTGCAGAAGTGGGGTGCCAAGGGGAAATTGGAGTGTCATCATCGATGGCAGCGGCGGGTCTTACGTCGCTGTGGGGCGGAAGTAATGAACAGATCTGCATGGCTGCCGAGATAGCCATGGAGCACTCGCTTGGCATGACTTGTGATCCCATCGGAGGCTTAGTACAAGTCCCCTGTATTGAACGCAATGCGATGGGAGCGATGAAAGCCATTAATGCATCACGCATGGCAATAAAACGCACAAGTAAGAGTCTAATTTCTCTCGATAAAGTTATCGATACTATGTACCAAACAGGCAAAGATATGAACGCAAAATACCGAGAAACCGCATTAGGGGGACTTGCCTTAGTGCACCTCGCTCCACCATGCGAATAGCAATGTGTCATGTTGAAATAGTGAGCCGCTCAGCGGACGCTAGCGTCTTAAGTGTCAGTATATGGTCATCATTTTTCGAACTGCTTGAATTGCCAAGCGAAGCACGTCAATATGAAACCAGATTAGCAACAGAGGTAAAGGATTAATGAGAAATCCAACCCCACGTCTTACGCTACGTGTGATAGAGAAAAGTGATTATCCTCAATTGGCAGAACTCATGGATCTCGTCTTTCCCGACGTAGGTGGCGCATGGCCAAGAATGACCATAATGGATTTAATCCATCAATTTCCTGATGGACAAGTTTGTATCGAAGACAACGGGCAAATCGTCGGAGCTGCACTGACAATTAAAGTAGATTATAACCGGATGTCTCTTCCCCACGTTTACACAGACATCGTCGATGAACACAATGTTATCCAGCATAAACGTAATGGCGACGCTCTGTATGGTTTGGATGTTTTTGTTCACCCTGATTATCGAGGTCTTCGCTTAGGACGTCGCCTTTACGAAGCTCGCAAAGAAATTTGTCGTAGTAATAATTTAAAAGCCATTCTCTCTGGCGGTCGAATACCCCGCTACAAAGACCACGCAGACGAGATGACCGTGTTGGAATACATAGAAAAGGTGAAGCGTAAAGAACTCTACGATCACATTCTCTCCTTCCAACTCTCCAATGATTTTGATGTTAAACGTGTCATGCGACACTACCTCCCTGAAGATGAAAGCTCCCATGGTTATGCCACTCTATTAGAATGGGATAATGTCTTTTATGAAGAAGATATTCATTCTATTCATGATGTTGAAAAATCCCTCATTCGTATCGGCATCGTACAATGGCAGATGCGAGCGGTCGTCGGTGTTCAAGATCTCATGGAACAGGCCGAATTCTTCGTCACTTCGCTCTCAAACTACAAAGCAGATTTTGCCCTATTCCCTGAGTTTTTTAATGCGCCATTAATGGGCTTAAAGCACGGCCAAAGTTCGGTTGAGGCAATTCGTTTTCTCGCCTCATTCAGTGAACAGATCAAACTTCGTTTTGCTGAACTCGCCGTTTCCTACAACATCAATATCATCGCGGGAAGTATGCCAGTTGAAGAAAACGGGCAGCTCTATAACGTTTCTTACCTTCTGCATAGAGATGGCACCATTGATGAACAGAAAAAGATACATATTACGCCACACGAACAGCGTGATTGGGTAATTGATGGCGGTAATCATATTCAAACCTTTGAGACCGACGCTGGTCGTGTTGGAATATTGATCTGTTATGACAGTGAATTCCCTGAATTGGGACGTATGCTCGCCGAACAGGATGTACAAATTATCTTTGTTCCTTTCTGGACCGATACCAAAAATGGCTACCAACGAGTCCGTTTGTGTTCACAAGCACGTGCGATTGAAAATGAATGTTATGTCGCGATTGGCGGAAGCGTCGGCAATTTACCTCGTGTCGATAACGTAGACATTCAATATGCGCAATCAGCGGTATTTTCTCCATCAGACATTTATTTTCCACACGATGCCATGATTACTGAGGCAAGTCCCAATACTGAGATGATCATCTTCGCCGATGTAGATTTAGATAAACTCAAACAATTAAATACTGAAGGCTCTGTAACCAATATAAGACATCGTCGATTGGATCTGTACGGTAACTTCACACAACCGCAAATTGCTCCAAAATAATCATCTAGAGTCACTCTGTGATTGTTTCGAGCGATGAGCCTTGAGTTCTAACATTGTAACGCCCCGTTTTATCGGGGCTTTTCCCCACTTCAACACCACGTCAATTAACC
The DNA here is from genome assembly GCF_001547935.1 of Vibrio tritonius. NCBI lineage: Bacteria > Pseudomonadati > Pseudomonadota > Gammaproteobacteria > Vibrionales > Vibrionaceae > Vibrio > Vibrio tritonius. The sequence continues at coordinate 2,369,033 of NZ_AP014635.1, forward strand.
GTTTATAGGCTCATGCCCCTTATTGTTTGACCATCATCGACATTACGCATAAACATTCATAACAAGTAAAACTCCGCAATACCTCGAAAGAGTCAACTATTTCAAAGCGCTAGTAAGCTCTTGTATTGGTGTTTATTCATTAGATGCTTATTTAATCTGACTATACTTATACTCAAACAACCTCAAGATGCTGTTTCCGCGAGAATGTATTCGCCCGCAGGAGCTTGAGGTCATTGGGGTATATTTTGTAATGATTTACTTTATCTCGAAGAAGGAGCTTTGCGATGGTTCACTCTCAATGTAGTCGCTGGTTATTGGTCGGTGCAGCAACCCTATTTTCAACGGTCTCATTTGCTCAAGAAGATACCGTACTCACAGTAACGGGCATTCCAAACACACAACAATTTAGTCTTGAGCAGTTAATTCAAAATGCAGATGAAGAGATTGTCACGGCGACACCTTGGACTGATGGACAAACCAAATTTAAAGGCATCTCAGCCCAGAAGTTGCTGGAATTGACCGGCAGCATGAAAAGCAACCTAAAAGTGACGGCTCTTAACAACTATTGGGCCGTTATCCCATATTCGGATATCGAAAAGTACAACCCTGTATTTGCCGTAGAACGTAACGGACAAGAGATGAGCGTTCGTGACAAAGGGCCTATTTGGGTTATCTATCCATTGTCTAAATATAATCAAGTAAACAATGAATTACTGCATAGCCGTATGGTATGGCAAGTTAATCGAGTTGAATTGACCCAACAAACCAAATAGCCCTTAGTCTATAGGTGGTATAACTGCGCATGAATAAGAGTTTTTTTGGTTTCATAATGATGGTTTTTGCTCTTTTCATCTTCACCATTATGACACTGTTTAAATTCAACAACGTCTACGACATGCTGACAAAAAACACTCAACTGTCGGCATGGTCGCTTGCGCAAATGGAAGTGGAAACACTGGAGCTAATGAACCAGGTAGATCGCTATTTACTCGATAAAACCGTCTCTAAACGGCGGTTAAATCTCAAATTCGATATACTTTGGAATCGCTATGAAACATTTTTAACCAGTGACGAAATGAAGCAAGTGCGTAATAGCTATGACTCAAAATCCACCGTTGAAAGAGCATTTACCCTTTTAAAGGTTCATGAGCAAGATGTGATAACAGGTAATCGCGAAAAACTCGCCATCCTACAACAACAACTGCACGCTATTCTACCGGAAGTGCGTAATCTCATGATCGTTAATTTTACTGGAAGTCAGTCGATTGAACACCGGCGCATTATTGAAGAAACCAAGACGCAAATCTATATCTCGATGATCTTTATTTTGTTCATCTTGGCATACCTCTCTCGTCGTTATTACAATCACAACAAATTGCAGCAGGAAATGGCTTGGCAAGACCCATTAACCAAGCTCAAAAACCGTAACTTCCTATTCTTTGCCATTGAAAAACAAAAACGAGCGGCCAAGCCAACTTCATTGGCACTATTTGATATCAATGGTTTCAAAGACCTTAATGACACCTTTAGCTATGACTATGGCGATAGAGTTCTGGTCTCTTTAAGCGCCTATTTACGCCAACAGTGTGCGCTATATGAAGGCGTTGATTGCGCCCGTGTTGGTGCCGACGAGTTTGCCATTCTCTCCACTAACCCACAACTCGATATGGAGAGTTGCATTAGTAAGCTTGCAACAGAACTTTCTCTGCTACTCAAAGAGATGGATCCGTCCCATCGAGCAAGTTTATCGTTTGGTATAGCAACTTCACATGAACTATCAGAAACCAACCGACAATACGTCAAGCGCACAGCCAATCTATTCAATAATGCCGATTTTGCACTCAATATTGCCAAGCGAAAGACAGAAAACTCGATCATTCATTACAGCCAAGAAATCGAAAATGAACATCGTAAAAAACAACAATTAGCGACCGAACTGGAAGCACTGCTAACAAGCCCTGATCAAACCCAACTGTACATGTGCTTTCAGCCTATTATCTCCGTTGTGAGTTCCAATAAATTGGGCTGTGAGGCTCTTATTCGTTGGAATAATCCCAACTATGGTTTTATCAATCCTGAGTATCTAATTCGTATTGCGGAAGAGGCAGGGCTTGCCAAACGTTTGGGTTACTGGATCATGCTACAAGTAAAGCATGCACTAATGCACGACTGGGCACCATTTAGCCATCGGGTTGAGGTGGCGATTAACTTGTCAGATTCCCTTTTCGATGAGGAGTTACCAGAGATGATGGCAGCCATTTTCTCTGGAGAGGCTGAAACCAATTTCCTTAACTCTATTGTATTGGAAATTACCGAAACCATGACGCTAGATGAGGTTGAACGCAGCAGTAATATCATCAAACGTTTAGAAGAAATTAACATACGCATGGCGCTAGATGACTTTGGTACAGGTTGGTCATCACTTTATAATTTAAACCACATGAAATTCAACAAGTTGAAGATTGATAAATCCTTCGTTGAAAATATTAGCCAGCATGATAACCAACATTTCTTTATTTCAGCGATCGTAACACTCTCCCATCAACTTGGGATCAAGGTGGTTGCTGAAGGCGTCGAGCAGAAAAATCAATTGGAGCGGTTAACGGAATTAGGGGTAGATGAATTTCAGGGCTACTATTTTTCAAAACCGGTTCGCAAAGAAGAATTTGCCGAATTTGGCCTGCGCTTTTTCGCTGAACAAGATGAAAAACGCAACAAATCACTTCACTAGTTCTGATCATTAAGCTAATGCAGATAAGCAGGCTCCCTTTACCAGAGATAGAAAAGAGAGTCTGCGTAGGACATTTACCTAAATGACTGACATTTTAGAATCGCTTAATCGGCCATCATCACACTGACACCCGTCGCAACAGAACGACGACGTAGCCACGTCATCACCCGCTCAGGCCATTCAATTTCAGGTAAGCAAATCCAACCTCGTAACAGCGAGTAGATGACGGCTTCTTCGAGCAAACTTGTCACACCTTGAGCTGGGAACAAGAACGCCTCAACTGCGGCAATATGTTCTGAAACTTGCGCTGCTATTGCGTCTTTATCAGCAATTAAACGCTCAAAATTAAGCTCTTCAGTCTCTTTGTTTTGTTGCCACTGTTGACGACTGTTAAGAGTTAAAAATTCCCCTAAGCCCAACTGATGCCAACGTGGGTAACCCACTTTTTGCAGCAGAGGAAATGCTTGAGATTGCCAGTTTGCCACATCATCACTAACCGTTTGAGAGGCGACTTGTTGAATCTTTAGCTCCAGAAGATAATGGATAATATCTAGGCTTTCACCCATAGCAGAACCATCATCTTTAACCAAAATCGGCACAGCTTTTTTACCAATCAGTTCCGTTGGCGTTGCCACATCATCATAAGCCAATACCTTTTCTTCAACAGGAATATGCAAAAGGCCAGCAACATAACGAACACGCGCACAAAAAGGGCAATGCTCGTAAATATAAAGAGTTAGCATAGTAGTACCGTTTATCATTAAATATCACCGCATTATGCCATAACCGACATGGCATGACGTTTTTTCTTTGATTCTCTCTTGCTACTTGAATCACACAATATTAATGTGAAGATCAGCTCAATAATAAGGATATGGATTTCATTTATGAACACGGCAATATTGGGTATGTTTATCCCTACTTTCTTTTTTGTATCGATCACTCCTGGGATGTGCATGACCTTGGCTTTAACGTTAGGCATGAGTATTGGCTATCGTCGCACATTGTGGATGATGGCGGGAGAAGTCATTGGTGTCGCTGTAGTTGCCATATCGGCGGTGGTTGGCATTGCGGCAGTCATGTTGCACTATCCTTGGCTATTTACCGTCTTTAAATGGATAGGGGCAAGCTATCTTGCTTACCTTGGTGTTCAAATGTGGTTATCGAAAGGCAAACTGGCCGTCAGTTTTGATGAGCAACAGCGTTTTGAAGGTAACGATCGTGATTTGATCGCGCAAGGTTTTATCACTGCGATCGCCAACCCAAAAGGCTGGGCATTTATGATTTCTCTACTGCCCCCTTTCATTGATAACTCAATCAGCTTGACTCCTCAGTTAGCGTTTTTGGTGAGTATTATTATGCTGTCTGAGTTTCTTTGCATGTCTCTTTATGCCACCGGTGGTAAAGGACTACGCAAAGCATTAGGCCAAGCAAAAAATGTACGTTTACTCAATCGTATAGCAGGTTCATTGATGATAGGGGTCGGTATTTGGCTTTTCTGCAGTTAAGGTTTCCTTCTCCATCCGAAAAAAAAGCCCACATTACTGTGGGCGTTTTGCTTTTCTCTTTTAACGACTTCTCTCAGAGATTCGCTTAATAGGCGTAAGCCTCAGACTTATCAACTTGAACTGATAATTGCAGTGGTCCCGGTAGCGGGTTTGAGTCCTGCGTAGTGAGCGTTATGGTGTCGTCTGCTTTCATCGTATTCGACAATAGGATGTTATCTGAACTATCGCCGACTTCGATACGGTAAGTCCCTGGCTCAACCACCCAACTGTCACTACTTTTCACATAATAAGCAAATGAACGCGCATTAAGTGGAATAGAAACGGTTTTGCTTGCACCAGCCTCTAAGTAGATCTTGCTAAAACCTTTCAGCTCATGCTCTGGGCGCTCAACACTCGCGCTTAATGGAGCGATATACAGTTGAGGTACCGCATACCCAGCCTTACCGCCAGTATTGGTTACGGTAAAGTTGGCATACATAACATCGTCTCCGGTGACTTTGCTGGTAGAAAGTGACATATCAGAGAAGATAAAATCAGTATATGACAAACCAAATCCGAACGGATACAGTGGCTTATGGCTAGATACTTCATAACCACGGTAACCAAAGAACAGCCCTTCAGAATAGGTCATACTGGTTTTCGCATCATCGCCCACGTATTCGTCAGGGTCAGAATACGATGCATAACTTGGGTTAAATTTGACTCGTTTATCGAGTGTAATTGGCAGTTTACCCGATGGGTTTACGTCACCATATAGGATTTCAGCCAACGCTTGACCACCGTATTGACCACTGTACCAAGCGTGCAAGATACCCGGAGCGGTGTTTGCCCATGGCATCATATTCATCGCCCCACCACCATGCATCACAACAATAGTATTTGGATTAGTGGCGATCACTTTTTTCAGCATTACTTTTTCTTGATCTGGAAGATCAAAGCTTGGGTCAAAACCTTCTCCTTCATACTCGTAGTTACGACCAACAACTGCAACAACGGCATCGTAATCAGCAAGATCAGTCGGCGGAACCAATGATGCCCAGCTAAACTGAATTCCGTTTAAACCACCAAGGTTAGATTGGAAATATTGCTCACGGCTGTATTCCAGACGGAATGAATAGAGGCTTCCCGCTTCCAACTTAGGTGTTTTCACCGTTACAGGTACTGCGTTAGGTACATCCGATGCGCGTGGCTCACCGTCGCTTTCCATCAACAAATCACCATTCATGTACAACTTGAATGGGCCATCTGCACGCACTTTAAAGACGTGCACACCGTCGACGGTTGGACGTAATTTACCAGTCAAACGTACAGAAAACGCACCTTGTGTTGGCGACACATCGCTTATTTCACGAACACCATCTTGTGCATCACTTGGAATGGAACTGCAATCTAGGCCTGTATCGTTATCACTGTCATCATCGGTACATGGGTTAACCACTTCGTTGGTCATCGTTGTCCAATCAAAGTTAATGCCAAGTTCTTTACGCGTTAATACAGGTTCGCCTGATAAGTCAGTATTATCGAAGTACTCCGCAGTTACACCCACTTCACATGTATCATCTTCGCTAGTGCAATCTGGTTGAACATATAGCGCTGTGCTTGGCGTTAACGACATGCTCTTAATAAAGGTAACATTATTAGCGTTAGTGTTTAGTTGTTGTAAACCTGCAAGCTCCGTCACATAGTTATCGTCGGGATCGGAGTTAGCCGTTCCGTATGGAGAAGTTGGTGCTTGCTGTGCAAAGTCACCAATTACGGCAACCTTAGCTGATTTGCTCAACGGCAAAATTTTACCATTGTTGCCCGACTCGTTTTTCAGTAACACAATCCCTTCTCGAGCCGCATCAAGCGAAGCTTCCTGACCATACTCTGGATAATCTAATGTATGAGCAGAATACGTTGCTTCATCAAAACCATAACGAACCAATGCACGTAAATTACGTTTCACTTTATCGTCAATCACGTTTTGTGTCAGTGCACCACTTTCTACGTACGGCTGTAATGTTGACTCGGTAAATTTCAAGCCTGATGGCATATCCAAGTCAGTACCAGCCCACGCGCCTTCAAAACCATGTTGAATAGAGTTAAAGTCTGACAGAACAAAACCTTGATAACCCCACTCACCTTTCAAAATATCGGTTATGATGTGGTGGTTTTCACAAGCGTATTCACCATTGATTTTGTTAAAACCACACATGATGGATGCGATATCCGCGTTTTTCACTAGGGATTCAAATGGCACCAAATACATTTCACGTAAGGTGCGTTCGTCTACATTCACATCTAGATAATGGCGATTAGCTTCTTGCTCATTGGCGATTAGGTGCTTAGCACCCGCTTGAACACCTTGCACCTGAATACCATTAGTAATCGCTGGAGCCATCACAGCGCATAAAAAGGGGTCTTCACCACAGATCGACTCTGCAGTGCGTCCATTAAAAGGGGTACGGTATAAATTCACCACCGGAGACAATACTTGTTCACCACCAGCACTACGTGTTTCGTAGGCTAGCGCCATACCCAGTTGTTTGGCACGATTAATGTCCCAAGTTGCAGCTAAAAGGGTTTGAGAAGGGTAACTTGCGCCGAAAATAGTACGATTGACATACACCCCCATGGAAGAGTCGTAAGCCACCGTTCCATCAATCCCAAATCGCGAATTGGTTGGGATCATGTGCCCATCATCAACACGAATAAAACTGTATTTTTCGGATTGAGACATGTTATCCGCAATTGCACTGACTCGTGCTTCGACTTCTGCCCATGTTTTTCCATTGTAATCAGCTTGTGCGCCCATTGGTGCAACCAAAATTGCTAATGAGACTAGCGATCCTACCTTGCTTAATTTCATCGTCTTACTCATCACTCTTATTTGGTTTTAACGCTCAGGGAGTCGTCGTGTTTTGGTGAAACCTGCAACAGTTGCTGCTGTTTTGTATTGTTCTTCTCCACGTAGTCACTGGCGTACGTAATATTATCTTTTTTCTGTTCGTACTCCGCTCGTGCTTGTGCGTCACTGTTGTTTTGAGTGCTTTGCGCGAATGCGGCTAAAGGCGAGGTAACCATTATTGCGATACCTAAAAGACTCCACTGCTTTTGAAAACTCATCACCATCTCTCCTTACTGGATGCTGCTGTCATGAATTGATTCGATTTAAATTAAACCAAACCGTACGGTTATATTAACCATGGCGAAATACGGTAAACAAGATGGAACTTCTTTAAGGGGTAAGCTGTCAAATAGTACCTAAAGTCTCATGTCATCCCAATGAAATAAAGACTATTAAAACTTAATAAATCAATTAGTTATGTATTTTTGTTCGTATAAAACCAAAATAAGTATGCGTACAACGTGCCAATTAAATGAGTATTATATCGACAAAGGGTGACATTTATTGCACCCACCTAACACTCAGCTGACAGAAAAATTTCATAGATAAATCAGATTGTTGGAATATAGATCTAAAAAAACCTCTTCGTAATGAAGAGGTTTTTGGGGTGTTTCGGTCGCTAACTAACTGTTCTTATACCCATTAGGCAGATTCTGATAAGCAGCCCCTCTTTACCAAAGGATGGCAAAGAAGAGCCCCATGGATAGATTTATGCGAGTCTGCGTTCAGCATTTGCCTAAATGACTTACATTTAGGAATAGTGCGTTAGTAATGAGCGTTATTCCGCATTACCAAAGTCAGGCATACCATCTTTCCAAGTAAAGGACTTCATCCTTGTATGGCGATTAGGGTCCCACAAAGGGTCGCCTTCAATTTCGGTATAATCCCGCGCATGGTAAACCAACACATCATTACCCTGCTCATCCTTGGTAAAACTGCTGTGACCCGGACCATAGACCTTGGCTGGCCAGTTGGTTCGAAATACGGGCACTGGTGATTTATGCCAATTGTCTGCCACCAAAAGATCACTACTTTCATCCGCCCAAAGCATTCCCATGCAATAGTTTTCATCCGTTGCACTGGCGGAATATGTTAACCACACCTTACCGTGACTCTGTAACAAGTACGGTCCTTCATTGACCATAAACCCGCGGGTTTCCCACTCAAATTCCGGAACCGTTAGTAACGTACCAGGCAATTTAAGCTGTGTTGGTGTCGCCATTTCAGCAATATAAAGATTGGAATTTCCCGCAATCTTCGGATCTTTTTGCGCCCAGATGTAATAGTCTTTCTCCTGATGATGAAACACTGTCGCATCAAGGCAAAAAGCATCAATACCTGAATCCACCTGACCAGCAAATGTCCATTCTGGTGTCATCGGGTCAGAACTTAAGTTTTCTATGGCATACATCCGATGTTGGAATAGGTCATCCTTAATTTCACGACTTGGCGCTGCTGCGAAATAAATCATCCAGCGACCTTGCACTAGGTGAATTTCCGGAGCCCAAATCAGTTCAGAATAAGGGCCCTCATCGGGTTTCTGCCACGCGGTAATGATCGATTCTGGATCAGCCAGACCTGTCAAAGTCTTGGCACGACGCAGCTCAATACGGTCATATTCCGGTACTGACGCGGTAAAGTAGTAGTAACCATCATCATGCAGATACACCTGCGGATCGGCACGTTGAGATATGATCGGATTGTTAAACTTCATTGCGCTTTCCTTTTATTTCAATACAGCATGAGAGTGAGTTGGATCCAACTCTGGGCTAGCCTCTGCTGTTTCATCCGGCATGTTTTCCATCATTTTGTGATAGTAAGCATCGGTCACTTTGTATTTAAACATCAGCCCACCCATTAAGAAATGGAACACCCCAGGGATAATCGTCAGCATTAAAGCAATACCCGTCAACGCCATGGAGCTTTGTTCTTGGTTTGGTACGTAATCAAAGAAAGTCAGCAACCAACCAACAATCGCACCGGCGATCCCCATCCCAAATTTTTGCGCAAAAGAGATCCCCCCAAAGGCAAGTCCAGAGACACGTTCACGCGAGCGGTACTGTCCATAATCCACTGCTTCTGCAATCGCAGACCAGAAAACGGGGGCATGAAGATCCACCACGAAACAGATGAGGAAGTAAAAAACAAACGCGAGTACAACATCATCACGCCCTACGACCAAATACATCAAAGCACTCAACACCATGACCAATATTTGGCTATAACGGAACAGTTTTACTTTACAAAAACGTTTTGTAATCCAAGTGGATGCAACCATAGCCAAAATAGCCGCTGTCACACCAGTAGCAAGAAACGCGGAAATCATGCCAGCGTCACCACCGAGATAATATTTAGCGTAGTAAGCACCAACAGAACCTCGAATAACATAACCCACCGTACCGGTAATACACACTAAAAAGAGAACTACCCACTGGTCGTTTTTAAATAGCATTCCCATTTGATGTAAAATTGGGGCTTTTTCTACTTGGTGCTCTAACCGTTCTTTGGTGGTAAAGAAACAGAACAGGAATAATAGAGTCCCCATTAATCCCATTAATCCCATTGCGTATTTATAACCAGCCTGAACGCCACCTTCGCCCCAAGAGGCTGCTAATTGAGGAACAATAATAGTCACCAAGAAAGCCGCAATTTTGGCAAAGAACAGACGATAACCATTCGCAGATAGTCGCTCTTGTGGGTCATCGGTTAATACACTGATTAATGAGATATAAGGAATAGTCACCGCGGTAAACATAATGGTTACTAGAATATAGGTGGCATAGGCATAAGCCAGTTTTTCGTTATATCCTAAGTCTGGTGTACTAAATGTTAAAAATACAGAAAGACCAAACGGAATGGATATAAACAACATGTATGGACGATAACGTCCCCAACGTGTATTGACTTTATCGGTAATCAGCCCCATCAGAGGGTCTGTAATCGCATCGATTAAGCGCACAACAATGAACAACATCGCCAAATCTTGAGCATGAATACCAAAAATATCGGTGTAGAAGAAGGTAATGATCAGCATCATGGATGAAATCACGACGTTGACCGCCATATCACCAGAGCCAAATCCCACTTTTTCCAAAACGGAGAGTTTGTATTTATACATAGAGTACCTCTTTGCAGGGCAAGACTTTTATAATGTTTCTTACTTATAAAGAGTTACTCAACGCTCTGATGTTAACCTATTCCAACTCGAACAATTACAGCTATTTTGTCCATATATTCAGCGAATGTTACAACGCACGAGATCACAACTTAATAATATTCCTCTATTTAATAAGGCTAATTCTCTGATTGAAAGACGTTTTTTATAAATAAAAAAAACGACACTGCTAAACTGTGTCGTTTCCGTCGAAGTTGAATGAGTTTGATTAAACTAGCCAATATCGGTCAAAGTATGCCGATAAAAAAAGCAAACACTAACATAACCAAACCAACAATCCACAAACCTAAAAAGCTGTAACGAATGTGCTCTTTTAATTCCACATTCGCCAACCCGATACCAAGGTAAGTAGCAGGAACAAGTGGGCTAATCAGCAAAGCTAAGTTTTTCCCAACCAGCATCGCAATAGCCATCGTTAATCCGGGAATTTGGTAGTTTTTACCTACTTCAATCGCAAGCGGCAATAAACCATAGAAGTAAGAATCCGTACCCAACATTGTTCCTAATGGGAAGGCAAATATCCCCATAATGATGTGCAGATACTGAGCGATTGATGCCGGAATGACGTGCAAAAGCGGTACAGCCATTGCTTCCAACATTCCCGACTTACTCAACACACCAACCATAATACCCGCAGCTAGCATCACGGAAGAGACATCGATCGCTGCAGGTGCATGAGCCATCATACGTGCTTTTTGCTCTTTCATATTGGGATAGTTGATCAGCAAGGCCACACAGCACCCAACCATGAAAACGAAATAAGTTGGAAAAACATCAATGACTAACACGATCAACATCAGCAATAAAACACCGAGGTTGACCCAAGCAAGATGAGGCCGTTTTAATCGTAACGCCTCATCATCAACCTCTTCGAGTTTCACGGCTCCTTGCGCATCTTCCACCACGGCAACTTGACCTGCGCCATGGAATTTCTTCTCTTTAAGAGCCATGACCACCGCAAGCGCCAATGTGGCGACAATACCAGCCCCTTGCATTGGCAAGAGTATGTGCCAGAGATCGCCAGCATCCATTTTTAGCACAATGGCTTCGCGCATCACAGGGCCCCCCCAAGGTAAGAGGTTCATCACCCCCATACCACAACCAACGATCATCAACAGTAAATGGGGACGAATATTAAGTTTCTTATAAATAGGCAACATAGCCGGAACCGTCACCAATACGGTGGTCACCGTTGCCCCATCAAGATGAGAAAAAATACCAATAATCGCTGTTGCAATCGCCACCGCAACAACATTAGTTCCCGCTTTGGTCACAAGCTTATTCACTAACCCATCGAACATGCCTGCATCAGACATCACTCCAAAAAAGGTTACCGAAAAAATAAACAGCACGGCCATCTTGCTGGTTTTGGAAATACCAAACTCAACAAAACTCACGACTTCATCAATGGAGAATCCAGCGGCGAACGCGGCAATGACGGGAATGGTGATAAACACCACCACGGGAAGTGTTTTGCTTTTGAACAACAAAAACAAAATAGTAAAGAGCATTAAAAAGCCACAAATAGCCAGCAGCATACATACCTCATAAACATCCGTTGTTATTTTTATGTCGCTAACGAGGTTAACACTGAATATTTATTTCGCTTTTTTCAATAAATGGGATTGTGATATTACGCAGAAATAACAGCTCAAATGTTAAACAAATAAGCACCATTGTGCATAATTTGTTTTTAATATGTTGATTTAAATAGTGTAAAAATTGACTTTTATACCTAATCGGGTCAATTCGGATTGAATTATAAATTATCATTATATGAGAATTATTGCTTTTCAGTATCTATGCGACCAATATTTATTCAATAAAAATTCACTGCATAAATGTTGTGCATTTTACCGTTGGCTCATAAGGGTCACTTCGTTCGTAGCCCTATCGCTCTCTGTTTAAGCTCAGATAACGTAACTTAATCACTATTTATTGCTCTTTACGTTTCTTTACCCATCCTAAATTAAAAGAAAATATTTATATATTAATCAAAATGTTAAACAATTTCACTCTTAGTTTTTGTCATCCATTTATTAAGCATTTGGCTCATTTGGTGTTTGAAATTATTTATGAACCAGACTAAATTATGAACCATAACATCAAATGAACAAAAAGGTTTCTGTATGACAACTTACCTCTACACCAAATTTTCTCCCAAAAATGAACACTTTGCCACTCAACTGGATGAGTTAACCCAACAACACCCACAAGCCACTCTATTCAAAGATGTCGTAAAAGGGCGAGTTCCTCCACTAGAGCGCCCTGAGTTCTCTGCCTTACTCGCACAATTGGTGGATCAAGATACGCTTGTTGTTTACTGGCTAACGGCCTTCTCGAAAAATATGCAGCAATGTCACGACATAATGCAGACCTTACTCGCCAAAAACATCACGGTGCAAACCATAAAACCAGCCCTCACCATCACGCCCGATAGCGAGGCCAGCCAAATTGTTTTGCATATGCTTGAAGGCTTTGCTGGCGCAGAAACGCGTCATCGCTTACGCGCAGCCCATCAAGGACGCGAAGCTTTGCGTGGTGATAAAGCCGCGTGGAATGAAAAATTCCGTGGGCGTCCCGCTAATCGAGAAAAACATCAGCTCATTGCCGCGAGCCTACTGGAAGGCAAAACACTCGAAGAAGTGGCACAAGAGTGCGACTGCAGTCTGTCAACGGTAAAACGCGTTAAAGCAAAAATAGCGGAGCATGATGAATTTGGCGGCTTACGCCATCGAGGACGCGGACATCATCGCGGTGGCCGTCATGAGCACAAAGGAGAACGCGGCCATGACCGTTCAGGCAAGGAGCGCGGATTGGGCGGACGTCACCATCGAGAAGAGCGAGGAAGACGAGGGCAAGGAAAGCAGCAAGACAGTACGACAGCCGAATAGTCATCCTATCTCACTGCTTTATATTCAGCGATTAACCAGCTACCCAGTTAACCGCTTTACAAATAAAAGGTGCATCGTTGCACCTTTTTTTGCCAAGTCTAATCCTGAGCAAAGGCTTCTTTGACCGGTTGTACTGTATGACTGCGATGAGTAAGTACAAACAACACTAGCATTGCAACCATAATCCAACCAGATAACGTAAATAGAAAGGTATAGCCCGTTTCTACCGCAATCATGCCATAAATAATAGCCCCTAAGCCGTTACCGATATCCAACATGTTATAAAACGTGGCGCTAGCAGCACTGCTCTTTTCCGCTGGAACGCTGGTCAATATTTGAGTTTGTAATGCTGGGAATAAGGCACCTAAACCAAATCCATAGGCCAAAGAGCAAACCAAGAATAAGGTCTCACTATGCACGCGAGCAATGCCAAAGAAGGCGACCATAAACAAAATCGTGCCGGGAATAACCACGTAAGGTGCGCCTAATTTGTCGTAAATACGCCCTGAGAACAGACGTGAAATAAACACACATACCGTGGACAATAAGAAGAACAAACCCGGGCTGCCAATGCCATTTTGCTGTGAAAAGATAGAAACGAAATTCAAAACACAACCATAACCGATACCAAACAGTAACGTTAACACAGCTGGGATTCGTGCGCCTTTTACCGCAAATTGGTCAATATAAGAAATGGCCATTTTCGCAGGAGAGCTTTGGCTTGAGAGCTGCTTATGGAACCGACAAAAATAGGTCCACACTAACGCAATCAGTTGGCTTGCAAGAGCAACATAAAACACATAGTAATAGTCGTAATCAAGAGCAAGCCATAAACCAATAGCGGGTGCCACGGCCATCGCGACGGTGGTCCCTAAACCAAAATACCCCATCCCTTCACCTTTGCGATGCGCAGGAATAACAGCAGCGGCCAACGTTGCGTAAAACGTGGTGGCAATGCCAAATCCGACGCCGTGCAGCAAACGTACTTCCAGCACACCATCCACAGATTGGCATGTGCCATAACCGACCACACAAATCAACGAAATGATGATACCAACAAAAAGGGAACCGATTGTGCCAAAACGTTTTTTAAGCACATCAGAAAAGAGACGAATAACGATAGCAGAAAAAACAAAGATACCCGCTACTAATCCTACTTGCGTCGCATTTGCCCCCATCTTGGACACATACAAAGGCAATACTGGTAGCAACAGATGGAAACCACCAAAAAACAGACCATTGGTGACAATTAATGCAACAAATTTAGCATTCCACAACGATTGCGAATGCTCTGACTGAACTTTAGACATAAAGAATCCTTGCGTTTCTCGCTGCGTTATCCTCAATAGCCTACCTTTTACAACGCTCCGATAAGCTGTTAGATAACCAACAAGAACAAACAAACCATGTAATGAAAACGAGAATGTGTAGAAAAACGGACTCTCGTGATTTGCGCTAAGCAGACCAATCTAATCGATGAGGAAAAAGCATGATTGGTGTAACGCGAAACTGAATAACATCAGTGAAAGGAAAACTAGCAGACGCTCATTTCAGCTTGGGAAACTGTCATGATTGACGCCATAATAACTCCGCATGAAACCTCCATAATGTAACCTGTGCACGACAATATTTTAAAAATAAGCTTGAACAAGCAGTTTTATTATTGGAAGTGCGTCTATGTTGGTCAATATCAAAAAATGAAGCATTCCTATCCAATAATAAAAACTGTTATGCAACTAGATCCAACAAATCGATTCAATCTATCTTATAAATTGCTGATAAAGCAGACTCTTAGCAATAAGAGCACTTAAAGCAAAAAGCCTCGATCAATCGATCGAGGCTTTAATTATTCATCTCATTCAGTTTACTTGATTTGCTCAAAGGTCTTAATGATGTCCAACACGCATCAAGATTTGAGCGAGTAAGATACCCGTTAATCCACCTAAGATATCCACCATCACATCCATGGTTTCTAAACCGTGGTGATGACCCCAAATCTCACAGATTTCATGGCCCAATGGGATCATAACGATCAATAAGCAGTGCCAGCGCCAGCTTAACCTTGATAGTGCCCACGTCGTGACCACACCAACCAAACCGAAAGCGAGAAAGTGCAGTTCAAAATGCCAAGGGCCAGCGGCCTGACCTACCGCAGGAACGTAGGCGCCAGCGAACAGTACTGACAGCATGACGCTAAACGTTAGTAAGCGCCATGGATGGGATACGGATGATAAGTACATGTTGCCCCCGAATGAGTATACCTATTGAATATAGCGACGCTGTCACCAAACAGCAATCAGATGGTAACAGTGATAGGTCATCACTGCGTTCGTTTTGCGTTAGGATTATTGCCTACGTGCTGTTCTTCGCGTCAAAAACACGCCACAGACAAAAGACATACCACTCGTAAGGAAAAGGTAAGTTCGCCTAATCAAGGCGGCAAGCATGACAATCCCACATTGTCATAATAAAATCGAGCGCTTGAGTGAGTGTCGCTAACGTCGCTCCATCACGAATTTCTATCGAAAGCCCTTTGAGAAAGGAATCAAACACCATAGCAAAACTCAAAACATCGGTTTTTTCACTGAGTTCGTGTTGCTCTACCCCACGTTGAACGCATCGCACTAATGCTTGGCGAGTTTGATGACGAGCTTGTTCTGAAACCCGGCAAATCGCTTGATTATCATCGTCGCAATTTAGTCCAGCAAGAACCGCCATACAACCTTTGGGTGTTTGGCTATCTAGTTGTGCTTCAATGGTCTTTTTCAACATAGCATACATTGCGCTACGAGCACTCATCGAAGTATCTTCAAGCGGTTGATTTAGCGCCTCACACATCGTCATGTACTTGGCCAGGCACTCTTCGAACAGTTGCTGTTTAGAGCCAAAAGCCGCATAAAAGCTCGCAGAGGAGAGATTACCTAACTGAGCTTTCAACTCAGCCAATGAGGTGGGTTCATACCCTTTTTCCCAAAAGAGATGCATCGCTTTGGTGATCGCTTCATCGCGGTCAAAATTTCGCGGCCTACCAACTCGTGCCATGTACTCTTTTCTCCCTTACGTTTTTATTGGGTGAGAGGTCATTCCTTTACACTCTCCCTCAATAAGAAATCAGCCGCTTACTCGGCGGTGACTTGAGTTGCCTCGCTCTCTTCGTCTAATTCCACGACGGCAACGGCTTCCTCATTTACTTGCTGTTCGGCTTCTTGTGCTTCTAATGCCGCACGTTCTGCTTTAGAGATGTAGCGCGGTTTGTTGCTACGGTGCAGGCGAGCGTTCGCCTTTTTTTGCTTCTGCTTGTATATCTGATTAATCTTTTTCTTGCGGTTCATTATGAGGCATCCTCAGGTAAATGGCGCAGTAAAATAGCAGAAAGCGCACGCTTATTCTACGTATCCTTACATCATAAATTTGGGGGCGGATTTATGAATATCAATCACTATAGTTACTCACATCGTCCTCATTATGTCTTCGCTTATCTATCATACAATTTAGAACATACAGCCACTTTTTTTGCTGATTCGGTACTCTGCATTGCCAATAGTGAGGAAAAGTAGCACAGCAAGTAGCACACAGTGCATACCCCATCTTTTGTTCAATACGAGTCCACTCATGAAACAAATACACCTTTCCTATACAGGAGCGGCACTATCCTTAGTTACAACGTATTTAGCCTCTGGTACCCCCATTCCACTTTACGGGCGCTATCAGTTGGAAAATGGCGTTAGCTATATGGCGCTATCGTTAAGTTCAGTCTTGTATTTTATTGGCGCGGTCACAGCGCTGCTCTTTTTCGGCCGAGTATCCAACTTTTTGGGTCGCAAACCCATCGCTCTTGTGACCGTACTGCTCGCTGGCGTGTCTACCTTCTACTTTATGAATATTACGGAAGCGACGCCTTTGATCGTTGGTCGGCTATTGCAAGGGTTGGCATCGGGTTTAGCCTCAACAGCCATGGCAGCCTGGGTGGTTGATAATGCCAAAGCAGTTCCCCGCTGGTTAACCCCCGCAATTTTAAGCTGTGGCCCAATGACAGGGCTAACTATTGGTGGTGTGGGTTCTGGTGTGCTGGTTGAATATGGTCCAGATCCGCGCCACTTGTCTTTTTATATCGTATTAGTGCTATTGCTATGCTGCCTAGCTTTACTGGTGATGAGCACTGATTCCGTTATTCATAAGTCAGGCGCATTAAATTCTCTCAAACCCCGATTAGCGCTACCTTGCAAAGCACGAAGTGCATTTCCCGTGGCCGCTTCTACTTTTGTCTGCACTTGGGCATTAGGGGGATTTTTCCAAGCATTTGGCCCAGCAATGGCACAACACAATTTACACTCATCAAGCGCAGTCGCTGCTGCCTTTGTCTTTGCCGCCATTATGGCGCCAAGTTCACTCGGCGCTTCTCTCGCAGGCCGAGTATCGGCCATCAAGGCACAAAAGGTAGGAATGTACAGTTTCACACTGCTACTGGGTGGAATTTTGTTTTTCCTTTACCAAGGCATGCTTATTCCATTTGTGATCACCAGTATCTTGGCTGGGATTGCCCAAGGTGGCGTACTCACCGGAAGCATTCAAACCTTAGTCACCGATTTAGAGCAGGATGAACGCGCGAGTGTGTTATCTCTGATTTACACCACATCTTACATAGGTGCCGCTATCCCAACTCTTGTCGCTGGGCGTGCATCTGAACACTATTCACTGTTTACCATCGCATGTGGCTATGGAGTGTTGGCACTACTTGGCTCAATCTATATGTTTGTTTTTCATAGCAAAACGTCAAAAACGCAGGTCAATCAGCACGTTCGTTCTTAATCAGGATGGGTAATTCGTGACAAGAATATTTAGATAGGTAAAATGAAAAAGCCCCGACAACTCATAGAGTTCTCGGGGCTTGAATTTGATGGCACGCCCTACAGGATTCGAACCTGTGACCACCTGCTTAGAAGGCAGGTGCTCTATCCAGCTGAGCTAAGGGCGCGCTACAGGGAAAGGATTATACGAGTTAAAGAGGGTAAATCAACGCATTTCTCTAACAATCTGTTTCAAATGACGATTTTTTTACCAATAAATGCTAATCCGATTAAAAACACCTCAAAGCAAACGTTTGCCTATAGATGTTCTCTGAATTATCTGCGACAATGCGCGCAAAAATTTCACGACCCAAGTGTTAAGGAAAGTCATGACTGCCCAAAATATAGATGGAAAGCTCATATCTCAAACGGTTCGCTCAGAAGTTGCTGAGCGTGTTAAAGCACGTCTTGCCCAAGGGCTACGCGCTCCCGGCCTTGCTGTTGTCTTGGTAGGTGAAGATCCTGCATCACAAGTTTATGTCGGCAGTAAGCGCCGCGCTTGTGAAGAAGTCGGGTTTATCTCTAAATCATACGATATGCCAGCTACCACTACCCAAGACGAATTGCTCGCTTTGGTTGATGAATTAAATAACGATCCAACCATTGACGGTATTTTGGTTCAGTTGCCGCTGCCAAAAGGCATCGACTCAACGCCAGTTCTCGAACGTATTTCCCCAGCGAAAGACGTTGATGGTTTCCACCCATACAACGTTGGCCGCTTAGCACAACGTATTCCGGTACTACGCTCTTGCACCCCAAAAGGGATTATTACGTTACTTGAGCGTTATAACATCGAAGTGCGCGGTAAACATGCGGTTATCGTTGGCGCGTCGAATATTGTCGGTCGCCCTATGACACTAGAATTGCTTCTGGCGGGCTGTACTACCACCACTTGTCACCGTTTTACACAAGATCTCGAACATCATGTTCGCCAAGCAGACTTGCTCGTAGTTGCGGTCGGTATACCCCACTTCATCCCGGGAGAATGGGTCAAAGAAGGCGCTATCGTGATCGATGTCGGTATCAACCGCTTAGAGTCTGGTAAATTAGTGGGTGATGTGGACTATGATGTCGCTCGTGAGAAAGCCAGCTTTATTACGCCAGTTCCTGGTGGTGTTGGCCCAATGACAGTAGCAAGCTTGATTGAAAACACCTTAATTGCTTGCGAGCTCAATGAAACTCAAAACTAAATTCAGTTTTTATTAGAGTACCAAAAAGCGGCAGTCAAATGACTGCCGCTTTTTTAATGATCATTGAATGATCTGAGTGAATTGGAACTCTATCTTTCTCTTTTAAAACACGATAGCATCCGCTAAATGAGAAACCGCCAACGCAAAGTAGTATGAACGGTTCCATTTCATCAACACGTTATAGTTGTTGTATACCAAATACACACGCCCTTTTTCATCATCTGGAATGATAAGCCAAGCTTTAATGTCTTTACTTAATTTAGGCAGTTCACGACCATCGTAGCGAGTCACACCAAGCTTGTTCCATTCGTGCAAATAGCGCCCTTTATCGGCCTCTCTACCCGCTAGGCTTGCATCAAACCCACTTGGCAGCTTAACTTGACGCCCCCAAGTCCAATGGTCATTCCAGCCTGATTTACTCAGATAATTGGCAGTGGATGCAAACACATCGACTTTCGTACCCCAGATGTCTTTTTTACCATCGCCGTCACCGTCCGCAGCAAATGCCAAAAACGAACTAGGCATAAACTGACACTGCCCCATCGCACCAGCCCATGAGCCTTTCATGGATTTCGCTTCAATGTGGCCCTGTTGCAAAATTTTAAGTGCCGCCATCGTTTCATTACGGAAGAACGACTCACGGCGACCGTCGTAGGCCATAGTAGATAAAGCATCAATGACATTATAACCTCCGGTTAAAGAACCAAAGTTACTCTCTACTCCCCACAGAGCGACAATAAACCGAGGCTGAACACCATATTCAGCACCAATTTTTTGCAGCTCATCATGATATTTCTTATACAGGTTTTTCGCCTGTTTCACTTTCCAACTGGGGACGGCACGCGGAATGTATTCGTCTAAAGTCAGTTTTTTCTCTGGTTGGTTGCGATCAGCCACAACCGCCCGAGGACGATACTGAACACCAGCAAAGGCATCTTGAATCACTGTGTCCGAGATCCCTTCTTGTTTTGCCTGCTGTTTTAAGCCTTCAACATACTTTTCAAAACCAGCACTGTCGCCGGCTAACACTGGTGAGGCGAGTGTTACACCTAAAATAATCGAAAGTAACTTTCTCAAGATCTCCTCCTTGAGCGGTGAGGCGTTTGAAAGCGGAGCCTCAGGTTTCATCAAAATTCGAGACTGATTGATGTCATTTACCCTGTTGATTCGCCCTTTCTTGTTTATATTTTTCTAGTAAATTCTCTGGCGGCGGTGGTAATTGCAGGAAAAAACCTTGTTCGTTTAAAGCGCTTTTCACTTTTTCCACATCTACCAGCGCTAATTGACGCTTGTCCAGATTAACTAACATTACAAAACTAGGTTTACCGAACACCTGCATTAGAGTGTCAGGTACCTGTGAAAAATCGTCTCGTTTTGGCACATAGAGATAGGTGCCTTCTTTCTTAGAACTTTTATAGATAGAGCAAAGCATGACAAGCCTTTTATTGTAAATAAGCCGCTTTTATCGCGTTTTTGTACAGAAACCGTCAAGTTTCAATAAAATTACCAGCAAATCACTCAAAAGGTTGTAAGATAACTTGCTGTGGTCTGTTATGGAATATAACATGACACCCCTAGTCTCAGGCAACGCCCTTTCTTAATTAGCCATGAGTTTATCGAGGTCACAGTAACGATGTCTAATATACCTGACCTAAAAGGTAGTAGTTTCACTTTGTCAGTATTACACCTTTCTGACAATCAAATCGCCAATAGCGTAGAATTTTTAAAACAGAAAGTGGAACAAGCACCTGCTTTTTTCGCGAGTGCCCCCGTTGTAATCAATATTGCCAAAGTGACTAGCGATATTGATTTCAGTGGATTAAAACAAGGTATTGCTGATGCTGGATTAATTCCAGTGGGCATTACAGGTTGTCATGATAAACGTACGCAGAATTTAGCGAAAGACGCCGGATTTGCCGTGATGACCACCAGCAATTCACCCACCAATGCTCCCGCTCTGATTGCACCAACCAAAGTTATCCATACTCCAATTCGCTCTGGGCAACAGGTGTACGCAAAAGACGGTGATTTAGTCATTCTCAATCACGTTAGTCCAGGAGCTGAAGTGATTGCCGATGGTTCAATCCATATTCATGGGACCTTGCGCGGCCGGGCAATTGCTGGAGCGAGTGGTCAAAAACAAGCAAAGATTATCTGTCAAGATTTACAAGCTGAACTAGTCTCTATTGCAGGGAACTATTGGCTTAGTGACCAAATTGAAAGTGAGTTTTGGCAAAAGAAAGTGATCCTGAGTATGAATGAAGAATCACTGCATTTTGAACTACTTACTATATAAGTTTGAAAGGAAAATAAAAAATGGCACGCATTATTGTCGTAACGTCAGGAAAAGGCGGTGTTGGTAAAACCACCTCTAGCGCAGCGATCGCGTCGGGGTTAGCGCTTAAAGGCAAAAAAACGGCGGTTATCGATTTCGATATCGGCTTACGTAATCTAGATCTTATTATGGGGTGTGAACGACGCGTTGTTTACGATTTCGTTAATGTAATCAACGGCGAAGCAACCCTAAATCAAGCGCTTATCAAAGACAAGCGCAACGAAAACCTCTTTATTCTGCCAGCATCACAGACTCGAGATAAAGACGCCCTAACAACTGATGGTGTGAAACGCGTACTCGATGAGTTAGACAGTATGGGGTTTGACTTTGTTATCTGTGATTCTCCTGCGGGCATAGAACAAGGCGCATTAATGGCACTTTACTTCGCTGATGAAGCAATTGTCACAACAAACCCAGAAGTCTCTTCTGTGCGCGATTCAGACCGTATTCTAGGCATTCTTGATTCCAAATCGCTTCGAGCAGAAGAAGGCAAAGAACCGGTCAAACAACATCTTTTACTTACTCGCTACAACCCAGCTCGCGTTAACCAAGGCGAAATGCTGAGCGTGAACGACGTCGAAGAAATTCTACACATTCCGTTATTAGGTGTGATTCCAGAAAGCCAAGCGGTATTGAATGCATCAAACAAAGGTATTCCTGTTATTTTTGACGAACAGTCAGATGCAGGCCAAGCTTACGATGACACCGTTGCACGTTTACTCGGTCAGGAGATCGAATTCCGTTTTCTGACTGAACCTAAAAAAGGAATTTTTAAACGACTGTTTGGAGGCTAATGACGTATGTCACTACTTGAATTTTTCCGCCCAACGAAAAAAACAACGGCCAGCTTAGCCAAAGAACGTTTGCAAATTATTGTGGCAGAACGTCGCAGCGGCAGTGACCCTGCACCTACTTACCTACCACAATTAAAAGAAGACATTCTAAAAGTGATCGCTAAGTATGTGCCGATTGATCCAGAAATGGTTGAGTTAACTTTCGATCACAAGGACGACGATATTTCAGTATTAGAACTGAACGTCAAACTGCCTGAAGAAGAACGCTAATTCAGAGCTTAAAACAAAAATGCCAGCCGCAGGGCTGGCATTTTTATTATTAACATTCAATTAATTAGCTGAAATAATGCTTAGTGATATACTGCTCAAACTCGTCACACATTTGTTCCGTAGATTGCGCGTTCGAAGCTAACTCTTTCGCTCCATCGACAATACGAATAGTCGCATTCAGATCCGCCGGCTTAGTTTGCTCACGCTCTGCCAAGGCCGCGATTTTTTTCTGCTGCACTTGCCACGCTTCCTCTACCGAGAGGTTACACGTATCGGCTAAGTACTTAGCATTAAACCCTTCTCCAGTTAACGCCTTAATGGTGTCGTTGTGCGACACACTATTACCGCGATGCCAGTAATGCTCAGCAAGCAATGGACCAATCTCTGGGTTATCAGTTAGGTAGCCAAAACGATTCAAGAAGTAAGCACGAGTTTGATATACCGCCATATGTGCCAACAAGTAGCCATGGTAAGCACACGCAGATTCATCAGACAATAGGTGCGGAATCGCCATTAATGGACGTGGGCTGCACTTTAGACCAAGAATGTTTTGCTCACATTCGCGAGCCAGCGCAGTAGCACGCTCTGGTGTTAACTCATCATCACTTAACTGATACAGCGCACGTTCAAAGTAAGGAACAACTAGGATGCTACGCTCTTCGTATGCTTTAAATGGCTGACGGCTCTGAATCATCGCTTGAATGACTTCGTCAGGTACAGGCGTACCCTGAGCATCCAGCGCATAGGTTTTTAACCAATCGGCATCGGTTAATAAGCTATCGCAGAACATAGATTGAGTTTCTGCATAAGCCATTGATGTAGGTGCAAACTCTTGAGAGAAACATGGCGCATTAAGTTTTACATTCGCAAAGTGAGCTGCATGCCCCCCTTCGTGGAACAAGGTGTTAATGCCATCATAACCACTACCAACTTGGTCTGGTTTTGCATTACTGGTGAAGTTCACCTTGGCTGCGATCCATTGGTTCTGATCGTAGAAAGAAGGAATCGGACCATGACAGAAACCGTTGGGATACTTACCTTTACGATCGAGTAAATCCAACGTTAGTTCAGCACCAGAATAATCGATATGCAAACGGCCAAAGGATTCCGCCCAACGGCGCAGCGATTGTGCAAAAGGAACGTACGGGTCCAATTCGCGCATCACATCACCAGCAAATGAATAAATGAAGTTATGACCGGTTAATGCACTCTCGCCTTTTTCTGCAGCCAGTGCCGCTAAACTGCGTTGATGAGCGCTACGAGTGCGCTGTTCAAAGTCGTCTAAAATAGTGAACAACTGCTCACTGGTCATCTTTTCACCCTTAGCGACAGAGTAGTCAAAGAAGGTGTCAAACCCTAACGAGCGAGCAAATTTATTACGCAGTTTGATCAGTTCAATAAAACCGTTATTCAATACCCATTGCTCTAAACCAAGCAAAGCTTGGTGAGCACTTTGACGTACCGACTCATGGTTATTAGTACGTACCGTTGAACCTAATGAAACCAATGATGCTTCAACTGCTTCATCGTTTTCATTTTGGTACGTCATTACGTACGCCTTTTTCTTTTCAAACAAATCAGCTTCGAACTTAATCAGTTGGTCTTTGAGCTCTTGAGCTTCTGCCGATTCAATCGCATGGGATTCGAACATGGCTAACCAGCCTTTTAAGCCTTGTACCGTTTGTGCTTTTTCTTGTGCATCGGTGATCTTCTCAGCTTGTACTAGCTGATCACGAATCGCTTGAATTTGCTCAGCTGCGCTCAGAAACTTAGTCCATGCCGTTTGCGCTTTAGCCGAGCCTTCATGGTCATCACTGATGCCCATGTAAGTTTCCCAGAAAAAATCTTCCTTGACGCGGTGAACATTCAAATAACGGTGGTTAAGATCGTTAAGGTATTGGGTTGCAGTCATGACTATCCTTCTTTTTATTTCCTTTAGGCCTGAACGTCAGGGCCAAAACGACAACAACCGCTCAAAGAGCGGTTATGTTCTTAATTCATTGTACTTTTTGGTTGAGCTTATCCCCGACTAAGGCCAAACGCCATCCTTGCATCACATCGGGTAACTTAGCGGGATCGCGCTCTTTCTTCCACACCCAACTCAATAATTGGTTGATCTGTTTTTTCGAGGCGACAAACTCACTGGCCAATCCTTTACTCTCTGCAGCCGCTTTAACAATATCTTTCAATTGTTTAAAGAGCTGCTTATACCCGGGGTAATCCATTAACGGCACGATGGCCTCTGGATATTCGTCAGCAGGAATGGTTAATGAGTCTTTTACAATAGCGGCCAGCTTCGCGCCATGACGGCGAATCGCATGGGCGTCCACTCCCGCTTCTTCCATCGCTTTAGGTGTTAGCAGTAGCTCTCTCGCAATCGATAGCATTTCGTTTTCACGCAATACAAAATTAAGCGCAAGGTTACGTTTAATGGCCTCTTGGTGTCGCCATGTAGCTAACGATTTTAGCGCCGCTAGCTCTTTGGGCGTAAGCTGCCAAGCCCCTTTAACATCAAGATAGGCTTTCTCAGGATCGGTAACACGAGTTCGCTTAATGCATTGCAATTCAGATTCTTGCCAAGCGGCTTCTAACCATCCAGCTTGTTCTACTCTCGTACGCAACGCATCATAAATAGGCATAAGATAAAAGACATCAGCCGCTGCGTAGTCAAGCTGTTTCGCCGTCAATGGTCTTGCTAACCAATCGGTACGAGATTCACTCTTATCCAGCTCTACACCAACGAATTCCTTAACCAAAGCCGCAAACCCAGTTGATAAACCATACCCTAAAAACGCCGCCATGATTTGAGTATCAACCATAGGTGTTGGCACACAACCAAATTCATTGAAGAACACTTCAATGTCCTCTCCACATGCATGCAGGACTTTGAGTACCGCAGTATCTTTTAATAACGCAACAAACGGCGTCATATCTGTGATAGCAAGAGGGTCGATTAATGAGGCATTTTCACCATCGTACAATTGGATTAACCCCAATTGAGGGTAGTAAGTTCTAACCCGAACAAACTCCGTATCTAGCATCACTACATCCGTCTCACGCGCCGCCGCGCAGATACGTTCTAATTCGCTATTGGTTGTTATTATCTGATATTTCACTCAAAGCTCACTTCTGTGAATGGGGACTGGCACATAAAACAATGCCGGCGTATTCTGCCGGCATTGTAACACTGTTTAGGTTAGATAACTGCTCTGACAGGCAGTAAGATATCACCCACGCTCTTTATTACGCGTTTTTTTGCTGCTGCTCATTCTCTTCACGCAGTACTCTACGGAGAATTTTTCCGACATTCGTTTTCGGTAGTTCATCGCGAAACTCAACAATTTTGGGCACTTTATACCCCGTTAAATGCTCACGGCAGTGTGTAATGAGCTCTTCTTTGGTCAAACTATTATCGCGAGCAACAACGTAGACTTTGACCACTTCGCCTGACACTTCATGCGTCTGACCAATTGCCGCGACCTCAAGCACTTTATGGTGCAACGCCACCACATCTTCGATCTCGTTAGGATAGACATTAAAACCAGACACCAGAATCATATCCTTCTTACGATCAACGATATACATCATCCCATTATCGTCAAAACGCACAATATCACCGGTCGATAACCACCCATCATCAGTCAACACTTCTCGCGTCGCATTTGGACGACGCCAGTAGCCCTGCATCACCTGTGGTCCGCGAACTTGCAATTCACCGACTTCATTATGTCCTACCACTTCACCCTGTTCGTTAACAAGACGAGCTTCAGTTGAGGGCACAGGGAAACCAATCGCACCAGAGTAATCTGTTAGATCATAAGGATTACCAGCCACCAGCGGTGAACATTCCGTCAAACCATACCCTTCTAACAGATGAATACCGGTGATTTTTTTCCACTTGTCGGCCACCGCTCGTTGCACAGCCATGCCACCACCAACAGAGAGTTTTAAGTGGGTAAGATCTAATGTATGAAAATCTTCGTTGCAAACCAAGGCATTGAATAATGTGTTCACCCCGGTAATTGCGGTCACATCATGTTTATCCAGCTCTTTAATGAATCCTGGAATATCACGCGGATTGGTGATCAATAGATTCGAACCACCCATTTCAATAAATAACAAGCAGTTTACCGATAATGCAAACACGTGATAAAGCGGCAGTGCTGTCACCACCAGCTCTTGACCTTCACGTAATACCGGACCATAAGCGCCTTTGGCCTGTAATACGTTCGCCACCATGTTACGGTGAGTCAATATTGCCCCTTTCGCCACGCCAGTGGTCCCCCCCGTGTATTGCAAGAAAGCAATATCATCACCCGATAACTTGGGCTGAACATAGGGTAAACGGCGACCTTTACGAATGGTTTGGCGCATAGAAATGGCGCCTGGCAGATGGTATTTCGGCACTAAACGTTTAACGTATTTCACCACGAAATCGACGAGCGTTCCTTTAGCACGAGGTAACATCTGCCCAAGACTGGTCAAAATCACATGTTTGACTGGCGTGTTGGCGACAATCTTTTCCAGCGTATTGGCAAAATTCGATACGATCACAATCGTCTCGATATGCGCATCTTTAAGCTGATGCTCCAGTTCACGCGGCGTGTAAAGAGGATTAACGTTTACCGCCACAAGACCGGCGCGTAAAATTCCGAACAACGCGACGGGGTACTGCAGTAGGTTGGGCATCATCAAAGCAACACGATCCCCCTTTTTCAGCTTGAGATCATGCTGAAGATAAGCAGCAAAGGCACGGCTACGCTCTTCCAGTTTTTGGAAGGTCATTACTGTGCCCATATTTATAAATGCTGGTTGCTCGGCGTATTTTTTTACCGATAACTCAAACATCTCAACAAGTGACTGATATTGATCGGGATCGATGGTTTCAGGTACATCACTTGGGTAACGTGAAAGCCAGGGTTTATCCACGGTATACTCCTCGTCATTGGCCTTTCTGCTGTTTATTATTTTGATAACACTATCAGCATAGCCAATTGGCTTGAGTATCTTTACTCAAGCTCTTTATTAATTTTATTAACCAAGCCAAGAATCAGTTCAGCAACTTGTTGGGGCTGCTCCAGATGGCAATGGTGTCCACCTGCAATGGTAAACACTTCTGGTCTTTTTTCCGTCAGTTCAGTGCATTGTTGATGTAAATGAGGATATCCCTCCTCCCCTAAAATGACTCGATCCACACAAGTCACCTTTTCCATAATCTGTTTCGCATGCTCCGGGCTCATCCGGTACAGCGCATCACATTTTAATTTTGCATCACAACGCCAATACCACAAGTCTCCGACTTGTCGCATACCTCGCTCAATCACTGGCGTAATCAATGCTGGCGCGATCTTGTTCACTTGGGAACGATGACGAATGGCCGTTTTTAAGCTGTCATAGCCTCGAGCAGGAACACTGCGATATTGATGACGACTGATCACCCCTTCTCGCATTCGTGCAACACAGGCATCGGGTTCTTCAAACAGCGGAGCATAACCTTCAATTTGAACTAATCCTGCAACTTGCTCAGGAAAGGCGGCACTATAGCAAGCTGAGATTAAAGCACCAAGAGAGTGACCCACCAAAATTCGTCTATTTGGTGAAAAATTTGGCATGAGTTGATAGATGTCGTCCACATAATCATGAAATAGATAGAAATTACTACCTGCTTTGTTGGTCGACAAACCGTGCCCAGGAAGATCAATGGCACATAAATGGTATTGAGGGGCTAGCTGATGAAAAGCTTCCATGATAGTAAAAAAACTGGCAGCGTTATCTAGCCATCCATGTAAAAACACGATGGTGGTATCCGCACTTTTCGCATCGCCTATCTCAACGGCAGCGAGCTCACCATCAGCCAGTGTATACTTCGTTTCAGTCAACATTATTTTACCGTCTGAATCACGCGACCTTCATTAGATTCTCTATCGAAGTGTCGACAGTAATATCCCCGGCATGGATAAAAGAAAGGACCGACATCCATAATGACGCGCTGTTCTACTTTCCATAAATGGTAACCAGTTACCTTCATCACAGGGAAAGAGTAAGCGTAATCCCCAACTTTACCTTGTTCATTCGCCGCCGTTTTACCAATTAAGGTAATCAAACGATCTGGAGCATAGGTCACTGGGTCGATAAATCCTTTTACATAAGCAATGAACCGACCATGAGGTTCTTGGCTGATGTCTGGGCGTCCTGCTTTATCTATTGGGAGATTAACAATTTCCAATCGAGTGCTATTGGCCTGATTAGAAATTCCCGCGATTACTCCACCTAAACGGACTTCACTACCGGCAGATGGTTTTGTTTCAGTCCAAGTTGAGTAATCAGTCACGACAGCCGTATCATTTGCTGCTAATTCTGGCGGCAAAGACGCACAGGCTGTCAATAATACGATTGGAAGGAAGCTAAGGAGAAATCTCCATCTCATCACATACATAGTTAACCCTCTAACGTGTTGATTAGATGTATATATCGACGCCTAATAACTGAGCAAGTTCCTCTTTTTTTGCTCGATTCATCACATCCATATACTCTTCCATTGCTTTTCGGGCTCGTCCTTCCGGTAAATCATAGTGCAATTGAGCACCACGAATGTCCGCTTCATCAACATGGCGTATCGATTGAGAAACGGCAGTTGCAAGTTTCGACGGAGCCGCTACTTCCGTGCTTGCGCTCTTTTTTCCTTGGCCCTTTTTAGCCTTTGATGCACGATTAGGACCGGGGATGGAAGGGGGTAAACCGTTAATAGATACCATACAGTTCCTTTACAGGTTGAGACAAGGTGTGAACCACCC
The DNA here is from genome assembly GCF_001547935.1 of Vibrio tritonius. Taxonomy (NCBI): domain Bacteria; kingdom Pseudomonadati; phylum Pseudomonadota; class Gammaproteobacteria; order Vibrionales; family Vibrionaceae; genus Vibrio; species Vibrio tritonius. The sequence goes on from NZ_AP014635.1 coordinate 2,398,461, forward strand.
CATCTCAACGAGGGAGGAGAGGGTTATTCACGTCCTGGCAACTTCTTCCAAGTTACGTTATCACGCAAATATACTGGGCTGGATTCTTCCACCGGAACAGTATTGCCATTTTCCAATTCAAATTTAGCAAGAAAAACAATATCACGCGATTCTGGATACAGCACATCCGTCGTGGTACGTTCTAACTTAACCTCGGCCATTTCTACTTGATAAGCATCCCAACCTGTGCCGACTTGTGCCCAAGTATTGTTATCGTGACGCAAATGTGCCACTAAGTCACTTGGTGGTATAACACATTCATTGCCAACTGTGATCCAGCTACCATCTTGCTGACGTTGATACTGTCCCCAGTAAACTTCGCTCATTCGTGCATCAATAGCACATGCGACATGTTCAACACCATGACGACGATAAGCCCCCTGCGCCATCGCTGCTAGGGTAGATATTCCTATCATTGGTAAATCAGCACCAAGCGCTAAACCTTGAGCAATACCAATCCCAATACGCACTCCCGTAAAACTGCCTGGGCCACGTCCATAGGCTAAAGCATCAAGTTCAGATAAGCTCACGCCAGCTTCTTTCAACACTTCATCGACCATTGGTAAGATCTTTTTCGTGTGATCGCGTGGAGCAATTTCGTTACGGGAGAAAATCTCATCCCCCACCATTAAAGCAACAGAACACATCTCTGTTGCGGTATCGATGGCAAGAATTTTTGCGCTCATGGATATCTCTAATTATTTTCTGTTTCTGATAATGTACCAAGAAAGTCGGAAATCACCTGCAAGTCACGTGTGCGTGGTATTGGAGGCAAACTGGCGAGAAAAATACCGCCATAATCCCGAGTGACCAAACGGTTATCACAGATGATCAACGCGCCTCGGTCTTTCTTATCTCGAATAAGTCGTCCGACCCCCTGCTTTAAGGTAATTACCGCTTCAGGTAATTGCACTTGAGCGAAAGGATCTCCCCCACGTAACCGACAATCCTCGATGCGAGCTTTCAATAAGGGATCGTCAGGGGCGGTAAACGGAAGTTTGTCGATAATAACACAGCTTAGTGCATCGCCTCTAACATCAATTCCTTCCCAAAAAGCCCCGGTTGCCACCAGCAACGCATTACCTAACTCAAGAAACTCAGCTAATGTTTTTTGCTTGCTGGTTTCCCCTTGCAAAAGCACGGGCAATGACAAGCGCTCGCGAAACTTTTCACCTAAATCACGCATCATGCTGTGTGATGTGCATAAAAAGAAGCAACGACCGCCATTCTCCTCAATCACCGGTGCTAGCATGCGCACTAATTTGTCCGCCAACCCTGGACTATTTGGTTCTGGCAAATATCGCGGCACACAGAGTTTGGCCTGGTGCTGATAATCAAATGGACTCGGTAATGAAAATTGCTGTTTAGGTTTGATCCCTAACCTTTGGGTAAAGTGGCTAAAGTCATCATTCACCGCAAGTGTGGCTGAGGTAAATACCCAAGCGCCTTGTTTGATTTCAATCTGTTCATGGAACTTGTCAGCCACTGTAAGCGGCGTAATGTGTAGTGAAAAATGGCGTGGCGTGGTATCAAACCAATAGGAATAACCAGTAATCGACACATCGCAAACCCGCTCTAATCGCCCTTTAATCAAGTTGGCTCGTTCATAAGCCGTATCCAGTAATTGGCTGCGGCCCAACGCCATTTTTAATACTTCAATGGCAAAATCTAAACTGTCTTTAAGACGCTCTATCTCTCTTTGTACTGACGGTGACCCCATCGCATCGCGCCAATTACCACGATACCCCGGCTCACCGAGTACAATGCGCAAATCCATCGCACAGTTTTGCAGCTTCTCAGCCATTTTCTGAAGTTGGCGCATGTCTTTTGCTTCGGTGCGATAGCCGATTTCGATGTCTTTCGCGAGCTCTTGAATCTGGCGGCTTGATAACGACTGACCAAAGTATTGGCTGGCAATATCAGGAAGCTGGTGCGCTTCGTCGAAAATGAACACATCGGCCTCAGGAATTAACTCACCAAATCCTGTCTCTTTAATTGCCAAATCCGCCAAAAACAGATGATGGTTAACCACCACCACATCGGCATCCATTGCTTTGCGGCGCGCCTTTGAAACAAAACAGTCTTGATAGCTCGGACACTCTTTACCCAAACAATTATCGTTGGTTGAGGTAATAGTGGGTATGACTAAGCTGTCTTCCGGTAAGGCATCACACTCGCCTAAATCGCCCGTTTTGGTTTCCGATGACCAACCGCGAACTTTCACTAGTTGACTGAGCAAGGTTGGGTCTGATTCATTGGTATGGCTTTCAATCATCTGCCGACTTAATCGGTCAAGACAAAGATAGTTTGAACGACCTTTCAGCAGCGCGGTTTTACCAAGAAATCCCAATGCTCCGATCATAAGCGGCAGATCACGATGATAAAGTTGTTCTTGTAAATTTTTTGATCCCGTACTGATGATTACTTTTTTACCACTAAGCAGTGCAGGAACTAAGTAAGCAAAGGTTTTCCCCGTCCCCGTACCTGCTTCAACCACAAGTTGACCATCGTTACGAATCACATCATCTACAGCCTTTGCCATATCGATCTGTGCTTGACGAGGTTGAAATCCAGGTATCGCTTGTCCTAAAGCGCCCTGTTGAGAGAAGGTTTTCGCGATCATTGCCTGTTCATATCGGAGAAAAGATGGCGAGATTATGGCAGGTTTCTAAGGGTGACGCGACTTTGATTGCATGTCACCGCCTAGAGTCACTGTTGCAGAGTATAGACGCCACTTTGCCATCCTTAGCAAAGTGAATCGGTTTATCAAGCTCCGCCTGATGACCAGAGCTGGAGTAATACTTGAAACCATTGATGAGTAGCCGTTTACCTATCTTTAAACTGCTTATTGTCCGTCTTACATCACTTTCGATTTAGATAACGAGTCAACCAAGCCGGTGCATCAAAACTCGGTCCCTGTTCTTGTTGCATCAACATTATTTTGGCGGCAGAGCTAGGAGAGGCTTTTGCTTCCCACATTTGGTCTAGCAAATCGTAATCGATATTGTGGTCTCCCATAAGAGCACTTACACGTTCGATATAGAGTTTATGAGCAAGTAGATCTTTGTCCATAACAGTCACCTTGAGACAGCGTTTAACAATCGTTTTGTCTGATTTAGACGGTTTTTCCCTTACGGATTCAAAAGGTCACACAATGCCAAGACGGATGGTTTTTACTGTAGAGGTTGAATCTATTCTGATTATGGATTAATTATAGTGGCTATTCTCGAGTGTGCCTCTGCCGTTATGGCTACTCGATTTATTTTTTATGATAAAAAATTCTTTCACGGAAGTCGTATTTGATGGAAAAGAAAACCCTGCTGACACACTGCAGCGATGAGCCTGGACTCATTTCAAAAATCACTAACATCTGTTACAAGCATCAGTTGAACATCATTCACAACAGCGAATTTGTAGATAACACCACAAGCCAGTTTTTTATGCGCACTGAGCTAGAAGGTTATTTCAATGACGAAACCTTGCTCGCCGATCTCGATCAAGCGTTACCTGAAGGTGCTCTGCACCAATTGGTAAACTCTGGTCGAAAACGCATCGTGATCTTGGTGACCAAGGAATCTCACTGTTTAGGTGATATTCTGATGAAAAACTACGATGGCAGTCTCGACGTAGAAATTGCAGCGGTAGTAGGTAACTACGATAAATTACAAGCCCTCACCGAACGTTTTGATATTCCTTATCATTGTGTCTCTCATGAAGGTCTTACTCGTGATCAACATGATCAAAAGGTACTAGAAGCGGTCAATCAATATCAACCGGATTACCTCGTATTGGCCAAATACATGCGCATTCTGACACCAGAGTTCGTCAACCAATACCCACATCGCATCATCAATATACACCACAGTTTCTTACCTGCTTTCATTGGTGCGAAGCCATATCAACAAGCTTATGATCGTGGCGTGAAAATCATTGGTGCCACTGCTCACTTTGTTACAAGCAATTTAGATGAAGGCCCAATCATCAAACAAGACGTTATCCCTGTTGACCACACCTTCAGTGCGCAAGATATGGCGCAAGCAGGTCGTGATGTAGAGAAAAACGTCTTGAGTAAAGCCCTTGGCAAGGTGCTCAACGACCACGTTTTTGTAGAAGGCAACAAAACCATCATTCTCTAGCTTACCCTACCCAAGTAACCTCGAGATGTTGTTTGAGGTCATTTGGGAATATTAACGCCCATGTTTTTCTGGGCGTTTTTCTTTTTCCCTTAACACCCGCGATGCATTGACATAAAACTAACGCACATTCCCACGCAAATGCGATCCCGGACGCAGTTGTTTGGGTATAATAGATCACGTAGGATATTCTTATTATTTACTATTCGTCACTCACTAACCTCCTAGTGATGGAGCACTAATGAAAAAGTTATTTCGATTTATCGGCCTGATTTTTAAAGGCATATGGAAAACCATTACCTTTATTCGTGTCGCCCTACTCAATCTGATTTTTTTTGTCATTTTGGGCGCAGTCGTGGTTGCTTATCAACAAGCATCAGGGCCAACTGAAACGCCACCTTCAACGCCATCAGCTTTAGTTCTTAACTTGTCTGGGCCAATCGTTGAACAAAGCACCTATTTAAGTCCGATGGATTCATTAACCGGAGGTGTGTTAGGCAATGAAATGCCTAAAGAAAACGTGCTATTCAAAGTCGTAGACACGCTTCGTTATGCCAAAGATGATCCAAACGTCACTGGCTTAGTGCTTGCATTGCGCGATATGCCAGAAACCAGCTTGACCAAGCTACGCTATATCGCTAAAGCGATTAACGAGTTTAAATCGTCAGGTAAGCCCGTATTCGCTGTGGGTGATTTCTACAACCAAAGCCAGTACTACTTAGCAAGCTACGCCGACAAAATATTTCTAGCACCAGATGGCGCAGTAATGCTCAAAGGTTACAGTGCGTACTCGATGTACTTTAAAACCTTGCTCGATAAATTGGATGTCACCACACACATCTTCCGTGTAGGCACATACAAATCTGCCGTTGAGCCATTTATGCGTGATGATATGTCAGATCCAGCCCGTCAATCGGCATCGCGCTGGCTGGGGCAGTTATGGGGAGCCTATATTGATGATGTAGCGAATAACCGCCATATCAAAGTAGACACATTAACACCCGATATGCAGCAATTCCTCGCTCAGTTCAAAGCCGCCAATGGCAACCTTGCAGAACTGTCATTGAAAGCAGGACTCGTAGACCAACTCGCCACACGCACACAAATTCGCTCGGAACTGACCAAAAAATTTGGCAGTGATGGCGTTGACAGTTACAACGCCGTGAGTTTCTACGATTATCAGAGCCAAGTACCACACCGGACTAGCATCGCCAGAGATCGTGTTGCTGTGATCGTGGCTAGCGGTACAATTATGGACGGCACCCAACCAAGAGGAACGGTTGGTGGAGATAACCTCGCCGCGCAAATTCGTGACGCTCGCAATGATAAGCAAGTGAAAGCAGTTGTCCTTCGAGTGGATAGCCCTGGAGGTAGTGCATTTGCATCGGAAGTGATTCGTAATGAACTGGAAGCGCTAAAAGCATCGGGTAAACCAGTTGTGGTATCGATGTCGAGCCTTGCTGCATCTGGCGGTTACTGGATCTCAATGAGCGCGGATAAAATCGTCGCTCAACCAACAACCCTCACTGGCTCTATTGGCATCTTCAGTGTCATTACCACATTTGAAAAAGGCTTATCTAAGCTTGGGGTGTCAACCGATGGTGTCGGCACAACGCCGTTCTCTGGTATCGGGGTGACAACAGGGTTAAGTGATGGAGCCAAACAGGCACTGCAAATGGGAATAGAGCACGGTTACCATCGCTTTATCTCACTGGTAGGCGAAAATCGTCATCTGCCTTTAGAACAAGTCGATAGTATCGCTCAAGGTCATGTATGGACTGGCCAAGATGCGTTACGTCTTGGCTTAGTCGATAAACTTGGTGACTTTGATGATGCCGTCGCATTAGCGGCACAGTTAGCTAAGCTCAAACGTTACCAGTTAGATTGGATTAATGAACCACTCTCCCCGACTCAACAAGTTCTTCAAGAGCTGTTAAGTGAAGCTCATGCGAGCCTTGGTCTTAATATCGAAAGCTGGATTCCAGCAGCGTTAAAACCGGCAGCAACTCAATTAAAGGAAAGTGCCAATATTTTAGCCTCCTTTAACGACCCACAAGGCCAATATGCTTTTTGCTTGCCTTGCCAAGTTGAATAGGATGCCACTTCAGCAAAAACGGTCACCAGGTGGTGGCCGTTTTTCTTTTGCCACACCAACGTTACGCAAACGTTTAACTCATAATGAATATTTATGCGTACAAAATAGCTATAAGAAAGCAAATAAAATCCTTTGCTGCGTGTAGCACCTATTTTTATTCCTAAAGTTTTCGCTATAATCCACGCTCTGTTCCCTACTACATGAGTGATTTCTAGCAATGGCCAGAAAACATATCTATATCGCCTACACAGGCGGCACCATCGGTATGACAAAGTCAGATCATGGCTATGTACCGGTAGCTGGATTTATGGAAAAACAGCTGGCTAGCATGCCAGAATTCCATCGTCAGGAAATGCCTGAATTTACCATTCATGAATATGATCCGTTGATCGACTCTTCGGACATGACTCCAGAAGATTGGCAAAAAATCGCTGACGATATCCGTGATAATTACGATAAATATGATGGTTTTGTCATTTTGCATGGCACTGATACCATGGCGTATACGGCCTCAGCGTTGTCATTCATGCTGGAAAACTTGGGTAAGCCCGTTATTGTTACAGGTTCACAAATTCCTCTCGCGGAATTGCGTTCAGATGGTCAAGCAAACCTACTGAATGCGCTGCATATTGCAGCCAACTACCCAATCAACGAAGTCACACTTTTCTTCAATAATAACTTAATGCGTGGTAACCGCAGTGTGAAATCTCATGCCGATGGTTTCAATGCATTTACCTCACCAAACTTACCACCGCTGCTAGAAGCAGGAATCAACATTCAAGTGGCTAATTTCGTCAACGTGGATGAAAAACCACAAGGTGAGTTCCGCGTACACAACATCACTCCACAACCCATAGGTGTGATTACTATGTACCCAGGCATCTCCCATGAAGTGATTCGTAACACCTTACTCCAACCGGTTAATGCAATGATTTTATTAACCTTTGGTGTAGGTAATGCACCACAAAAACCAGAGTTGCTGGCACACTTGCACGAAGCATCTGAGCGTGGCGTGATTGTTGTAAACTTGACTCAATGTTTGGCTGGTAAGGTCAACATGGGTGGTTATGCGACAGGATGTGCTCTACACGATGCTGGCGTTATCAGTGGTTTCGATATGACTCCAGAAGCCGCTCTTGCCAAACTGCACTACTTGCTAAGCCAAGATTTGACTTACGAGCAAGTAAAAGAGCAAATGCAGCAAGTTCTGCGCGGTGAAATGACACTATAACCCATTGTTATTACAGTGAATTGAGAAAGCCCCGTTTATTACGGGGCTTTTTATACCCAAATGACCTCAAGATGCGGTTACTTGGGTATATTTGTTCTCAAATACAGCGTTACTGATTTTCTACGTAAAATAACAGGGTATTCAAATCAGTGCCTTGCCTAAAAACGAACACATTCTCGCCGCAACAGCATCTTAAGGTAACTTAGACACATCTGTATTTTTTGCTGAAAAATTGAGCTAAGACATAGTACTATTTGGATTTATTCTTATTATATCTTCTTGATTAGATTGAAAACGTTTTTTTAGCTCGGCTTTCGATTTAAAAACGAGCTCTCCCTCGGTGTTGATACTCATGTGGTCAGGCTCTACATTGTGTTTTGCTTGATACAACATCACAGCTTGCAGACAAGAATCTCGCTGCTCAGGAGAAAGTGGTGTACCTTCTGGCCACTTCCCTGTTTCAACAGCATATAACAGACGTTCATACGCCTGCGGGGTAATTGCATTAATCAACTGATCTCGGTCCATGAAGAGTTCTCTCTTTACTAAAGGATGAGCTTTACCGCTCAACTCTGATGAGTAACACCTTATCTCGCTGGAAGTTTGAGTCAAGAAAGGCTAAATAGTTAAGTGTCATCGATCACAAGCGAACTCTATGAATAGCATAAAATTTGCAGCACTTTTACTACTCACCGCTAGTATCAGTGGGTGCTTTGAAAACCGAAATAATACAGACAAGCTCTGTAGTGAAAATCCTAACTTACGGTGTGAGCGTCTCAACATTGATGACGGGCAGTGCCGCGTAGCACGCACAGATTTAATCTGGCATCGCTATGAAGTGTTGAAAAACGACACTGTGTCCAACAAAATTGAAGAATACCATTACCTTGCTAAGTACAAAAAGTGCATGGAATTGGCTTCTCAAATTCGCGCGATTGACCAAACAGAACTCAAACGCGTTCGTTTTCAAGCAACGCAAAATGCCGCAGAGGATCAACTGGCACTTATCGAATCAATTCGCCAAAGCAAAACTCCGCAAGCTTACTACTTTCTGTGGAGCCAAATCGGTGATAGAAGTGCCCAGCGTGAATTCTTGCAAATGGAAGGCAAGCCGCAGTTGGAAACCACCGAGATGCAATATGCTTTAGCGACGTTTTATACTCAACGCGACCAGAAAAAAACCGTGCGATTGCTCGATCATGCTCTTGAACTTGCCTCAAATGACAAGGTCAACATCGACATATTCAAATCATTAGCCAGTACCCATCAACTGCTGAATCAAGACGAATATGCCTATATTTGGGCGAAGGTAAGTCAGCATTATGGTGTGCAGATTGCCTCTGCTAAGGACTTGCAGCTTTTATACGGTTTCACAGCAGCGAAATACGGAGAGTTGGATAACGTTGCAGACAAAGTGATTGATGCCTTGAAAAAAGGTCAATATCACCCCTCGTTAATCAAAAATCAGCTTGCATCATTACAGGAGCAACCGCTGAAGGATCAAACACAACCCGAGTAACGAGTGTTCATTTCCAAATAGGTATTTTCAATTGATAGAACGCCTTCAGCCTCTCAACAACTATGAGAGGCTGATTTATCGTTCAGCGCCAGAAGATCAACCTCCCTCCGCATAATGGCGACGATGGGCACACTCACATGATCACACATACATTCGCTTAAACGTGCAACAGCGCTTGTAACGTGCCGCAGAAATGAAATTTCTTGATCAATTTTTGTTAAAAACTAACGAAACTGAATTCACACAGTAGCGCTCACCTGTCGTTTGTGGCCCATCAGGAAAAACGTGCCCTAAGTGGCTATCACACGCTGCACAACGGATCTCTGTACGCACCATTCCGTGACTGGTGTCATCTAAATAGCGAATGGCTTTTGCTGAGATAGGCGCATCAAAACTTGGCCAACCACACCCCGAATCGTATTTATTGTCTGAGATAAACAATGGCGTTTGGCAACAAGTGCAGTGATAAATTCCCGTCTCTTTATTGTGTAACAAGGTCCCTGAATAGGGCATTTCGGTTCCTTGTTCACGGCAGACTCGATACTGCTCTTCAGTTAGTAATTGGCGCCAATAGTCATTTGATTTTAATTTATTTTCTTGGTCGTTATTCACGTTAAACTCTCTTCCTTAGGCTGATTTATTTGTCAAATTTTTCGAATAAACCTTGCATCACAAATGCTTTGTAGCACATACTTTTTTACTATGCTATGGCAGATGGTTTATTGATAAATTACCTAACATAACATGACAATTTTCGTTAGCTGGCAGTCCATATTTCAGCATCACGTGCAAAAAATAATCAGTCGTGACTGATTGTCAAAAAAAGCGCCGCTTTTTTTTGACTTTAAACAAGTTAAGTCGGATTATCTGTTGCAGACAAAAGCTGGATTCTGTAATTTTACTACCAGTTATCTTTAATCAGAAATTAAGTTGTGGAGCAACTATAATGACTATCAAAGTAGGTATTAACGGTTTTGGCCGTATCGGTCGTTTCGTATTCCGTGCATCTCAAGCTCGTAACGATATCGAAGTTGTTGGTATTAACGACCTTATCGACGTTGAATACATGGCATACATGCTTAAATACGATTCAACTCACGGTCGTTTCGACGGCACTGTTGAAGTTGAAGGCGGTAACCTAATCGTTAACGGCAAAACTGTACGTGTAACTTCAGAACGCAACCCAGCTGACCTTAAATGGAACGAAATCGGTGTTGACGTTGTTGCTGAAGCAACAGGTCTTTTCCTAACTGACGAAACAGCTCGTAAACACATCGAAGCTGGTGCGAAAAAAGTTGTATTGACTGGTCCTTCTAAAGACGCAACTCCAATGTTCGTTATGGGCGTAAACCAAGAAACTTACGCTGGTCAAGATATCGTTTCTAACGCTTCTTGTACTACTAACTGTCTAGCACCTGTAGCTAAAGTTCTTAACGACAAATTCGGTATCGAATCTGGTCTTATGACTACAGTTCACGCTACAACAGCAACTCAAAAAACTGTTGACGGTCCTTCTCACAAAGACTGGCGCGGCGGCCGTGGTGCAGCTCAAAACATCATCCCATCATCAACTGGTGCGGCTAAAGCTGTAGGTAAAGTTCTTCCAGAACTAAACGGCAAACTAACTGGTATGGCTTTCCGCGTACCAACTGCTAACGTATCTGTAGTTGACCTAACAGTTAACCTAACTAACGCAGCTTCTATCGAAGACATCAAAGCAGCTATGAAAGCAGCAGCTGAAGGCGAACTAGCTGGCGTTCTTGGTTACACTGAAGATGCAGTTGTTTCAACTGACTTCAACGGCGACACTCGCACTTCTATCTTCGATGCAAGCGCAGCAATCGCTCTAACTGACAAATTCGTTAAAGTTGTATCTTGGTACGACAACGAAATCGGTTACTCAAACAAAGTTCTAGACCTAATCGCACACATTTCTAAATAATGTAGGCTGTTAGCTTAGCACTATTGAGAGGGCAGCGTTTCGCTGCCCTTTTTTCATTTCAGAACCAACATCAATGAGAATAACTGATGTCATAAACAACAGACGTTCGCCACGAACGTTATATTAAGGTACTGATATATGGACTTACAAAAACTTCCTGTCATCTCTACACTCTCGGACTATATTGACGTCGTTCAACACGACCAAGTCAAAATCCTTCGCGTCACTCATCCTAAATTAACTGCTGGCATTTCGCTGTACGGTGGTCACGTTGTTTCTTTCCGTCCTAAAGGTTTTCAAGATCTCATTTGGATGAGCGAGGAAGCGGTTTATGATGCAAAACTGCCACTGCGTGGTGGCATTCCTATCTGCTGGCCTTGGTTTGGTCCAATTGCCTCACCATCTCATGGTTTTGTCCGTAACGCACAATGGCAACTTGTGGAACATCGTGAAAACGAGCAAGGGGTCGTCATTTGTTTAGGCCTGACAGACAACAGCGACACACAAGTTATTTGGCCGTATCAATTTGAAGCCAAACTCTATGTAGAAATGAATGATACGCTCAAAGTAACGTTAGACGTAAAAAATACCGATGAAAAACCATGGACCTTCTCCGGCGCCTTGCACTCCTATTTAAACGTAGGTGATATTCATCAAATAGAAGTAACCGGTATGGGCGACCGTTACATCGATAAACTGCAAGATGGCAAAGAGTGTGAAGGTCCAGAAGTACTCAAATTAACGGCCGGTATTGACCGTATTTACACTCAACCAGCGGCTGTGATTACTGTCGCCGACCCTGAATTTAATCGCCAACTGACCATCGAAAACCTAGGTCATAACTCAGCAGTGCTTTGGAACCCTTGGGCTGATGGTGCTAAAAACATCAAAGACATGAGTAACACAGGTTATCTCAATATGATGTGTGTAGAATCAACCGTATTCGCTCCTTGTATCTCTGCGGGAGTTACATTGTCTCCAGGCGAATATCACCAGTTGATCACGACCATCGCTCAACGTTAATGCAATCAAAAGTAAATTAATCAAGGACAGCTGAGCTGTCCTTTTTATTTTGAGCACGAACCGTTACACTAGCGCCTTTCTTATTTAGACCGAGATCTTTATGGCTTATCAATGTCCATTATGCCAGTTACCTTTGGCGCAATCCCCAAAAGCCTATGTATGTGCCAATAACCACCAATTTGATGTAGCCAAAGAAGGGTACGTCAATTTGATGCCAGCTCATCACAAACGTTCTAAAGATCCGGGTGATAACAAAGAGATGACTCAAGCACGCCGTCGCTTTTTAAATACAGGGCATTATGATCCAATGCGAGATCGCGTCGCGCAATTGTGTCGTCAATATCTCAAAGAGACAGAGCACCAACTGCTTGATATTGGTTGTGGCGAGGGCTACTACACTACATACGTCGCTGAGACATTAACGCAGCAACACTCAACTGCTCAAACTTTTGGCTTAGATATTTCCAAAGTCGCTGTTCGTTATGCGGCAAAACGTTACCCCAATTGCCAGTTTGCCGTGGCATCAAGTCACCGCTTACCCTTTGCCGATAACTCTCTCGATGGCATTTTACGAATTTACGCTCCTTGCAAAGCGCAAGAGCTTGCTCGCTGTGTCAAAACGAATGGCGTTGTGATTACCGTCACTCCGGCTCCTCATCACCTTTATCAATATAAAGAACGCATTTACGAGGCAGTGCGCTTGCATGATGACAAGCCTGAAGAAATGGCAGGCTTCCACTTAGTTCATAGTGAGCAATTACGTTACACCATGACACTCAACAGCCAAGATGCGCTCGATTTGCTCCAAATGACACCGTTGGCGTGGCATGCGAGTGATGAGTTTCGTGAGTTTCTAAATAATTCTGTGAACTTTGAAAGTGAAGCTGACTTCACATTGCGAGTGTATCAACGACAGTCCGAAAACGAATAATCCATTAATCAAGGATTAATAATGACTACGCTGCCTTATGTCTTATAGGGCAGCAACCTTTACCTTATTCACCAAAACTCCTTAATCTTTGATTTTATTCCCAAATTTATTACCATTTGCTACGATTTCTATTAAAAGAGTCAGTATTTGTTCATTCCGGCACAAAGTTTGCTCGTAAATTTTATGCTCAGATAGTGTAAAAACTTCGCAAGTTTTTGGCCTATCGGTCGATAACACTAACTGAGGATAGACTTAGGAGAGAAGTATGAACCCAGTAGGAGCAGGATCAGCAAATCTGTATTCCACCCAAACGGTGAAATCTCATACATCGACTCGCCCTGGCAATTCCACCACGGCTACAGCAAATACTTCACTTATCGAACGCAAAGAAGGTAGTGACAAAGTCTCACTCTCATCTGAGGGACAGGCTCTGCTTAAAACCTTAAAGCAGATTGATAAAACGGGTACGTTGGAAAACGTGAACAAAGAAAAAACCATTGGCGATAAGGTTGAATCCTTCACTTACGGAGCGCTTGGGTTGGAAAAACCTGAACAAAAGGCGGAAAAAGAAGAAGAGAAAGATAGCTCATACTCTGCAGGACGTTACTTATCGGCTGCTGCCACTATCGGCGGTCTCATTTTAGCAATCGTCTAACGAATTGAGATAGGTTTCTTTGAATTTTTAGTCTCGCTTCAAGCAAAAGGCACATTATGTGCCTTTTTTATTTTATCTTTCAGTTGTAACGGGTTAACTCTCCTAACTGGCACCTAGCTTCCTCTTAAAATTCGCTTTCTCTCGGTACATGTTCTGGTCAGCCAAAGCAAGCAGCGCATCAAGGGTTATGTCTTGGCCCTTAAACAGTACATGGCCAACAGCAAACGAACCATGTAACCGCAGTGTTTTCCATAAAAATGGATGGCGCTCAAAGTAACGACGAATTTTATAATTGATGAGGTCAACTTGAGCACAAGTCACGATACCGCGCATAACCACAATAAACTCATCGCCCCCCATGCGCGCTACAACATCGTTTTTTCGCACACAGCGAGTTAACATATCCGCGATGTATTTGAGGTACTCATCCCCCACATTGTGACCGTAGGTATCATTAATCGTCTTGAAGTTATTTAAGTCGATATTGAGCAGAACAAACGATTCGTTTGCCGCTCGTCTCTCTATTAACTGGCCAATATGATTTAGAGCAAATCGCCGGTTTGGCAAACGCGTAAGTTCGTCATGCATCGCATCGCGATGGGTAAACATGTAATGGCGATAGAGTAAGGTAAATACAAAGTAGATCAGTAAGCAGATCACAATCACGCAGCCTTGAACTGCCCATCTAAACTTCATAACTTCAGGCGTTGCGATGGAACTGAAGTTAGCGTAAAGCTCCCAACCTCCACTAGGAAGATTGACTGATAACTTGGTATCAAAGTTGTTCAAGACCTTATCATCACCATAGAAAAAGCCTTTTTGAGCAGTTAACGCAATGAGGGTATTGGGCAAACTGGCGATACCGGCATCAGCTATCAGCCTTTGATAATCAATCACGACACTAACTGTCCCCCAATACGCCTTATTATTAGGAAAGTCAGTAAAAATAGGATATCGGGCGATTATCGCTCTCCCCCCCTGAACGAGTTCTAAAGGGTGAGTAATATAAACACTCGCTTGTTTTCTCGCCTGCTTTACGCTCTCGTATTGCGCTGGAATATTACGAAAATTGATGCCTAAAGCTTTTTCATTCCCCTTCAACGGATAGACGCGAGTAATTACATCATTTGGCGCTATTGCAATGTTTCTAACGTAGGTCGCTTTTTTTAGCAGTTGCCGTGCAATTGTATCCCAATGTTTTAGAGAGAAGTTGGGGTCGATAGTCACCATCATCGCCAAACTGTCAGTAAGATAAGTATCAATGTACACTTTAGATTCGATATTGGAGCGAATCATCGAGAGCTTGTTCATCAGAGCTTCTTGCTCGGTACGCACTTGTCTCTCAACTAATAAATTAGCAATAAGAGAAGCCATCGCTATGCTAGCGATTAGATAAATCACCGAAAAAGTGCTGATGATAACTTTTTCTTTATGTGTAATTTGGTGAGATAACTGGGTCATCAACTCGTCTTTTCAAATTGTTTATCCCTGTTTGTGTTCCACACATCAGGCCAAAATTAGTGATGTAAGTGTAGACGAGGATCTCCCATGTTCATCAACCAAAAGCCTCTCTTTAAATGTGATTTCGCACACATATCAATCTTTATACCCCCTTTTAGATTTCCCATGTCACCTTTGCTTCTTCTATTTTTAACGAGTTGCAGCAGACTGACCAAGACAAAACGCCAAGTTCGTCTATTCTTAAATCATTAAGTTAAAGTCTGTGTACTTTTTAAAACCTCATAATAACAGGCAAACAATGCCGATTAATCCCGTCTGGATTGGCTGAATCGTTAAAAACTCGTGTTAGTTAAAGGCTCGGGCGACTTAGGAATAGGATTCGCTATGTTAAAAAGTGCAAAAACAATATTTATTATTCAATTGATTGTTGCCATCACCTTGGTATTAGGTGTCACTGGGTATCTGGACTATACATCGTCTAAGACGGATCTCTATGAAAAGCTTGATGCAAGAATCGAAAACGTAGGGCATCGTCTTGGTTTGAGCCTGCCAGCTGCCATCTGGAACTTTAACTTGGATGCAGCCAAGCTGAGTATTGCTTCTGAGTTACGTTCTTCCGATTTGAGATCGGTAAAAGTATTAAATCCTCAAGGCGATATTGTTCTATACGTAGCACTCGACCCAGATGACCAAAGTAAACTCATTGAATTAGATGGAAAAACGCCCCCAAAGAGCGATGAATTCGAAGCGAAAACCGACCTTGTTTACTCGGAGTATGGCTCTGAAAATGCCGTTGGTAGTGCCGTTGTCTACTACCATGCTCACACAGCTGAACAGCAGCTAGCTAGCAGCCTCAGGAAAAACATTTACCAAGTCATCATCCTAGATGTATTGATGGTCATCATCCTGATTATTTCTTTATCAACTACGTTATTACGTCCATTACGTGAACTCACAGAACGAATTTCCCAACTCTCGTCAGGAGACGGCGATCTGTCGCATGTGATTCCTCCGGCCCGTTATAGCGAATTTCAGCAAATTACTGACAGTATTAATAAGTTCACTCGTTCTTTACGGGATATCGTAGCGGACGTGACCAACTCATCAGCCCAATTAAAAGATTCGGCCGAAACCACCGAACGAATGGCATTGGAAGGTTCTCAACAAATTGATTTACAACAAAATTCCCTGTCGGTAGTTGCTACTGCTGCAACTGAAATGACGCAATCAATTGCCACGGTTGCAGATACAGCAACAGTAGCCGCTTCACAAGCAACAGAGACAGCTAATCTAGTCAAAGTTGTGATTAAAACCATTGATGAGTCCTCGACAGAAATCTTCAATATGCGCTCGGAAATGAACAACGTAAATGCAGAAATGCACAAGCTTTTAGAAGAAGGGCGTAATATTTCAACCGTAGTCAATGTGATTAACGAAATTTCTGAGCAAACCAATCTCCTAGCATTAAATGCTGCAATTGAAGCTGCGCGAGCCGGAGACCATGGCCGCGGCTTTGCCGTGGTAGCTGAAGAAGTTCGTAATCTGTCGCAAAAAACCAGTGAATCAACAGATCAAATACAAAACAATATTCGGGCGCTTAGTGGCGCAACCGAATCCGTAGAAAAAGAGATTAATCGTATATCAACACTGCTTGAGAAAACCGCAACTCAGGTTTCCGAGTCTCAGCAATCGGTCATTCAAGTAACAGATAACATTTCTGAAATTGCGCAACAGAATAGCCAAATTTCTCAGGCCACCGATGAACAGCGCCTAACTATCGAAGATGTTAGTAGAGCCATTGTAGAAGCATCAGAGGCAACCTATGAGCTTGCATCAGGTGCAAAAGAAACTGCAAGTAGGACTAAAGATGTACTGCAACTAAGTTCAACAATCCGCAGTCACATGCAGAAGTTCAAAATATAAATCACACTGGAGAGTGAGTATGAAATATTGTTGGGGGTTATTTCTAAGCTGGTTGCTGGCCATACCCATGAGCTTTGCTGCAACCCTTACCGCAGCTCAAGACCCATGGCCACCTTTTATTACTGGTGACCCTAATATGCCAGGTATCTCGGTAGAAGTCGTAACAGCAGCAATGAAAACACAAGGTTACGACGTCCAGTTTAAAGTCATGCCTTGGGCTCGAGCTCTTGATGAAGTTAAAAATGGTCGCGTTGACCTATTACCTGCAACTTGGTACACCAAAGAAAGAACGGCTTTTCTAAGATACAGTACACCCTATATCGAAAATGAGTTGAGCTTCATTAAGCTCGTTGGCAACCCTTTCGAATATGATGGATTAGCTAGCTTGCAAGGAAAAAACGTGGGGATCGTTCGTGGTTACGGTTACAACAGTGATTTCATGACTGACAAAAACTTTAATCGCCCAGAATCCGGCGATTTGGTGACCAACTTGAAAAAGCTGATGTCCAAGCGTATTGATTTAACGATAGAAGATAAGGTGGTTGCTTTATCCATCATGAAAGAAAAGGGAATTCCTGCTTCTCAGTTCGCTTTTACTAACAACCCGCTCTCTCGTAGCCCGGTTCACGTCACATCTGGTATAGCTAACCCTAACTCACAGAAATACATCGACGCCTATGAGAAAGGAATAGCAGCTATCCAGCAAAACGGAACCTTCGATGCTATCTTGAAAAAATACGGTATCAAATAACCTACCGGTTAGATGCTGACCTTTTGCGCAGCAAAGGTCAATGCGCAGAAAAAAGAGAAGCCTAGGCTTCTCTTTTTGCGTAATGCGATTTAGGCACACAGGATGCCCATAATAAAAATGCCCACAGGGGTGGGCCTAGGTCAACGATCACTATCCAATCAGCAACCTAAAATAGGTAAACCGCATAACGAGTCTTATTTAACACTAGTTCAGGATAGTGAGATCGTAAACGTGGAGAAGCCCCTTTTTTCTCTCATAAAAAGGCTGAATTTATCCCAATAGCAATCATTGATATGGAAGGTATACCCTTGATATCCCTAGGCTCGATTAGGGTGATTCAAAATGTGGTCTTCCCAGTCGATTACATCAATTTCATAGACCACTTTGTTACGAACGCTCTCGCCACAGCGATGCATCGCTTCTTTTGATCCGGTGATCAACGGATGCCATTCTGGTAGCGGTTCTTTCTGCGACAACAAACGATAAGCGCAGGTTTCTGGTAACCAGTTAAACTCATCAATACGTTCACGTGTGAGCTTGGTACACTCCTCGCCTGAAGCAAAGCGATTTGGGTAATCTTTACAACTGCAGGTTTGATTATCTAGCAGACTACACGCGACGTTGGTGTAATAAACCTCGTCACTATCTTCATCCATCAACTTATGCAGACAGCATTTACCACAACCATCACATAGAGATTCCCACTCTTGTTCCGTCATCTGTTCTAAAGATTTGGTTTGCCAAAAAGCGTGTGTCATAGAAACTCTCGTTTGATTAAGGTAAAAATTAGGACGGCATTTATACCCGTCCTCGGATTAAAGTGCAACCATCAGGCTATACCCAAATGACCTCAAGATGCAGAATTCTGAGTTTGACCAAAGAGTATAGGTCAAACTCAATTCCGGCCGGAATGTCCATTTCCTCTCAACGTAATTGGACGCAGAACTGTATATCGATCCCGCGTGCATTTTCTGATAGGATTTGCGCCCTTTGAATTCTGTTTGATGTTTAAGTGTAGGTAATAGATGGATTGTCGACTTGGCTGTGGTGCATGTTGTATTGCGCCTAGTATTTCATCCCCGATTCCCGGGATGCCCAATGGTAAACCTGCGGGAGTACGTTGCGTACAACTCAACGAAGAAAACCTCTGCAAACTGTTTGGTAAACCAGAGCGCCCTGCCGTGTGCCACCACTTTAAAGCAGAACCGGATATATGCGGCAGCACTAACCAGCAAGCGATAACAATTATTACTGAGCTAGAATCGATTACCTAAGCGGATTTCAACTGACAAAGAAAACCAAAATAAAAAATCCTCCGCGGAGGATTTTTGCATCGGTTGAGGACAACTAACGCTAGAAAGCGCTATTCCATTATTCAAAGTCGATGACGACCCAATAATGAGTGAGACAGTGTAGTACCATCCACCAGCTCAAGTTCACCACCCACAGGAACCCCATGAGCAATTCGGCTAGCGGATACACCATGTTCACGGCATAACTCAGCAATATAATGGGCTGTTGCTTCCCCTTCCACTGTTGGGTTCGTCGCCAGAATCACTTCGCTAATGCCACCTTGTTGCAAACGAAAATCTAGCACATCCAAACCAATATCACTTGGACCGATACCATCGAGTGGTGACAAATGCCCCATCAAGACAAAGTAGCGTCCAGAATATTGCCCCGTTGCTTCTAATGCAGCAATGTCGGCAGGACTTTCTACCACACACAGTTGGCCGTTTTCACAACGTTTGGGATTATTACAGATATTGCACACTTCTTCTTCGGTAAACGTGCGACATTCACGGCAGTGACCAATTTCCACCATCGCTTTGCCTAACGCATCCGCTAACTGAAGTCCGCCTTTTCTATCGCGCTGTAACAAATGAAAGGCCATACGCTGTGCTGACTTGGGGCCAACCCCAGGTAGACAACGTAAAGCCTCCATCAATTGCTCCAGCATAGGGCTGGTTCGCATCAATAACCTTCTTAGAGATTAAAATGGCATTTTCATGCCTGGTGGTAGCTGCATACCGCCAGTCACTGAGGCCATTTTTTCTTTTTGAGTTTCTTCAACACGACGAGCAGCATCGTTAAATGCAGCTGCGATAAGGTCTTCAAGCATCTCTTTGTCGTCTTCCATCAAACTTTCATCAATGTTGACACGACGCACACTGTGGCTACCAGTGATAGTAACTTTAACAAGACCAGCACCAGATTCACCGGTGACTTCCATGTTTGCAATTTCTTCTTGAAGCTTTTGCATGCGATCTTGCATTTGCTGGGCTTGCTTCATTAGGTTGCCCATTCCGCCTTTACCAAACATTCTATTCTCTCTGGTTTCGTCTTGAAATGTTGCACATTAAGTGGGGGTGATTATCAAAAAAACAACCCCACTCCGGTTAAACAGGTCGCACACTATCTTTATCAAGTACCGCTTGAAAACGTTGCTCAATAAAGTGGACATTGGGGTCACTGGCTAAACTGTCCATTGCTTGGGAAAGTTTACCTTGGTACAGACGCTCTCTCAATTCTAGAGGGGTTTCACCATCTTCACCAATTGTAACGGTTAAATGGCACTCCTCTTCAAGTTGGTCATTGAGCGCGTGTAGAAGTTCACTTTGTGCTTTGTCATTATTTAGGTGAGCATGACTTGGGCGTAGAACGAGCTCAATCGAGGAACCATCTTTACGATAAAACGAGTTAAGAGCTAACTGTTCCACAAGTTTTGCTGTATCTGTTTTGGCAATTAGTGCTGCCCATTCATTCTGCTCTATCGACTCTTGAGCGAGTTTTTCAGCCATCGCAGGCGTCTTCTCATGCTCAAGAGCACGCTTTAATTGTGTAGGTGTGAGCTCTGATTTTTTCTCAACATGTTTCTCTGGTTGAGAAAAACGCCATTGATAATCACGCTCATCGATAACGTCGTCTTGCTCGGCGCCTGCCTCATCATAAACGTATTCTGGCGACACCTGAGCAGGTTGGCTGATTTGCCCACGCTGAGCAACACGCTCAATCACTGTGGTTGGCTTATCAGATGTCGCTTGGCCCTTTTTTGCGCCGTTCTCACCTTTGGCTGCTAGACCTTTACGCTGAGAACGTAATTGGTGACGTAAGCTGCCAATCTGGGAATGACGAGGCTCCGTCGATGCTTGATTAGGTGCTTGCTGAGACACTGGCGACTCAACAGGTACTGATTGCTGTTCAGGCACTGGTTGAGAGACAGCCCCACCAACATTAGGTGGTACTGCCGTGTTCGGCATCGGTGTTTTAGCAGGCGGAACATAGGCTGGCTGCTGTGGCGCTGGTGTTGATGGCTGAGTTTGAGCCGGAGCCACGGATGACTCAACGCCCGAATTTGACAGCGGCATTGAAGTGACAGCCGCTCGGTCAGGCTGCGCGACAATCGCTTGTGCAGTCACTGATGCTGGCCTAAACGCCATCATACGCAGTACGATCATTTCAATGCCAATACGAGCCGTTGGTGACAGCGGTAAATCCTGCCGCCCTTTCAATGCAATTTGATAATACAACTGCACATCTTGTGGCGAAAGCATATCGGCGATCGCTCGAACTTTATCCGCATCCGGTAACTCTTTATCTAGCGATGACGGCAAAGCCTGAACCATGGCGATACGATGTAACTGCGTTGCTAATTGCTGAAGCAAACCATCCCATTCAACGCCATTCTCAGCGAAGGTGTGAATAGTATCCATCACGGTTTGGGTCGAATAAGACCCAATCGCAACCAGCAGGTTTAACGCTTGGTCAGTATCTAACGTGCCCAACATGTGGGTCACTGTGTCAGCATGAACTTGACCATTACCTAATGCGATAGCTTGGTCAGTCAAACTCAAGGCATCGCGCATACTGCCATCTGCAGCATGGGCAAGCATTGCCAAGGCGCGAGGCTCACTTGTGATCTGCTCTTGAGTTAAAATGTGTTCCAATTGCTGTGAAATGGTCTCCACACCAATTGGTTTTAAATGAAACTGCAAGCACCGGGACAAGATAGTCACCGGTAACTTTTGGGGATCTGTGGTCGCCAGAAGAAACTTCACATATTCTGGTGGTTCTTCTAGTGTCTTCAATAAGGCGTTAAAACTATGACGAGAGAGCATGTGCACTTCGTCAATAAGATAAACTTTAAAGCGACCACGAGCCGGCTTGTATTGTACGTTATCCAGCAACTCGCGCGTGTCTTCTACTTTAGTGCGAGAAGCCGCGTCGATTTCTAAAAGATCGACAAAACGGCCTTGGTCGATTTCTCGACACGTAGCACACTGACCACAAGGATTGGCGGTAATACCGGTTTCGCAATTTAATCCTTTAGCGAAGAGTCGAGCAATGGAGGTTTTACCCACCCCTCGAGTCCCGCTGAACAGATAGGCGTGATGAAGCCTATTTTGCGTCAGGGCGTTCTCTAAAGCTGTTAATACATGGGATTGACCAACGACTTCATTGAATCGAGTCGGTCTCCATTTACGCGCAAGAGCAAGATAACTCATGAATACTTCCGTTTTGGGTGTTTAGTGGCCTTCGAATTCACAGATGCTGTAAACGTTTAAGCCTAAACTTTCCAAACGCTTGTCTCCACCAATTTCTGGTAGGTTGATAACAAATGCAGCATGCTCAACTTCACCACCTAGTTGGCGGATAAGCTTAGTTGTGGCTTCAATGGTACCACCTGTTGCAAGTAAATCATCAACGACAAGCACTTTATCGCCTGGCTTGATCGCATCAACATGGATTTCCAGTGTATCAGTACCGTATTCCAAATCGTAGGTTTGTGCGATTGTTTTCCGTGGCAATTTGCCTGGTTTACGGACAGGTACAAAACCCACACCCAATTCAAGCGCCAATGGTGCACCAAATAGGAAACCACGAGCTTCTGTACCCACAACTTTGGTAAAGCCCATTGCTTTGTATTTGTCCACTAGCAATTGAATTGTCGCGCGGTATGCTTCTGCATCTTCTAGCAGACTAGTCACATCACGGAACAAGATTCCTGGCTTTGGGTAGTCATTGATACTTTTAATGCTTGATTTGATAAGTGAAAGAGTTTCGGTTGTCATAATTACGTTAACTTCGATTGAGACAATGCTCCCGTGAATAATCACAGCATTGCTGTTTAAAATTCTTCGCCCGTAATCCGAAGATTTCCAGACGCTGAAAAAACAAACGCCCACTCGAAGAGTGGGCACACTTCCACATAATGCTAGTGATTTTCGCGTCTATTAGCAACAAGCTCGTGCGTTGGTAGCTTAAGAAACCAGCTCATTAGAATCACAAAAACCACAAAAAGTAGCACTTTAAGCCATAGATTAGGCACAATATAAATGGAAAAACAAAAACTTAGCGCAATCATTATCGCACCACGTTGTTTGACTACTTTTGATACAGCTCGCTGTTCTTGCCATGTGACTAGAACGGGACCCAACATTTTATGCTGATGTAACCAACGATAACAACGTGGGCTGCTTTTCATAAAACAGTAACTGGCTAAAAGTAAAAATGGCGTGGTCGGCAACAAAGGTAAGAATATTCCCGCAATCCCTAATAGAACAGCAAGAACCCCCACTCCCAGCAGTGCCCATTTTTTAATCATCTGATTCACCGAGATTTATCTGTTAACGATATCATGCTAACCAGAGTGTTTTATAAAGTCTTTAGAAGGGAAAAATACCGTTACAAATAAAAGGTAATACAGGGCGAACTCTGAACAATCACTAGCAATTCGCCATGTATTACCTTAGAGACATTAGATTTCGTAGAGGTCTTGCTGGGTGAAAATATCGAAACTAAAACTACTTGAACCGATATTGTGCAGAGTTAATTTGCAACCTTGACCAATTTGCAACTCTTTAGTCATAAAGTTCTTCAAGCATTGATTACCAAGCATCACATCGCCGGAAATATGCATTTTTTTGCGTCCATTAGACCACTGACAATCCAGCCCTGCAGGTAATATCGAAAGGCTTGCGTCATTGAAATCAACTAAGCCAAATAACGCAGACACGGGCTCAGTACAATCTGAACAACCGATACCACGTTCCAATATGGTCGCTAGGTCTTTCAAATCAACACTCATGCTGCGCAAATTACGCAAGTAATCATGGAACAATGCTCGCACCAACAAGGTGGTACCGACACCTTTATCTTCTCCACTCGCGGAGTCGATAATGTAAAATGCCATTTGCCCATTCATCAACCATGTGTAATCAAAAACTAACGGCAAACTTTCTGTCGATTGCAACAAACGATAGCTACAATGCCAAGCGCCTTGAGAACTGTCATTTTCTGGCAGCAAAGCATGGAGTAACTCTTTGGCAGCATTAGGATTTTTGTGTAAATAATCTAGATGCCAATGCAGTTCACGCTCTTCCGGCATATCTCCGCCATCATCAACACGAAACCATTGACTGGAAAAGTCACGCTTATCCGCCACGGTGTTTTCTGTGTCTTCTAACGTGCTCTCGATGGCGCAGGCCAAATGCTCATGATTGCTGATAGGCTTGGGCAAAAAGTCTTTAATACCAAACTTAAGTGCTTTAGCGACTTCAGACATATCTTCTGTCGCAGAAACCACAATCAACGGAAGTGATGGATAAGCACCGCTTGCTTCTTCAACAAATTCTATCCCGTTCAACACCGGCATTGATAAATCGCATAATACAAGGTCTGGTGGCGTTTCTTTTAATTTACGCAAACCGTCTAAGCCATCTTCGGCTTCAATAACGATATAACCTTGAGCGACTAAATAGCCACGCGTGATACGGCGAAAGATGGGATCATCATCAACGACCATGATGATCTTGGGTTGAACAGCTTCATGCACTTGCGCCTTAGCCTCATCATCAATCCGACCCTCTGTTTTATACATAGCTTGAACCTCACTATGCTCTTCCTGTTCACAAATTTTTTTATTGTTATAGGATAGTTTCATACGTTACCTATTAAGGTAGTCTTGAAATAAGATTTATACAAATATTCCGGATTTACGTATAGTTGCATACTATACGTACGGAATATGGCATATCATACTAGTCGTTGATATGTCTCAAACTTTGTTATTGTATATGCGTATAAATTACTCCTTCTTGTAAAATAATGTGTCTGGAACTATGAAATTAGATGACCTAAACCTCTTTCGACTGGTTGTCGAAAATGGCAGCTACACCGCAACTTCACGCAAAACTATGATCCCCGTAGCAACCATTACCCGACGCATTCAAGCGCTTGAAGATTCTCTGAATCTAAGACTATTGAATCGCCATGCTCGTAAGCTGTCTCTTACTGAAGCCGGTGAGCGTTTCTTCGGTGAATGTTCCCCCCTACTTGAGCGTCTAGCTTCAATGGCAGAGGAGATCACTGACGAATGCCGCGGTGCTTCAGGGAAAATAAAAATTTCTGCTCCTTCAAACCTAACAAAACGTCTGATGATGCCCATGTTTATTGATTTCATGCGTGCTTTTCCCGAAATCAATATTGAACTCACAACCAGTAATCATGCAGACCAACTGGATCCCACAGAATGGGACGTCATCTTTCGTGTCGGCCCCCAACGAGATTCAAGCCTCATTGCCCGCAAGATCAGTGAAGTTAAAGACATTTTAGTCGCAAGTCCTGACTATCTTGCTAAAAACCCAACGCCCACTCACGCTGAAGATCTAACCCAACACTCCTTACTGAAAGGCTACCCACTCATCAAATGGCAACTTACTGATAGTAAAGGTGAAACCGTTGTCAACGTAGACAAAGCTCGCTTTCAAGCCAACACCATTGATGTGATACGTCACGCCTGTTCACAAGGTCTTGGTATTACACTAATGCCTGATGTTATGCTCGAACAGTACATTCAAACTGGCGCACTTGTTCGGGTTCTAAGTGATTGGTCGGCAAACCCCCGAGACATCTACATGCTTTACAATCACAAAGACCACCTTCCAGAAAAAGTACGTCTCTTTATCGACTTTGTGATTGGGTACCACATCCACTGATCATTTACAGTATGCAACAAAGAAAAAGGGCCAATATGGCCCTTTTGCATTATAAATATTCGACAAAATCCCCTAAGGAACGTGTTGGAACTGGCATGGCAGATCCCATAGGTGTCCCAAGATAAAGGAAACCTACAATTTCATCTTCCCCCTCCACTCCAAAAGCGGCTCGCACTTCTGGATGGAACATCCAATTACCTGAACGCCAAATACCTTGAAAACCTTGTGCTACTGCTGCCATTTGCATCGCTTGTACTGCACATCCTGCCGATAGATGCTGCTCAATAGCAGGAACTTTAACGTGAGGTGTTACTTTTGCAATTACGGTAATAACCATGGGCGCACGAAACGGCGCATTCTTCACTTTAGTAATAACCGCTTCATCACTCTTATCCATTTCGGCGGCTTTGACCAAAATTGCAGACAGCTTCTGCAATCCACTACCTTGGGCAATAACAAACCGCCAAGGTGTCAAATTACCGTGGTCTGGAGCCCTTAAACCAGCACGAATAATATTTTCAAGCGCCTTACCTTCTGGGGCAGGGCCTTCCAGTTTTGCCATTGAACGGCGATTTAACAATAATTCTAGAGCGTCCATAACCATTCCTAACATCGAGTTACAGTACCAACTGCCGCGTATTCAGCCAGTTTCATTCCCCTTATCGTTTTATACCACTTATTGATAAGAATCCTATATCTTATCAATTTCATAACAAAAAAAGCGAGTGATGCACTCGCCTTTTACATTCTTTTTCCGATTTAAAGTGACGTTTTTATACACAATAAAGAATAATCTAATAAAACTTCTCCCCTTTTCCTGCGCGATCTAATAACCCGCTATAAGGGGCAAATCGAGCTCCATAAAGCTCGCTATAACGGTTCATAATGTCAATTACCTTCGGTAGTCCAATTCGGTCCATATAAGAGAATGGCCCACCAAGAAAAGGAGGGAACCCTATACCAAATATCGCTCCGACATCACCATCACGAGCAGAAGCAATCACCTGTTCATCTAAACATCGTGCCGCTTCATTAAGCATGGGTAATAGGCAGCGTAAAGATATTGTTTTTGGTGTTAAATGCGTTTCGCTCGACAACCCAAACATCCGGTAAACCTTGCGATCCACTTCCTTACGTTCTCCTTGACGATAAACATAAAACCCTTTGCCCACTTTTCGTCCTAACCGTCCACTGGCAAGTAAGGGTTCAAAAATATCAGGGCCAGAAAATCGCGCTCCTAAATTCTCCACCAAGTTAGGGATCACTTTAGCACCTATATCAATTCCCACCTCATCTAATAAGGTAATAGGTCCAACTGGAAATCCAAAGTTGACTAACGCCTGGTCAATCTCATCTATCGGCTCACCATCCATCATCAATTGTGCAGCCTCATTCATGTAAGGCGCCAAAATACGATTGACATAAAACCCCGCACTATCTTTTACAACGATAGGTGTCTTACCTTGCCGCCTAGCGAAACTTACTGCCAAAGCAATCGTATCTTGCGAGGTTGTGCTGTGTGGCACCACTTCAACCAATGGCATTTTATCTACCGGACTAAAGTAATGCAGACCAATGATTCGCTCCGGGTTAGCCGCTTTTGCTGCGATAGCATGAATTGGAATAGAAGAGGTATTAGAAGCAAACACCAAGTTCGCATTGTTTTGGGTTAATGCTTCGACTTCTTGCACCATCTGTTGCTTGAGAGCGACATCTTCAAACACCGCTTCAATCACCAACTGACAACGATCCAAGGTATTGAACTCCGTCCCGCCAGACAGACGTGACATAATGTTACGTACTTGATATTGATTCAGCTTGCCACGCTTTTTCTGCGTCTGTAACCTTTGATATGCATATCGTAAAGCGGACGCCACCCCTTGATTCGCAACATCTTTAATTCGGACATGCATTCCCGCTTTATGAGCGCTAACATAACTAATCCCAGCGCCCATAAAACCGCCCCCTAACACCAACGCATGGGTTAATCCACCATCACTTGATTTGCCTTGCTGCTCTTTCTTCAGTTGTGTCGTGGCAAAAAACAGTTTTCTTAATGCCTGTGATTCAGGCGTCATAACCAACTCACCAAATTTGGCTGCTTCTGCTTCTAGGCCTTTCTCAAAGCCCGCTTTACTCCCCTGCCGAATGACATCCAAAATCGCATCGACCGCTGGGTAGTTACCGCGCCCTTTTTTAAAAGCTTGCGCTTGCGCTTTTTCTAACACCCGATGTCGAATCCAATTTGATTTCACCAACACTCTTTCTAGCCAAGGTAGCTGTCGGGCCACTCGTTTGTGCTCTAACCAACGTTGAGCCACATCCAAAAGCACACTATGAGCGACAATGGCATCCACCACACCAAGCTTTAATGCTTTTTTGGCTACTAGGGTTTTACCAGATAAAATCATATCTAAAGCGGGTAAAAGGCCGATTAACCTCGGTAATCGTTGCGTTCCACCAGAGCCGGGCAGCAGTCCTAACTTAACTTCTGGTAACCCAAGCACTGTGATGTTCTCTTCCGAACAAATACGATAATCGCACGCTAATGCCAGCTCTAAGCCGCCTCCGAGACACGTACCATGAATCGCTGCAACGGAAGGGAAAGGTAAAGCCTCAATTCGGCCAAACAACTGCTGGCCCCGAGCCGCGATTTCTTGCGCTTCACTCGCACTCGAGCAAGCATCAATCATGTTAACGTCAGCGCCAGCCACAAAGTTATCATCTTTGGCTGAATAGATAACAAGGCCTTTAATACGGCTTTGTCGTGCTTCAAGTTCTGCGAGAATTTCGTCAAAACGGACAATAGATTCACGTTTCAGCGTATTCATTTTTTCGTTAGGAACATCGATACACAACCATGCAATAGAATGGTTATCGATGGAAAATTGCAGTCCACTTTGTTCAGTCATTCTTCCACCTCCAGTACCATTGCCACACCCAAGCCTCCAGCAGCACATGCGCTTGTTAAAGCCAAGCCACCACCACGTTTGCGCAGTGCATACAAGGTTTGAGTCAGCATTCTCGTGCCTGTTGCCGCAAAAGGGTGACCATAGGCAATCGATCCGCCTTGCACATTAAAGCGTTCCCAATCCACCTCTCCAACTGCAGTTTTACGACCAAGACGTGTTGTAGAAAACGTATTACTGCCCAATGCCCGCACATTAGCGAGCACTTGGGAGGAAAAAGCTTCGTGCATATCGATAAGGGTTAAATCTTTAAGGCCAATTCCCGCCCGCTCAAGAGCTGTGGGAATAGCATAGGCTGGCCCCATTAACATATCCTGCATCACCTCAATCCCCGTAAAGGCATAAGATCGCAGAAATCCCATAATAGGTAACCCTAACTCTTTAGCACGGCCTTCTCTCATTAATAGAACGGCAGATGCCCCATCGGTTAACGGTGAACTATTGCCTGCGGTAACCGAACCATAGCGGCGATCAAATACCGGTTTGAGCATAGCGTAGTCATCGAGTGAGGCATCGGCTCTTAGCGTGTTATCTCGCTCTAGCCAGTTAGAATAAGGTTCGGGGAATGCCACCATGACTTGTTCGTTTAAGCTGCCTTGATCCCACGCTTGCGTTGCGAGTTGGTGAGAACGAAAGGCAAATTCATCTTGGTCGTGCCGACTGATACTATGGCTTTTCGCCATTTGTTCAGCGATTTGCCCCATAGAAAGGCCCGTGGAATAATCAGCTATAGGCAGTGCGACAGGTAAGAAATCTCGCATATGTAACCGGCGTAACAAAGAGAGTTTATCTAGCCAAGAACGTTTTTTCGACATGGCCAACAAGGTGGCAGCTAAAGGCTTTGACACACCAATAGGCAGCACAGAACTAGAATCCGCACCACCAGCAATTCCTGCCTCAATCGACCCTGCAACAATACTTTCGGCGACCGAAGCGACGGCCTGAAAACTGGTCGCACAGGCACGAGACACACTATACGCATCCGTTGTAACAGGCATCCCGGTGCCAATCACTATCTCACGGGCAATATTTGGTGCTTCCGGCATTTGAATAACTTGGCCAAAAACCACTTGATCAATCCAGCGTGGATCAACATGTGAGCGAAGTAGTAACTCTCGCACCACCATTTTACCTAATTCAACCGCTGGTAGAGCTTTTAGCTCTGTACCTTGGCGAGCAAATGGCGTGCGTAATCCTGCGACAAAGGCGACACGCTCTCTAGAACATGTCGTCACACAATTCTCTTGATGAGCCATGATAACTCCTCAACACATTGGTCTGACCTGAATAACTTCAAGTGTAATCAGAATGTTACAATTCGCAAATACGGTCAAAAATAAACGTGAGTCATAACGACATTTCCCTTAATAATCGAAATAGTCGTTACTTGACCTCTCCATCCATTTTCCATCCACGGCAAAGAATGGCTGCTTATCCGTATCCGCCTGACCATCATAATTGGAGCTTATTCAGCTTGATTTAATGACACAAAATTTAATTTAATATTAAGCATGATACGAATGAGGAAATATACCTATAGCGGTAATTCTAAGGTTAGAGAATGACGAGGTAAGGTTACTTGGGTATATTAAGCTACAGCAGAAAGTTTTTTAGCAAAAAAAAACCACACAAGTCATTGTGTGGTTGGAATTTATAAAGCAATTAACTTACGCCAATTGAAAAATAATCAGTTTCCTGATTAGGAGAAAGTAAAGTCAGCCTTCAAAAGGAAGTGTCATCTTGCTCAACACGCTAATCACAAGGACTAACTAGATGACAAGGTTTACTATAGCCACTTTAGGACAACAAAAATTGAATTAGATCAATTTTGATGTGATTTATTCGAGGTATGAAATTTAAAATTGATTCAAAACAATCTCTATGCAGATTGTGCTTTACAAGGATAAAACACCTTTCTTTACGTTTTTCTCTCGTCAACTCTCATTAAAAAAACTAGCATTCTAGCCACTTCTTTACTATTAATTGAGTCAATATAAACATCAAATATCCATTTTTAATCATTTAAATAAAAATGCAGTATGAATGACCAAGTTAATACATTTAACTTGTTAAATAAATGGCCCAATTAAAGCGAATGTTTTTAAATAGCACAATAAATAAACACACAACTTTCAGTAGAGTTTTTGCTCTACTTATCCGATTTTTCCGGTCTATTTACGCCGATTCACCATCATTTCCACAATTTTATCGTATTTTTACCCATTAGTCGGATTGCCAAATGCTAACGTAACGTCTAGTATCAGCGACCCACTGAGTAATTGCTCAAGTTAACGCCCAAAAGAGGCGTAAAACCATAGGAAAAACACATGAAGAAGACACGTCTATTTAAAAAGACACTAGTTGCATTGACCGTTGGTCTCGCGACACAGCAAGCTGCTGCTGCGGGCTTCCAACTCAACGCACAGTCTGCGACGGGCCTTGGCCGTGCTTTTGCTGGCGATGCCGTCATTGCGGACAATGCATCTGCAATGGCTCGTAACCCTGCCACTATGGCACTATTTGACAAAACCTCGCTCTCTTTAGGTTTTGAAACGATTACCACAAAAATCGATGTTAAAGATGCGACTTACAATGGCTCATCCATTGATGACGTAGATAATGTTGGTAGCACTTCTGTTGCACCTAACATTCATCTCATTGTCCCGGTAAATGATAAATTTGCATGGGGTGTGGATGCTTACACCAACTTTGGTACTAAAACAGAATTTTCTGATGATTACCCAGCAGCACAATACGGTGGCTTAACCGACGTTAAAAGCTTTAACTTTGGTTTGGCTGGTTCTTATCGTCTAAACGAGGCGTGGAGTTTAGGTGCTGGAATTGATGTTATTTATGGTCAAGGCACCATGAAACGTGCTTACCCAGGCTCTTCAACGTTGAACCTTATTGACGTAGATAAAGCCGACGGTTGGGCTGTCGGTTATAACGTTGGCACTGTGTACGAAGTAAACGAAAACAACCGTTTTGGTTTAGCTTATCACCATAGTCCAGAATTCAAAGCAAAAGATGACAATGGTCAAGAGATCACCTTACCGCTACCTGATATCGCTGAATTCTCTGGCTACCACCGTATTAAAGACACACGTTTTGCCGTGCACTATAGTGTGCAATGGATTGGTTGGAATTCTTTCGACAAAATCGATTTTGACAATCTAGACTCCAGCAAGAGCGTACTAGCATTGAGCAGCACTTCTTATGATAAACAGTACAAGTGGCAGAACGGTTGGCACTATGCAATCGGCGGCACCTTCTACTTAAACAAAACCTGGACATTGCGCGCTGGTTATATGTATGACACCAGTGCTCAAGACTCTGTAACTTCGATTTCAGTTCCAGATTCAGATCGCCAATGGTTCTCCACTGGTGTCACTTACCAGATCGATGACAAATCCAATGTCGACTTTGGCTTTACCTATCTGTTAGGTAAAGATGTTAAAGTAAATGAAAATTCGGTTAGTCCAACTGTACTTAACGCGACCACTCGCGCGGACGCTATCCTGTTGGGTCTACAGTACAGCCGCACATTCTAATCACGAGCTGTTTGCAAAAAAGGTCGCTATGGCGACCTTTTTTATTGCACCAATACTATCCGCAAGTAACCTCAAGGTGCCGTTTCAGCGAGAATGTAATCGCTCATAGGCAAGGCACGGATTTGAATACATAGTAATTCTGTTGCAAAACAACGTTGTTAAAGCGTGGGCAATAGTCGTTCAGCCGCATCTTCTAATAGATCGAGAACATGTTTAAAACCAGAGTCACTACCATAATAAGGGTCGGGAATTTCTTGCTCTTCCATTCCTGCCTTAGCCAGTAATAAATCCAATTTGTAATGATAAGCAGTCGGACAATGCTGACGCAAATAAATAAGATTGTCTTGGTCTGCAGCTAAAATCCAATCAAAATCGACAAAATCCTGATCGCTTACTTGCCTTGCACGCATACCAGCAAAGGAGTATCCACGTTGCTTCCCAGCACTCTGCGCCCTAGAATCTGGGCCTTCACCTTGGTGATAAGCAATCGTTCCTGCTGAATCGACTCGCACATTCACACCCAATTGTGCTGCTTTAGCACGAAACACCGCTTCTGCTGTTGGTGAACGACAAATGTTTCCCATACAAACAATCAATATTGAGCAGCTTTTTTTCGACATCTCGTCTCCTTGCATTGAGTCAATCCTTTTCGTATTCATTTCCCTGAACTTTGCCAGTGTTTGCAGCAATAATATTAGGTTATGATGCAAAAAACCGATTAAGAAAGGAATAGTCATGTCTGACGACAGTATTAAGCAAGAGCGTCACAAAGCTCGCCAACAAAAAGTGAAAGAGAAAGTTGACGCTAAAATCGCCTCTGCACAAGAAGTCAAAGGGCTACTGTTAGTCATTACTGGTAACGGCAAAGGTAAGTCCACCTCAGGTTTTGGCATGATTACCCGTGCTATTGGTCACGATAAACGTTGTGCTGTGGCTCAGTTTATCAAAGGCACATGGGATAACGGCGAGCGTAATGTATTAGAAAAGCTCGGCGTAGAATTTCACGTCATGGCGACCGGTTTTACTTGGGAAACCCAAAACAAAGAAACCGACACTGCCGCCGCGCAAGCAGTATGGCAAGAGTGTAAACGGCTTCTGCAAGATGAAACCATTGATGTCGTTTTGTTTGATGAACTAACCTATATGGTGAACTACGGTTACATTGATTTGGAAGAAGTGATCATCGCACTACAAAACCGACCACACATGCAGTCAGTGATCATTACCGGCCGTGCCGCTCACCGAGAATTGGTTGAAATCGCCGATACCGTCTCCGAAGTAAAGAACATTAAACACGCATTTGAGTCTGGCATCAAAGCATTACAAGGCATCGATTGGTAATCTCTACCTCATATATACCCAAATGACCTCAAGATGCAGACTTCAGAGCTTCATCAACGAGCACAGGTCAAGCTCAATGACGGCAGGAATGGTCATTCCCTTTCAACGTCATTGAGCGCAGAAATGGGCTTGTTGATGAGCTCCCAAAGGGCGAGTTGTATTCGCTTCTATGCTACGTTACCGATTTTCTACGTAGAATAACTATGTATTCAAATCGGTGCCTTGCCTATAAGCGAATACATTCTCGCTGAAACCGCATCTTGAGGTTACTTGGGTATAAAACACCATTAAAAAAGGTCAGTGAACACTCATTCACTGACCTTGTAGCTTTACAGGGGGAATACCACTTGAGTAAGCGCCACTTTAAAAATGAGCGCGCGCTTTTAGTGAAAAAGCCCTTTTAGCAAACTATTCACCGCTTTTTTGGTTTTCTCATCTTTGATTTTATCGTCGAGTTTTTTCAAACCACGATCAAGCTCTTTTTGGGCTTTCTTCTTCATCACATCATCCATTTTCAAACCAAACTTCGGCTGTTCCCAAGTGCCATAAATTCGAAGAGGTATCGTTACGTCGCGTAGATCATCAATCGTCTTACCTCCCTGACCTTCTAGTGAGCCAACGATTGATGTTCTAAACAACATATCCATCGTCTGTTTGATGTAATTAGCATGACCTTGACCGGCGATACGTAGCAAAGGTGATTGCATTTGCAAGTCCTGTGTGGATAGGTTGCCTTGCGTAAATTTAAGTGTTGCGGATAACGCACTGAAATCCGTTTTCTTTGTCTCTGAGTCAGGTACTTTTTCACCTTTAATGCGGGCATATGTCGTACGAATCAAATGAGGAATATTAATACCGTTAATCGCGCCATCGGCAAAGTTAATCGCCACTGTTCCATCAAGATTCTGTTTGATTGCCTGCGTTGTTAACCCGCTACCAGAAAGATCAAACGCAACATTCCCAGTACCTTCTAAGAGATCTTTTTTCGCCACATCATGCAACAATGGCAAGACCTTCACGCCTTCCATTGCCCCTTTTGCAACGTAATGCGCTGGCGCTTGACGCGCATCCAGTGTGCCTTTCAATGTCAGCGAACCTTGGTACAGATTCGCGTTAAGATGGTTAAGTTTGACCTGACCACCTAATATTGCCATATCCAAATCGACATCTTGCAGACTCATATTTTGCGCTTTCAACTTAGCGATCTTAACCGAACCGGCAACATCAAGATCATTAAGAGCAGTTAAATTGGGTTCTGGGGTATTCGAATGATTAACCTCTTTGGTTACTGGCACCATATTCGCGCTACTTTCTGTATCCGTACTGCTCTCTTTTGCAGATTGAGGTTGAGTGTTGCTTGCTGTTTCATTACCCAAAAAGGCATCTAAATCCAAATTTGGACTTGATAAAGCAAAACGAATTTTCGGCTGCTGGAGTAATTCAACGCTTGCTTGCCCCTGCCACTGTAAATCGTTGGCTTTGAGGCTATCTAACCACAGTTGGGCCTTACCTACTTTTGCATCGTAGGCGGCTTTGGCTTCAATATTAATGTTTAAAGGCGATTGAGGGAGGTTATTACCATCAACGGTCGCGTCCAGCGTTAACTGATCTACATTGGCTTTAGTCAAGCTTTGGTTAATAAGTACCGAAGCCTTCCCTTGAGCATTAAAGTTAAGTTCTTGTTGTGATCCTTCTACTTGGTAGTTCAATCCACTTGCCTGACCAACGGAAAACGTGGGTAGCGATAACTTCAGCTCTTTAACCGCTACTTGTCCATCTGAATAACTTGCAGTGATATCCGTCTCTTTTAAAGCCGACATTAACGGCTCCTCAGCCAAGCGAATTTGCGTGGAACCAGACAAAGCAAATTGTTGCTGATTATGCTGACCTTTTGCACCAAAACGTAGATTCGACCATTCGCCTACAGCAAACTCGGTTAGGTTAAGCTGCACATCATGTAATTTGGTGTAAGACTGAGTTTGTTGATTTTGGATATCAAGTAACGCGTTAACAATTTCGATCCCTGCCAAAGAGACGTCCCAGTGGGCTTTGTTCTCACCGACCTTGTCCGTAGGGTTACTCTCTTGTGCTGTTTCAACCGTTGCGGAATCTTTGACTGAGACATTGCCGGTATCTGCTTGCGGCTCACTCGATTTTTTCAGTGTCAGCGCATCTATATTGGAAGATCCATCTTGCAATGTTTCAATATGAACTTCCGCCCCTTCCACACGCACTTCGCCAATTTCCAATTTGTGGTCCATCAGACCAAGTAAAGAAATATCGATGCCGACCTCATCAACTTTAAACAGGTTCACCGAGGTAAAGCCACTCGGGTTTTTAAGTTCGGTTTTGCCTAATTCAAAACCTATGGCCGGAAAAAACTGCCAGCTTATATCCCCTTCGATTTTTAGGTCTAACCCTGTTTTCTCTTTCACTTGATTGACTAACAAGGGCTTAAACTGATTAGGGTTAACCAATACGACCAAAGCGAATGCACTACCAAACACTAGGACGAAGACGATCAACACAACAAGAGACAATTTTTTCATTGGTTCTTCCTTGCGAATGACGGAAAAAGAAAATGGCACCTTAGGTGCCATTTATCTTAAACAAAATACAATTCTAAATTGCTATTACTGCGTAAAAATTATGATTTTAGCAGTCTAGAAATGTGCGCTTTTAGCACATCGATCGCAATTCGGTTTTTACCCCCACGAGGAACGATAATGTCCGCATGTTGTTTAGAAGGTTCAATAAACTGCAAGAACATAGGGCGTACCGTCTTTTGATACTGTTTCAAAACAGAATCCATTGTACGACCACGCTCTTCCACGTCTCGCTTAACACGACGCAGTAAACAGATATCCAGTGGTGTGTCCATAAACACACTCGCTTGAATTAAGCCACGTAAACGAGGATCCGTAAGTAACAAAATACCTTCAAGGATGATCACTTTCTTTGGTGTTAATAAAGTCGTGTTTTCTGTACGAGTGTGTTCGGTGTAGCTGTACTCTGGGACGTGAACCGCTTCACCACGCAGAAGCTGCTCTAGATGTTCACAAAGAAGATCGTGATCCAATGCATTTGGATGGTCGTAATTCGTTTTTACACGTTCTTCCATACTCAGATGGCTTTGGTCTTTGTAATAGCAATCTTCTGTGATCACCCCAATTTGATGATCGCCCACTTTCGCGCGTAGCTCGTTATAAATAGTACTTGCGATAAGGCTCTTACCAGAAGCAGAAGCGCCAGCGATACCGATGATGACGCATTGATTATTATCAGACATGTATGTGTACCCGATACGTGTAAATGTGAGGAATTAAGATAAACCGCCTGATTATAGGGAGATCGCTAGTCAGATACCAGTTTCGAATAGCCTAAATACAGCAGTTTTCGCCCAATTGATTAAACAAAAAGCAGAGTAAACGATTACATTCACTCCGCCTAAAGTTAGATCCACATCACAACTAGACTAAGGTCACTCCAATTACATCCGGTTTTACTTTTCCTTGCCAAAACAGAATCGAGCTGATTCGCTCAGCCAAGTCTAAATAATAACCGGCATGCTCACTTTCTGGCCGACGAGCCACGGTTGGAATGCCTGCATCAATATCTTCACGCATGGCAATATGAAGGGGAATTTGGGCAAGAAGTGCTAATCCATATTCCCCCGCTAATTGCGCAGCTCCCCCATGACCAAAAATGTGCTCTTTGGCACCACAGTGACTGCAAACGTGATAACTCATGTTCTCGATCAGTCCAACCACTGGCACATCCACTTTCTCAAACATAGCCGCCCCTTTACGTGCATCGGCTAAGGCTAAGTCTTGAGGTGTGGTGACAATAACAGCACCTGTAACAGGAATTTGCTGAGCAAGGGTCAATTGAATATCACCTGTACCTGGCGGCATATCAATCACCAAGTAATCCAAATCTGGCCACTGAGTTTCATTTAAAAGCTGCTCTAACGCTTTAGAGGCCATAGGACCACGCCAAATCGCCGCTTCCGCTTTATCAACTAAGTAACCGATAGAGTTGGTATATAAACCATGGGCCTCAACGGGCTTCATCCAGCGCTCATCTGCCACCAGCGGTTTATCACCAACAGTACCAAGCATTAATGGTACTGACGGGCCGTAGACATCAGCATCCAGCAACCCCACTTTGGCGCCAGAATGAGCCAACCCCAATGCTAAATTGACCGCGGTGGTTGATTTACCAACGCCGCCTTTCGCTGAAGTCACGGCGATAATGTTCTTCACTCCAGCGATGGTTTTCGCCACTGGCGCCGCTAAGGTTTTCGTTTTTACCGAGATGGTATAGTCAAATTTCGATACCTCTCCTTTTTGCAGCTGGCTTTGAATCCAAGCCTCCAACTCTTTAATTAGTCCATGAGCGGCAAAAGGGAAAGTAATCTGATAAGCCTGAGGACCAGATTCGGTCACGAGATAGGGTTGATTTGCCCAATCTGCAATCAGATGGGAATGAGAAAATTGATTTAGCCAGGTGCATAAATCATGTTTGGACGTCAACGAAAGCATAGGTCCTCCTTTTTGCTGGTATGCTATCACTCAATGTGCATAGAAAGAAGCCTGAAAAAGTTAGACATTCACCGTGACTCTGCCTTGGCGTTACTGGCATCATAAGGTAGTATTAACGACCAACCTTTTTATACCTATCAAGAAAGCGAATTATTAAGTATGGCAACTGAACCAAGAAAAATTTTGGTAACTTGTGCCCTTCCGTACGCTAACGGTTCTATTCACTTGGGTCATATGCTTGAGCATATCCAAGCGGATATTTGGGTACGTTACCAACGACTACGTGGCAACACTATTAACTTCATCTGTGCTGACGATGCTCACGGCACGCCAATCATGCTTAAAGCGCAACAGATGGGTATCACGCCAGAAGAAATGATCGCAGAAGTAAGCAAAGAGCACCAAGCTGACTTTGCTGGCTTTGATATCAGCTTTGACAACTACCACAGCACTCACAGTGATGAGAACCGTGAATTAGCGTCAAGCATCTACCTAGAATTGAAAAAGAACGGTTTTATTTCAAGCCGCACCATTTCTCAGTTGTTTGACCCTGAGAAAGAGATGTTCTTGCCAGACCGTTTTGTAAAAGGTACTTGCCCGAAATGTAAATCTGAAGACCAATACGGCGACAACTGTGACGCCTGTGGCGAGACTTACAGCCCAACTGAACTTATCAACCCTCGTTCAGCAGTATCTGGCGCAACTCCTGTTCTTAAAGATTCAGAGCACTTCTTCTTCGACCTGCCTCAATTTGAAAGCATGTTGAAAGAGTGGACTCGTTCAGGTTCTCTACAATCTGAAACCGCAAACAAAATGCAAGAATGGTTTGAATCTGGTCTACAACAATGGGATATCTCACGTGATGCGCCGTACTTCGGCTTTGAGATCCCAGGCGAGAAGAACAAATTCTTCTACGTATGGCTAGATGCACCTATCGGCTACATGGGTTCATTCAAAAACCTATGTGACAAACGTGACGACCTAGACTTCGCAGAATACTGGAACAAAGACAGCTCAGCAGAGCTTTACCATTTCATCGGTAAAGACATTGTCTACTTCCACAGCCTATTCTGGCCAGCCATGCTCGATGGCGCAGGTTACCGTAAACCAAACAACGTATTCGTACACGGCTACGTCACGGTTAACGGCGCGAAAATGTCGAAATCTAAAGGCACGTTCGTTAAGGCCAGCACGTACCTAAAACACTTGGATCCTGAGTGCCTACGTTACTACTACGCTGCAAAACTCAATAGCCGCATCGACGACCTTGATTTGAACCTAGAAGACTTCACTCAGCGTGTAAACGCAGATGTAGTGAACAAAATCGTGAACCTTGCGTCTCGAAATGCAGGATTCATTACTAAACGCTTCGAAGGTAAGCTGTCAGATACCTTTGCAGAACCAGCTCTATACCAAGAGTTTGCTGATGCAGCAGAGCGCATTGCTAACCTATTCGAAACACGTGAATTTGGTCGTGCAATCCGTGAAATCACCGCGCTTGCAGATAAAGCAAACCAATACGTGGATGAAAAAGCCCCTTGGGTTGTAGCGAAAGAAGAAGGCCGCGATCAAGATCTACAAGACATCTGTACTGTGGGCATTAACTTGTTCCGCGTATTGATGACTTACTTGAAACCTGTCATGCCTGCGCTGGCACAGCGCACTGAAGCATTCCTAAACCAAGAACTGACTTGGGAAGGTATTGCAACCCCTCTAACTGGTCACGAAATCAGCAAATTCAAAGCGCTGTTCAATCGTATCGACCCTAAACATGTGGAAGAGATGATTGAATCGTCAAAAGAAGAAGCTGCAGCAGAGAAAGCGAAACTTGAAGCAGCAGCACCAAAAGCGGCTGAAACTGAATTGGATAAAGATCCAATCGCAGACGAAATCGAATTTGATGATTTCGCTAAAGTAGACATGCGTATTGCCAAAATCATTTCTTGTGAAGAAGTGCCTAAGGCAAACAAACTACTTAAATTCCAATTGGATATCGGTGGTGAAACTCGCCAAGTATTCTCTGGAATTAAAGCAGCTTACAAACCAGAAGACTTGGTTGGTAAATACACTGTGATGGTGGCAAACCTAAAACCTCGTAAGATGAAGTTTGGTATGTCTGAAGGCATGATTCTCGCAGCAGGACCTGGCGGCGACCAATTGTGGATTCTTGAACCACATGAAGGTGCTCAACCTGGCATGCGCGTTATGTAATCGGCGACGAATATTGCTAGCCCTCATAGCCTATGGTTATGGGGGCTTTTTTATGCTCCTTTCCCTCGCAAACGCACCAAAAAAGTGCGTTAATAATGGTGGGCTTAATTTAACCCATTGATTTTAAGTTACTCTTACTTTGGCATTATCTCTGCATGGTTATACAGACTGTTGGGTATGACTAACAAGGAGGAGTTGGTTATGTTTGTACTGCTATCTATGATCATCTCTCTGGCCATTTTAGGGCTAATGTTTTTCTATTCCAAACAGCGTGAATCTTCCTCGCAGCGTAAATACGAACTGATCGTCGATTTACGTCAATTGCTCGCTCTGTGTCGACAACATCGTAATGCAACACATCTCGCACTAATGTTTGATGAAGACCGTCGTACTGAACTTAATGAACTGCAACAAGCCCTCTTGAACCAATCACAACACTTGATTGGTATTGCCCATTTCGATAACAAGCCCATGTATCGAATTTTGCAGCGTAAACTCGAAAGTCTCACCAATGAATGGCAAGAACGCTCCGTTGCTCGTAATCAAATCGTGCACGGCAAAGCCATTCGCCACTGTATGTTTTTGCTTGATGAGGTGATGTTGGCATGGCTGGTCGAATCTGGGCGTGAAGCACTTAGTGATGAATACCATATCAACTGGCAGCAGATTATTGATGCGATGGATGCGCTAACCCAAATGCGCATCTGTATTGAAGAGCTCGACACAATGGAAGGACAACGTCGTTTTACCCACTACGTCGCCACCGTACAAAGAAAAATAAATCAGTTATCGATTATTAGTGCTTTAACAACCGATTCTCCTGCATGCTCACAAGCGCTAGAGAAATTAAAAAAATGGCAGGACATGCAGCAATCACTCAGTAGCCAAGACTTATATGCCATATCATCAGCCCTCTCGTTGACCATTGCTCACACCTATGATCACATGCTGAGTGAATTGTTAGAGACACTTTACCAACCGCTTCCCAAATTGCACTTCGTCGAAACCAGTTAATGCATTTAACTCATTATTAAACATTAGATAAACACAAGGCCGCTCAAAAAGCGGCCTTGTGTTTAAAATTTAATTCGCATTACAGCAACTTGCGAGCAGCTTCAACAACCACCTTAATCGAGCGAGTTTCTGCCAGTTTTAGCGTTTCATGATCTGGCGTCTCTTTTTGGGTACGGTTAATGATAACACCCGCCACACAACCTGCTTTCAAGCCTGAGCTTGCACACATGGTCAGCAAAGTTGCCGATTCCATTTCGAAGTTAAGCACGCCCATATCCTGCCACTCTTTCATCGAGCCTTGGAAACGACGCACAACACGACCAGTAAAGGTGTCGTAACGCTCTTGACCAGGATAGAAAGTATCACTCGACGCTGTAACACCCGTATGAACAGTCGCGCCACTTTCAACTGCAGCCGCCTTCATTGCTGTCGCAACATCAAAATCCGCTACAGCTGGGAATTCCATTGGCGCAAAATGCAGGCTTGCACCATCAAGACGCACAGAACCTGTTGTTACAATCATATCGCCTACATTCACATGTGGCTGGATTGCACCTGTTGTACCTACGCGCAAAAACGTACGCACACCAAGTTGTGCTAATTCTTCAACAGCGATAGAGGTTGATGGACCACCAATACCGGTTGAACAAACCACAACAGATTGACCGTCTAGCTCAGCACGGTACACCGTGTATTCACGATGGCTGGCTAAAAAGGTAGGGTTGTCCATCAAGTTGGCAATTTTTTCTACACGCGCAGGGTCACCAGGAATGATGGCCAGTGTTGCGCCATTAAGGTCGTCTTGAGTTACACCAAGATGGAACACAGATTGAGTCATAGATACTCCTATTACGGCTTGTTCAGCTCTCTAATTTATATTGGGTACGGGGTTACTTTATCCGACCACGCAAATTATAAAGCCGACGATTATCACAAAAACTGCAGTAACATTTTTCAATATTACACAATAACGTGATTTAAATCACAATAAACCAGCGCATACGAACAATATGGCTAAAGAAAAAGGTGCTGCTAACAGCACCTTTTCAGTATAGAAAAATCAGCTGAACTTGGGTTTATACCCAAGTAACCTCAAGATGCGGTTTCAGCGAGAATGTATTCGCTTATAGGCAAGGCACCGATTTGAATACATAGTGATTCTACGTCGAAAATCGGTAACGCAGCATAGGAGCGAATACAACTCGCCCCTTGGGAGCTCATCAACAAGCCCATTTCTGCGCCCAATGACGTTGAAAGGGAATGACCATTCCTGCCGTCATTGAGCTTGACCTGTGCTCGTTGATGAAGCTCTGAAGTCTGCATCTTGAGGTCATTTGGGTATATAACGAAGCAATCGTAGCGCGTTGAGTGTAACTAAGGCGGTTGCCCCACTGTCTGCCAATACCGCAACCCACAACCCTGTAATTCCTAATAAACTGGTCACCAAAAAGACAGCTTTCAATCCTAAGGCAATCGTGACGTTTTGCTTGATATTACGCATCGTTGCTCGGGACAACGCAATCATATTCGGCAATTCAATCAGCTGATTGTGAGTAATCGCTGCATCGGCCGTTTCCAAAGCGACATCCGAACCACCACCCATGGCAATACCAATATGCGCTTCTTTCATGGCAGGCGCATCATTAATACCATCGCCAACCATTGCGACATTGTGTTGTTTCGCCAACGTTCGAATACCCGCCACTTTATTTTCGGGTAAAAGCTGCGCTTGGAAAGTTATGCCCAATTTGCCTGCAATGGCAGCAGCGCTGCGCTGATGATCGCCAGTCAGCATAATGCTCTCAACGCCAAGTTCTTTCAGTTTGGCGATGGCACTGAGTGCATCGTCACGCAGGGTATCTTGCCATGCTATCACCCCCGCTATTTGGTCATTAACCGTCACATAAACCGCGGTTTTCCCTTCACTTTGCAAGGTTTTAACCAAGGCTTGAGCCTGGTTCGATGCATTATCATAATGGTTTGGTGCGATTAAGGTGACTGTCTGATGATCCACTTTACCACTAACGCCCCGTCCTACCATTGCACTGCGCTGTTGAGCGGGCTCTATGATCAATCCACTGTGCTCAGCTTTTTGAATCACCGCTTGAGCTAGGGGATGGCTTGAGCCAACTTCCACGGCAGCAGCCACGGCTAATATGCGTTCCTCAGACCAAGCATCA
Source organism: Vibrio tritonius (assembly GCF_001547935.1). NCBI lineage: Bacteria > Pseudomonadati > Pseudomonadota > Gammaproteobacteria > Vibrionales > Vibrionaceae > Vibrio > Vibrio tritonius. The sequence goes on from NZ_AP014635.1 coordinate 2,441,971, forward strand.
AAGCCAATAACATCAGTCACATGAGGTTTGCCCTGCGTTAACGTCCCCGTTTTATCCAAAGCAAGGTGGTCAACATGCGCCAACTTTTCTAATGCAGCCCCACCTTTAATGAGCACACCCAATCGAGCAGCCATTGCCAACCCAGATGTGATCGCCGCTGGTGTTGAAATCACCAAAGCGCATGGACAAGCAATCAGTAACATCGCCAAACCACGATAGACCCACGTTTCCCACGGCTGGGCGAACAACATCGGTGGAATGGTCACCACAAGTAAAGCCACCACCATCATCAAAGGTGTGTACCAACGGCTGAATTTTTCCAGAAACCGTTCTAATGGTGCTTTGCGTGACTCAGCCTCTTCGATCATGTGCAAAATACGATCAATCGCATTTTCCCCTTGGCGCGATGTTACTTTAATCTGCACCACTTTATCGATGACCACAGTGCCTGCAGATAAAGAGTCCCCTTGCACATGTTCAACCGGAATCGACTCTCCCGTTAAAGCACTTTCGTCAATACTAGCTGAAGCATCCGTTAAATAACCATCAGCAGGTAAACGCCCTCCAGGGCCGACTTCGACAATATCTCCAACAGCCAACTGGGCGATTTCGGTTTCAACACGCTGTCCATCAACAATTTTGATCGCTTTTTCTGGTAACAAAGCCATCAAAGCTTGAACGCCACTGCGAGCTTTTTCAGCAGCAAAGCCTTCTAACCGCTCACCAATTAAAAATAGCCACAATACCATTGCCGCCTCAGCGGTTTCTCCTAAGTAAAGGGCACCGAAAGCGGCAACTGTCATCAACATTTCGATAGCGAAAGGTGTACCCGCTCTCGCCAATTTAAACGCCGATACGGCAATAGGAAGTAATCCAGCCAAACAGGTTAAAACATAAAGCCATTGAGCAACAGCATCTGAGAAAAAGCTCGCCACAAAGGCCGCTAACATCCCCACACCTAACCCAATAAGTCTGAGGTTATCTGATTGCTGGTACCAAGGTTGAGTTAACGTCTCCGCTGAAGTGGGAGCACTAAGTGAAACGATCTTAAATCCAGAGCGGCCAACGGCCTGCTCAACGGCGGTAATCGTCTGCTCATGGTCATGATCGACGACTAATTTTTCCGTACTAAACACGACTTTTGCCGCAACAATATCGGAGAGTTGCCCAACGGCATTTTCAATTTTACGCGCACATGATGGACAATCCATCCCAATAACACGCCAACTTGAGCGATATAGACTGCCTCGCCGGGCAGGTTCTTCATCGTCTCCACCGCCACCTTCTAGCGACTGGGCATCCATGGTTAACGCGCCAGATACCGCGCTCCCAGTGGCAGGACGAATAGAGAGAATTTTAGGTGAGACATGAGCACAAGATTCCTGATGTTTCTCCGGTTTTGCGCTGCGATTTGAGCAGCAATCTGTATGTTTGGTACACATAAATAAGACTCCTTATCAGTTACATTACCAAGCATACACTTTGGAGTTAACTCCAAGGTCAAGCAGTTTTTCACTCCCCAAGAAAAAGGAAAGGGGCTTACGCCCCGACACCTTATACTGGATGTTTAAAACAATTCACCAGATTTTTTTCTACTGCTTTGAGCACTTCCGTTCGCGAGATCAAACCAACCAATTTTTGGTTGTGCACCACTGGATACACCTTGGGTTTACCGACTTGCATTAAATCCGCTAGTTCAATAATACTCATATCGGGTTCCACCGTAAGCACTTCGGTGTGCATGCAATCCGAGACAAGATGAGAATCTTGGCAAAAATAACTCGCTTTAACCATTTTATCGAGCAAGTCCTGCTCTGAAATAAAGCCTATTACATGTTCTTGTTTATCTATGACAGGACCTCCGGGCCGATTCGCTTTCAACAATTTAGCTAGAGCAGCAGTCAGCGGCATGTCGGGGGTGAACGTAACAGGCTGATACGTCATGTAGTCTTTAACTTGTATTGAGTCCATAGCAAATCGCCTCCTTAGCGAGAAACCGACCATTGTGGTTACTGTAAGTGTTGACCAGTTTTGGCGTTTTGCTAAATGGAATTCATCAATTAATGTGATAGGTTTTACCAATAAAAAGGCCAAGTTATTCACTTGGCCTATATAACACTGAGATTTTTCCAACACTTATTGCTATTCATTCCAGCGCAGTGCTGCCTTTTGATCGCTTTCTCTTGACTCAATCCAACGATTTTCACTGGTTGTGCGCTCTTTCTTCCAAAATGGCGCTTGGGTTTTTAAGTAATCCATAATGAACTCAGAGGCAGCAAATGAAGCACTGCGATGCGCACTAGTCACTCCAACCATCACTATCTGATCACCCAAATCCATGTCACCAACACGATGGATGATGCAAACCCGTAACAAAGGCCAGCGCTGTGCAGCTTGATGGGCGATATCGGTGAGCGACTTTTCAGTCATGCCTGGGTAGTGCTCAAGATGCAACCCTTGCACTTCATCGCCTAAATTCATATCTCGAACTTTGCCAACGAAGGTGACAATCGCGCCCGCGTCAGTACCTTGTGCAAGGGCATCGTATTCTTCCGCTAAAGAGAAATCCTGCTCTTGTACTGAAACTTTAAGCTCCATTTTAACCTCCTGTCACCGGCGGGAAAAACGCCACTTCATCCCCATCACATAGACCTTGAGTCATAGGAACAATCGATTGGTTCACTGCGGCTAGCAATTTGCCGGCCTCCATCGCTAAAGACCACTTTCCCGGTTGTTCAGATAAATAAACACGCAAATCATCTACCGTAGAAAATTGGTTCTCAAGTTCAAGGCTATCACGGCCAACCAACTCACGAGTTTGGGCGAAAAATAGCACTTTAATCATAATTCCGCCTTAAAGTGACCAGACTTACCACCGGTTTTTTCCAATAAACGGACATGTTCAATCACCATGTCTTTTTGCACCGCTTTACACATATCGTAGATAGTGAGGGCAGCGACCGATGCGGCCGTTAACGCTTCCATCTCAACGCCTGTTTTACCGGCCAACTTGCACACTGATTCAATGCGAACTTTGTTTTCTGCTGTTATTGCCTCTAAGTGCACTTCGACTTTAGAAAGCAACAAAGGATGGCACAGAGGAATCAAGTCCCACGTTTTCTTCGCCGCTTGAATCCCGGCAATACGTGCCGTCGCAAACACATCACCTTTGTGATGCTGACCAGAAACGATCATAGCCAATGTTTCTGGTGCCATTTGGACAAATGCTTCAGCGCGCGCTTCACGAACCGTTTCGGCCTTCGCTGACACATCAACCATGTTTGCTTCGCCAGAAGCATTAATATGTGTAAATTGGTTCATCCCATGCTCCTCTTATAGGTGAGGCATGAAGTTACATGGACGATGAGTCGCATCCAACTGATCTTTAATAATTTTCGTCCAACCAGTACGGCAAGCTCCAGTGGAACCTGGCATGGCAAAAATAACCGTGTGGTTGGCAAAACCTGCGACAGCACGAGACTGAATCGTTGAAGTGCCAATTTCTTCATAAGAGATAGCACGGAACAACTCACCAAACCCTTCGACTTCTTTATCAAACAGCGGCTTAATTGCTTCAGGAGTGCTATCACGAGAAGTAAAACCTGTTCCGCCTGTAATCAATACCACTTGTACGTTTTCATCTGCAATCCACTGTGAAATCACAGCGCGAATCTGATAGATGTCATCAATAACTATTTTTTTGTCTGCAAGATGGTGACCAGCGTCTTTAAGTTGTTCGACAAAATACTGGCCAGATGTATCGTTTTCTTCAGTACGAGTATCAGATACAGTCAGAACGGCGATGTTCGCCGGTTGAAATTCGCTAGCTGCGTGACCCATAAGTTCACCTTTAATTATTCAGATTATTCCACGGTGCTTTTGCCTCAAACAAAAGCATCAATTTGTTAGCCGCCAATAGACGCCAAATGAGGTGTCATACCAGTATTTCCATCATGCAGAAAATGGCTCACCGACTTGGTTTGTAAGTGTGATTGGATACGTTGAATCAGAGCATATTGCTGCTCATCGGCTTGCATTAGATCGCGTAATTCCACGCCTTCTTCACCAAATAAACACAAGTGAAGCTTGCCCATCGCTGAAATTCTTAAACGATTGCAGCTTTCACAAAAGTGCTTTTCGTAAGGCATAATCAAGCCAATTTCGCCTTGATAGTCTGCATGGACAAAGACTTGCGCAGGACCATCGTTATGACCACGTGCTTTAAGAATCCAACCATTAGCGATCAAAAAGTTTCGTATTGATGTACCAGAAACATGATGCTGGTTAAACAGATCATCCATCTCGCCTGTTTGCATCAACTCAATAAACCGCAACTGAATAGGACGTTGTTTTATCCATTGCAAAAATTGCGGTAACTCTTGATGATTGAGGTGCTTCATCAAGACAACATTGACTTTAACCTGCTGATACCCAACTTCAAACGCTCGGTCAATACCAGCCATCACTTGGTGAAAGCGGTTTTGACCAGTGATTTGATGGAACATTCTCGGGTCGAGACTATCTACGCTGACATTAATGTGGGTTAAACCCGCTTCGCGCCATTCTCCAACCTGTTTTTCCATTCGGTAACCATTGGTCGTGGTCGCCACTTTTTCGATACCTGGCGTCTGAGCGACGACATCAATAATATCGGTAAAATCTTTCCGTAAAGTTGGCTCCCCTCCGGTAATACGCACTTTAGACGTACCACAGTTAGCAAACGCATGAACCACACGTTTGATCTCTGGTAGAGTAATAAAGGATGAGTTACGCTGGCCCGAAGGCTGATAGCCATCAGGAAGACAGTAAGTACATTTAAAGTTACAGACATCTGTAACAGACAAACGCAAATAATAGAATTTACGTTCAAATCGATCTTGAAATTGTTGCGCCACGAAACACCTTTCCAAACACGGGAGGCACCATCATTTCTCATCGTGCCCTCGTGGCATTATTGCCACTGGCTGCAGCACCATATCAGCGTTAGACTTAGGTGATGAAGCTCGGAGTTATGGCAACTGATTGCACAACATGAACAGTCACACAAAAAGTAGCTGCGGCTAAAATACTTAAAATCTGTATATCTTTCCACCCTTTAAACGAAAAAAAGATCGCCCCTACCTCACTTTTTTGGCAAAGCGATACCGCTTGTTAAAGAAATGACCTACATTGTGCTCACCTTCGTTAACCAAGCAGAATCAATGACCTTACATCGTAGTTACAAAGTCGTCGCGATTGGCGGTGGCCATGGTCTTGGCCGTGTGTTAGCGGCACTAAAAAGTTTTGGCGAAAATGCCACTGGAATAGTCACCACTACCGATAATGGCGGTTCGACGGGACGAATTCGAAACTGCCAAGGCGGTATCGCTTGGGGTGATACGCGTAATTGTATTAATCAGTTGATTACCGAACCTTCGATAAGCTCAATGATGTTTGAATATCGCTTCAAAGGTTCTGGTGAACTTAATGGTCATAACCTAGGTAACCTGATGCTGACAGCACTCGATAACCTGTCGGTAAGACCACTTGACGCCATTAATCTTATTCGGAATATGCTGAAAGTTGATGTACGCATCGTGCCAATGTCAGAACACCCATCCGACCTAACAGCTCTATCTAAAGAGGGTCTTCGTGTAACAGGTGAGACGAATGTTGATGAAATGGAGGGGGATTTAATTCGTCTTGATCTTGAACCGGAGGTTCCTGCAACCAAAGAAGCGACTTTGGCGATCAGTGAGGCGGATGCCATTATATTAGGACCAGGTAGCTTCTTAACCAGCTTGATGCCACCGTTACTGTTGCCAGAAATTGCTAATGCGATTGCGACTAATCATAACGCCAAACTGATTTTTATTGAAAATTTGTCGCCTGAGTTTGGCCCTGCAGGCCGAATGTCACTCAAGCAAAAATTAGAGTGGTGTGAACGTTCGTTCAGAGCACGTAAAATCGATGTGGTCATCGGTGAAACAGCCCATCCAGAATTGGATACTCTTTGGAATTGTGTAACTCGCGAATTAGCCTCACCCAACCGAGCTTGGCGCCATGACAGAACCAAGCTACAAGAGGTGATTGAAGAACAATTAAGGCAATAACTGCTGATAACGCGTAAAGGTCGCTTTTAGCAACTCCAATACAGACTCGGCTTCTACATCAACATCGAAGTCTAAGCCGAGTTTAACCATACCATCTATTTCTACCGCTTTAGCACACAAGCGATCTGCACCAAAACTGGCGGCACTGCTCTTTAAAGCATGGCTAATCTCTTTTAGATATTCATATTTTTCAGCACCACTAATTTGGCTAAGTTGCTGCTCATAACTGGTTAATTCACCAAGAAAAATTTCCAACAACACAGGAACATTTTCTTGACCAATTTCCTGTGCTAAACCATCGATTTTACCTTGATTTAGAAAGTCCATAAGTGATTATTTTTCCTTCTCTTTTTCTTTTTCATTCCAGCTTTGTAACTTGCGGTAAATAGTTGATGGACTGACATCCAAATACCCCGCAGCTTTAGGAATATTGCCATCACAAGCTTCAATCGCTTTCTCGATAGCCTGTTTTTCTGTTAACCATAACGGAAAAATATCGTGTACTGATAATGTGCCGCTTTCTACTTTTTCAGAGATCACTTCTACGCGAGGTTCTATGGGACGGTTTAACGGTGGCGGTAACATATTGAGGGTAATTTCACGACCCTCATTTAATACCACCACATTTCGTAATACGTTTTGCAACTGCCGCACGTTACCTGGCCAACCATAATGCTGGAATCGCTCGACAACTTCTGATGAAAGACGAACAAACCCTTTGCCCTCCTCTTTTGACATAAAGCCAAGCAATGAGTAAGCAATTTCAATCACATCATCACCACGTTCGCGCAGTGGTGGTAAGTGCAACGGGATAACGTATAAACGATAGTACAAATCTTCTCGGAAGCGACCTTCTTGGACCTCTTTCCATGGGTCACGGTTAGTTGCACAAACAAAACGCACATCAACGCTCTTCATTTTAGAAGAGCCTACCTTCTGGAAGGTGCCAGTTTGGATAAAGCGCAGTAATTTGGTTTGCAGATCCAAATCCATTTCGCACAATTCATCCAAAAACAGCGTACCACCATCGGCAGCCTCTGCCGCCCCTTGGCGATCCGTTGCAGCGCCAGTAAATGCGCCTTTCACATGACCAAACAGTTCACTTTCGATCAAGTCTTTGGGAATCGCTGCACAGTTAATCGCAATAAAAGGTTTATCGCCCCGTTTACTCGCCGCATGAACAGCCTCAGCACACACTTCTTTACCAGTACCACTTTCACCCGTAATAAAGATACTTGCCTTACTCGATGCCGCAGAGTCGATAGTTCGGTAAACTGCTTGCATGGTCTGACTACTACCGATAAAACCTTGGTAATTTTGTTCACGCGGGTCATCCGTTTCATTCTTAAGCTTACTTGCTTTACGAATTGCGTTGTTCACTGTGACACGTAAGCGGTCTGCTTCGCAGGGTTTGATTAAGAAGTCTTTTGCGCCATGTCGCATTGCTTCTACAGCAGTATCTATCGAGCCATGCGCCGTCATAAAGACCACTGGCACATCTGGATGCTTGAGTTTTACTGCATGTAATACGTCCATACCAGTCATATCCGGTAAACGTAAGTCAAGAAGGATCAAGTCCGGCTCTCGTTGAGCAATACTTTCGATAGCTTCTCGTCCAGTCCCTACCACCTTAATATCAATTTCTAAAGGCAATAGATAAGAACGGTACAGTGCCGCTACCGATGCGGTATCCTCAACCATGAGCAGATATTTTGCTTTTTGAGTTGGGTATTCTAATTGCATAACCTAGCCGTTACTGTTTTATTTGCATTTTGCTCATAATAATCGCATTAAGAATTGCATTTTGCAAATCGCAATTCCATTTTTGACCATTTATCGCAATATCATCACATTTTTTAGTGATTTAAAGTTGGCATAGGTTATGCATTAATATAATTGACTCGCAAGAGTCACCTAGCCAACTGACGTTGTTAGTGAATTTATTATTCACAGAATTAAAGCCAATAGAGCCTATTTCTATTGGCTATTTTTTTGCCTGCGCGGCGCCACATTAAACACAATTTTTAACTATTGGCGATAAATTTTGTCCGCAATGCTTCAATTTCATCACGAATTTGAGCAGCCAGTTCAAATTCTAAATCTTGTGCATGCTTATACATCTTCGCTTCAAGTTTACCAATCTCTTTATCCAACTGTTGTGGCGTTAATATGTCGTAGCTTCCAGATGTTTCTGCAACTTTGTTCAACGGCACCAATTTCTGCGATTTTTGCTGCCGTGATTTAGTCACGTCACCAAGTTCCATGATGTCTTTAACGTTGCGTTTTAAGGCTTGTGGGACAATACCCATTTTTTCGTTATACGCTTGTTGCTTTTCACGACGGCGATCCGTTTCATCCATCGCCTTGCGCATCGATTTAGTCACCTTGTCGGCGTAAAGTATTGCTTTACCTTTAATATTACGCGCAGCACGTCCAATAGTCTGAATCAAAGATCGTTCAGAACGTAAAAAACCTTCTTTGTCTGCATCAAGGATAGCCACTAAAGAGACTTCTGGCATATCCAAACCTTCTCGTAACAAGTTGATGCCCACCAGCACGTCAAACTCACCAAGGCGCAAATCACGAATGATTTCAACACGTTCAACCGTATCTATATCTGAATGCAAATAACGCACTTTTACGTCATGTTCATGCAGATATTCTGTTAAATCTTCTGCCATACGTTTCGTTAATGTGGTCACCAAGACTCGCTCATCTTGTGCCGCTCGCAGGCGAATCTCAGACAATAAATCATCTACCTGCGTAGCCACAGGGCGAACTTCCAATATCGGATCAAGCAAGCCGGTAGGACGCACCACCTGATCGACAATATCGCCGCCCGATTTCTCTAACTCATAATTGCCTGGCGTTGCCGAAACAAAGACAGTTTGAGGAGCTAACGCTTCAAACTCATCAAATTTTAATGGCCGGTTATCCAGCGCTGAGGGTAAACGAAAGCCGTATTCCACTAGGGTTTCTTTCCGAGAACGATCCCCTTTAAACATCGCGCCGATTTGGGGCACAGTCACGTGAGATTCGTCAATGACCAACAATCCATCATGGGGCAAATAGTCAAATAGCGTTGGAGGCGGCTCACCTTCAGCTCGTCCACTGAGGTATCTCGAATAGTTTTCAATTCCAGAACAAAAGCCCAATTCATTCATCATTTCGATATCAAATTGCGTGCGCTGACTGATTCGCTGCTCTTCAAGTAGCTTGTTGTTATCGAGCAGGTACTTCTTGCGCGCTTCCAACTCGACTTTGATATTTTCTATCGCTTCAAGGATACGATCACGTGGCGTAACGTAATGGGTCTTGGGATAGATAGTATAGCGTGGTAAATCACGCTGCTTCACCACCCCCGTTAATGGGTCAAAAACGCTAATGCAGTCCACTTCATCATCAAACATCTCAATGCGCACCGCATCTTGTTCAGATTCTGCAGGGAATATATCGATGACCTCACCACGGACACGAAATTGGCCACGTTCAAAACCGATATCGTTACGAGAATACTGCAGCTCCGCTAACCGTCTGAGCATATCTCGCTGCTCAACTACATCGCCACGACGTAAATGCAACATCATCTTTAAATAAGAGTCGGGATCGCCTAGACCATAAATAGCGGAAACTGAAGCCACAATGATCGCATCTTTACGTTCAAGTAGGGCTTTAGTTGCCGATAAACGCATTTGTTCGATATGCGCATTAACCGAGGCATCTTTTTCAATAAAGGTGTCCGTGGTCGGCACATAAGCTTCTGGTTGATAGTAATCGTAGTAAGAGACAAAATACTCAACCGCATTTTTAGGGAAAAAGCTTTTCATCTCTCCATACAATTGGGCGGCAAGTGTTTTGTTGGGAGCGAGCAATATTGTCGGCCGCTCTGCTTGAGCAATCACATTCGCTAAGGTAAAGGTTTTACCCGATCCTGTGACCCCGAGTAAGGTTTGATGGGCCAATCCAGCATCCAACCCTTCTAATAAAGCTTGAATCGCTGTAGGTTGATCCCCCGACGGTTGATAGTCAGAGACCAACTCAAACGCTTTATTCATAGTTCCTAACTCTCTTTTATTCGCTTATCACTATTGTCGCTGTTAGTCTCCATTTATGGCAAGTTGTTCTTTCGCCAAACGGATAAGAACAAAAAATAGTCAAGAAAACCGCACAGAAAAACAGTGACAAAAATAGTTTTCAATATTGGCAAAAAAAAGCCTCGAATAGACCTAGATTAATAAAATCATGTCTGTTATTATCCGTGCCCCTCTGCGGTTTCCCCACCTAAAAATCACATAAAACAATCCACGGTTTTTCCCCAATTTTTCTAAAATTGACATTTTCATAACATTTTCGATCCAACACACCCAACCTTGAATTAATTGTGGTTAAGTAAGATAACAAACTAAATAACAACAACTTAGGTGTAAAAATAGCGTTAATTGTCAATTTACTCACAAGTCACATTTTAATCAAAAGCTAATTACCCAAAAACAATTAACATGGTTATCCACAATTTTAGTGGATAAGTAAACCTAGCTCAGATGGGATAAGGGCTACAGAAAAGTAAAGCTTTTATTTAAGAAAAAACTTTAAATTTTTCAATAGCAATTGTTGACATCGCCAAGTGGTATCGTTAAGATTCGCTCCGCATTAAGTAATTCCCCCTTAGTTCAGTCGGTAGAACGGCGGACTGTTAATCCGTATGTCGCAAGTTCAAGTCTTGCAGGGGGAGCCAAATTTAAGAAGAAAGACGTCCTAGGGCGTCTTTTTTTGTATCTGCGTACGACTCGCTACAAAATCCAAATAATACGCAACAAATCTTCTTTCGTTATCCTTTCCCCCTACCCAGTTCATTCTTGCCACCGCCTAAATTGCTCATATTTTCAAGTCAACGACACTAACTATCCGATATTTATCAAATTTATAAGATATTTAACTAAGTTATTGCTCAGGTATCGTGATATTTTTTCAATCAATATTAAACAATTTGCAATGGAAAATATGAAAGTATTGATCGTTGACGATAGTCCCAACGTCATTGAAACCATCGGTGATTATCTTGAAATGATGGGGGTTATTGTTGATTGCGCCTACCACGGTGAAGCCGCTATCCACATGCTTAAAGAGAATCACTACGATGTCATTATCATGGATGTCATGATGCCCAAAATGGATGGCATTAAAGCGGTAAAAACATTGCGAGCAGAGCTGCTCTGCCACACTCCAACACTATTTTTAACTGCCAAAGACACGCTAGAAGACAAGATGGCAGCGTTCAAAGCTGGCGGTGATGATTACTTGTTAAAGCCATTTGCCATGGAAGAACTCTATCTGCGCCTACAAGCACTATCTATTCGGGGGCCAAGACTGGATACAGGCAAACTCACCTTTGCGGATATTGAATATTGTACGCAAACAGAAACGGTCACCCGCTCAGGTCGCGCTATCAAATTGAGTCGAATTCAATTGCAGATTCTCAAGCTATTACTGCAAAACTCGGCATCGATAGTCAGTCGCCAACACATCATTACGGCTATTTGGGGAGATGAATTGCCCAACAGTGATGCGCTAAGAAGCCACATTTACGGTTTACGCACCTCTTTAGACCGAGGATTTGAACACTCACGACTGGAGACGATTCATGGCCAAGGCTACCGACTTAAGCACTGAGAAAAAAATCAGTATCTATCGCACCATTCGTCTTAGTTTTGGTGTTGTCACCTTTGCCATGTTTCTGTTGTTTTGGACCGTTATCTATGTGGCTGAATTTCAGCTCGAACGAATCAGTTTACATCACTGGTTAGATACAGAAGCAACCGCTTATGTCCAGCTTTATCATCAACAAGGAGAGCGTGCACCACTGCCTAACCCAAAAGAATTCAAAACCTATTGGAATCAACAAGCCCTACCTGATTGGTTAAACCAATATCAACAACCAGGATTCTACGAACATCTTCTCGGTAAAGAAGATAAACACTTTATTGTATTCCTTCATCCTTCCGGACAAGGTTTAATGTATCTACTGTTTCAAGACGATGCAGATGACTACTTAGATGAATATGAAGATAATTTACATCACTACACCTTTCTTATCGGCAGCCTCTTATCCATCATGATATTTGGTTATGGTAGTTACATGGTACGAGCAATATCCAAACCGTTATTGCAGGTGGAAGACAAAATCGCACAAATGTCTCCCGATCATGATGATTTTTCTATCGATACCCACTTCGTAGAAACGCGTAAGATTGAGCAAGCATTGCTACAGAGTAAGCAAAATATTGCGCATTACTTTCAGCGCGAGAAGGAGTTTAGCCGTTTTGCTTCCCATGAACTTCGAACCCCTATCATGGTGATTCAGGGCTCGGCGGAACTGCTCGACAAGGTCCCTGACCTGCCGAAAGTTGCCCATAAAGCGATCAAAAGAATCGAGGATGCCAGCGACGAAATGAAGATACTCACTGAAGCCTTTCTCTTATTAGGCAAGGAGACTATCGAGCGCTGTAGCTATGGCAGCCATTCACTTACACAGACATTAACCTCCCAATTGGCACAACTTGAGCCGCTATTTTTAAAACAGAATGCAGCTTATCAACTCAACATAACAACAAACACCCCTCATATTGTTGAAGCACCATTCGCATTCATTGTTATTGTCATCAATAACTTAGTAAAGAATGCTTTCAGTTACAGCATGGGCGATGTGGATATAGTGTTAAATCAATCTCAATTGCGCATAGCGAATTTTCACGCTGGCAACGGGACTTACCAAGCGGGTTATGGCTGTGGATTAGCTATCGTTGAAAGAATTTGTGAACGTATGCAATGGGATTTCAGCACCCATAACGATGGCCAACATTTTGTATCTACTGTTAATTTTTAAAATAGCTCTATAGCCAAAAGACGAGTTGTATTCACTGAAAACGCACATGTATATGTGAGTAAAAACTTCACGATTATTTCACGTTTGGTTGCATAAGATTCTCAGCAACAACAACTACTTGAGAATCTAAAATGAAAAAAACGTTACTTGCTGTATTACTGATTAGCCCTATTTCAGCTACCGCTGCGCCCTACATCGGCCTTGAATATGGTTTTGGTTCCGTAGACCACGATTATGAACCTCAATTTTCAGCAGATAATGTCACTCTTAATCCTGATCTTGAAGAAAACTTCACGGGTATATTAGTCGGTTACGCGTTCAATGATACTTGGGCTATCGAACTGGGTTATCAGCAATATGAACTCGAAGACAGCCGTTCAAGCAACTTAGGCGTTGTTGACCGTAATGGACAAAATTATACCCATGAAATGGATTGGGATTCCTCGATTAAGGCAAAACAGTTCTCTCTAACCCCCGTTTACACGTTTGCAATGAACGACAAATGGAGCCTCAAATTGAAAACTGGAGTGACGTATACCGAGTACAAATCCAATGCAAGTAAATCAGAAGAGTTAGAGTTAGTGACCAATGACGATGTAGAAATCAATAACTCATTATCTTACCAAGCCGCTAGCACTAAAGAATGGGGTGGCTTGGTAGCTGTGGGCACTGAATATAAAGTACTCCCTCAACTGAGTGTCGGTGCCAACGTCAAATATCAGATAGATAGCTTCGCCAATGCAGCCTCATTAAACGTATCAACGGCTTACTATTTTTAATCGTTTTTACGTTTAACGAGTAAATCACCATTTCAACATGAGCAGTAGGGAGTTTTATGTCTCTCTATTGCTCGATATCACAACCGCATTCTCCTACCATTACAGGCTTCAGCCTGTAACGTATCTTCTTTTTATACCACGTTCTTTCATATCTCCCGCTCGTTACTTTTGCTTGCGGCATAGCCATTCCTATTTACATTTAACCTTTTGTTTAACTATGATCATATTTGATCACGTATGTGGCTGGTTTTTATCCTGCCATATAAAACCTTATCTTTCCTTGGTTGTTATTGAGGTGACAAAACTGGATAATGCGGGGATCGGAATAACACTCTTAAATAACTATGACCGAATATGTGTTGTTGTTAATCGGTACTGTGCTGGTTAACAATTTTGTACTGGTAAAATTCTTGGGCTTATGCCCTTTTATGGGCGTGTCGAAAAAGCTGGAAACAGCAATAGGTATGGGGTTGGCAACCACGTTTGTCTTAACTCTCGCTTCCGTGTGTTCGTATTTAGTAGAAACCTACATCCTCCGACCACTTGGGATAGACTATCTTCGTACCATGAGTTTCATCTTGGTGATTGCCGTTGTTGTGCAATTTACTGAAATGGTCGTGCACAAAACAAGTCCGACTCTCTATCGTCTGCTTGGTATTTTCTTGCCGCTGATCACCACCAACTGTGCGGTGCTTGGGGTAGCGTTATTGAACGTCAACGAAAACCACAATTTTATCGAATCGATTATTTATGGATTCGGCGCAGCCGTCGGCTTCTCCCTCGTGTTGATTTTATTTGCCTCAATGCGTGAAAGAATCAATGTTGCCGATGTGCCAGCACCATTTAAAGGTGCTTCTATCGCAATGATCACTGCCGGATTGATGTCGCTAGCCTTTATGGGCTTTACCGGGTTGGTGAAATTGTAATGAATACCATCTTAATTGCCGTCATCGCTCTCGCTGTTCTCGCCGCGATATTTGGAGCGATTCTAGGTTTTGCATCGGTGCGATTCAAAGTCGAAGCCGACCCTATCGTTGATCAGATTGACGCTATTTTGCCACAAACCCAATGTGGTCAGTGCGGTTATCCTGGCTGTCGCCCTTACGCTGAGGCAATAGCCAATGGTGATCAAATAAACAAATGCCCTCCAGGTGGACAAGCGACGATTGAAAAACTCGCCGACCTAATGGGGGTAGAGGTGCAAGAATCGGCACACGACCTCTCAGAAAACGTCAAAAAAGTTGCCTTTATTCATGAAGACATGTGCATCGGTTGTACCAAGTGTATCCAAGCATGTCCTGTAGATGCCATTGTGGGTGGGACCAAAGCCGTGCACACCGTCATTAAAGACGAATGTACCGGTTGTGATTTATGTGTAGCCCCATGCCCTACCGATTGTATTGAGATGATTCCACTGTCCGTTACAACCGATAGTTGGAAATGGCAGTTAAATGCAATTCCTGTTGTTAATGTTACCGATACTGAGCAGCACGCTCAGAAAAGCGTGAAGTAAGGGCTGGTATGTTGTCATTAATCGAACAGATCAAATCCGGTAAATTATGGGACTTTCCCGGCGGTATTCACCCACCAGAGAATAAAACCCAGTCGACTCGAGATAACTTAGTCCAAGCTAAGATTCCGAGCGAATTAATTCTGCCCATCAAACAACACATTGGTAAAGCAGGCGATCTAATTGTTGAGCCTGGCAGCTATGTGTTGAAAGGCCAGCCTCTGACTAAGTGTAACACGGCATTTACGGTACCCGTTCACGCCCCAACCTCTGGCACCGTCGTTGCGATAGAGCAACGTACCGTTGCCCACCCATCGGGCTTAACAGAACCTTGCATCATCATCGCACCTGACTTTAAGGATACGTGGTGTGAACGTAACCCGATGCCCGATTACACCCAAACATCGCCAGAAGATCTCATTGAAAAGGTTCGCCAAGCAGGGATCTCAGGTATGGGTGGTGCAGGTTTCCCGACCGCGCGCAAAATAGAATCTGGTCAGTCAAAAATAGAGATGCTGGTGGTGAATGCTGCCGAATGTGAACCCTACATTACTGCCGATGATATGTTGATGCGCGAACATGCCGAAGAGATCATTGCTGGAATCAAAGTCGTAGAGCACATTTTGGCCCCAAAAATGTCGATCATTGGCATTGAAGACAATAAACCACAAGCGATTGCCGCTCTGCAAAAAGCAGCAGAACACGAAGAAAACATTGTCATTCGCGTGGTGCCAACCAAGTACCCTTCCGGTGGCGCTAAACAACTGATCAAAATTCTCACCAACTTGGAAGTACCGAGCGGTGGTCGCTCGACCGACATCGGCCAGATGGTGTTAAACGTTGGTACAATTCAAGCGATTAAACGTGCAGTGATTGACGATGAACCATTGATTCGCCGTGTGGTTACCTTAACCGGCAAAGCGTTTAAGCGCCAACGTAACGTATGGGCACTATTAGGTACACCAATTCAATCGTTATTAGACGAATTTGGTCATAAAGCCGACAGAAAAATGCCTCGCCTTATTATGGGTGGGCCACTCATGGGCTTCACGTTGCCACATGCACAAGTACCCATTACCAAAATCGCGAACTGTATTTTGGCTCCGACACGTCGTGAGATTGCGCCAGCACGCCCAGAACTTTCTTGCATTCGCTGTAGCGCCTGTGCCGATGCCTGCCCGGTCTCCTTACTGCCCCAACAATTGTACTGGCACGCCAAGGCAGAAGAATACGACAAGTGTGAAGAACTTAATTTAAAAGAGTGTATTGAATGTGGTGCATGTGCTTATGTGTGCCCAAGTGACATACCTCTCGTTCAATACTACAGACAAGCCAAAGCAGAAATTCGTTCACGCCGTATCGAAGCGGAAGCTGCCGAGCGTGCGAAACAGCGCTTTGAAGAGAAAAAAGCTCGCCTTGAACGAGAAAAAGAAGAACGCGAAAACCGCTTCAAAAAAGCCGCGGAAAATCGTCGTTCAGAAATGAAAAAATCATCTGGTGGTGATGATGCCATTGCTGCTGCTATTGCTCGTGTGCAGGCGCAAAAAGCACAACCAGCAGCAGAAAAAACCGTGAAACCAGCTGTTGCAGCCGCGATTGCTAAAGCGAAAGCAAAGCAAGCTCAAGCGATGCAATCGGGGGCACAAGAACCAGATAACAGTGAAATGGCCAAATTACGTGAAGAACGTAAACGCCAAGCCAGAGAGCGCAAAGCACAGAAGGCCGCTGAAGAAGCAACAAACGCTGATGTTAGCAATCCAGACGAAGATAAGAAAGCGTCTGTAGCCGCTGCCATTGCTCGTGCTAAAGCGCGTAAAGCCGCTCAGCAAACCGAGCCATCCGATGATAACGCAGTAACACAAACGCCGACTCAACCTGAAGCGGAAGATCCGAAGAAAGCTGCCGTCGCCGCAGCTATTGCTCGCGCTAAAGCGCGTAAAGCCGCTCAGCAAACCGAGCCATCCGATGATAGCGCAGTAACACAAACGCCGACTCAACCTGAAGCGGAAGCAGAAGATCCGAAGAAAGCTGCCGTCGCCGCAGCTATTGCTCGCGCTAAAGCGCGTAAAGTCGCTCAGCAAACCGAGCCATCCGATGATAGCGCAGTGACACAAACGTCGACTCAACCTGAAGCGGAAGCAGAAGATCCGAAGAAAGCTGCCGTCGCTGCTGCCATTGCTCGTGCTAAAGCGCGTAAAGCCGCTCAGCAAACCGAGCCATCCGATGATAGCGCAGTGACACAAACGTCGACTCAACCTGAAGCGGAAGCAGAAGATCCGAAGAAAGCTGCCGTCGCTGCTGCCATTGCTCGTGCTAAAGCGCGCAAAGCAGCTCAGCAAACCGAGCCATCCGATGACAGTGCAGTGACACAAACGCCGACTCAACCTGAAGCAGAAGATCCGAAGAAAGCTGCCGTCGCCGCTGCCATTGCTCGTGCTAAAGCGCGTAAAGCCGCTCAGCAAACCGAGCCATCCGATGACAGCGCAGTGACACAAACGCCGACTCAACCTGAAGCAGAAGATCCGAAGAAAGCTGCCGTCGCCGCTGCCATTGCTCGTGCTAAAGCGCGTAAAGCCGCTCAGCAAACCGAGCCATCCGATGACAGTGCAGTGACACAAACGCCGACTCAACCTGAAGCAGAAGATCCGAAGAAAGCTGCCGTCGCCGCAGCTATTGCTCGCGCTAAAGCGCGTAAAGCTGCCCAAAAACAACAAGATAATCAATCTGAGGAGAACGACTAGTGGCCTTTTTTATAGCTAGTTCGCCGCATACCCATGTTAAGCGTCGCACCGCTGACATCATGAAGTGGGTAGCACTTTGCGCTCTACCTGGTCTTGGTGTGCAAACTTACTTCTTTGGTTACGGTACTTTGATTCAAGTCGTTTTTGGTATTTCGGTTGCGTTAGCAATCGAAGCCATTGTGATGAAATTGCGACGTCGACCTATTGCTGCATCGTTAGGGGATTTTAGTGCTCTAGTGACTGCATGGTTATTAGCTATCGCCATTCCGCCACTCTCTCCTTGGTGGGTGATCTTTATTGGTCTACTTTTTGCGATTCTCATCAGTAAACAGTTATACGGCGGATTAGGTCAAAACCCATTTAACCCTGCGATGGTCGGTTATGTGGTCTTGCTTATCTCATTTCCAGTACAGATGACCAGTTGGATGTCACCGACTCAACTTGCCCCTGAAAGCGTATCGTTGAGCGATTCACTATCATTGATCTTTACTGGTTTCTCCGTTGATGGCCTGTCACTACAACAAATTCGTACCGGTATCGATGGCATCACAATGGCAACACCTTTAGATGCGATCAAAACGTCAATCAAAGCGGGTCACAGCATGACTCAAGCACTTAACCAACCACAATTTAGCCAGTTAGCCGGTCTCGGTTGGGAATGGGTCAATATCGCTTACTTAGTCGGCGGGTTAATTTTGCTGCGTCTGCGCATTATCAATTGGCACATTCCAGTCGCTTTCTTAGGTGGTGTGCTTGTCACCAGTATTATTGCAACGTTCGCCACACACGGAACGACCGCCTCGCCGCTCATTCACCTATTATCTGGTGCAACGATGCTCGGCGCTTTCTTTATCGCGACTGACCCAGTGACGGCATCAACCACCAATAAAGGTCGCCTGATTTACGGAGCCTTTATCGGCGCTATGGTAGTCATCATTCGCAGTTGGGGAGGTTTCCCTGACGGCGTGGCGTTCGCCGTGTTGCTCGCCAACATGTGCGTACCCATGATCGATTATTACACCAAACCAAGAACTTACGGGCACTGAGAACATTCATGTTAAAAGCGATTAGCAAAAACGGTTTAACCCTCGCCATTTTCGCCTGTCTTTCAACAGGCGTGGTTGCGCTAACCAATTATCTAACGTCAAGCCAAATAAAAGAACAAGAAAAAGCTCAGCTTTTGTCTGTTTTGAATCAGGTGATTCCACCAAAGCTTCACGATAATGAACTCGCCAATACCTGTACTTATGTATCCGCACCAGAACTTGGAACCGCAGATTCTATGCCGGCATACATCGCAACATTCCAAGGTAAACCTACGGGTATTGCCATCGAATCAATCGCTCCAGATGGTTACAGCGGCGCGATTAAAATCATTGTCGGTATCAATGCTCAAGGTGTTATCACTGGCACTCGAGTTCTTTCTCACCAAGAGACACCAGGACTTGGCGACAGAATCGATCTTCGAGTCAGTAATTGGATTTTAGGTTTTACTGGTAAACAAGTGACGCCGGAAAACCTAGACTCATGGAAAGTACGTAAAGATGGCGGCCAATTCGACCAATTTACTGGAGCAACCATCACTCCTCGAGCAGTAGTCAAAGCGGTGAAAAATACGGTACAGTATGTCAATGAGCATCGTGATGAACTGTTTAGCCAAGCACAACACTGTGAGGTGAAATGAGATGAACGACAATAGAATGCTAATGAAAAATGGCATGTGGGACAATAACCCAGCATTGGTTCAATTGCTTGGTTTATGCCCACTGCTCGCCGTGTCGTCCACCATCACTAACGCGCTTGGTTTAGGTTTAGCTACCTTATTGGTCTTGGTAAGCTCAAACGTTGCTGTTTCATTGGTTCGTGAGTATGTTCCTAAAGACGTACGTATTCCTGTTTTCGTGATGATCATTGCGGGACTGGTGACTTGCGTTCAGTTACTAATGAACGCCTATGCTTATGGCCTTTACCTATCACTGGGTATTTTTATCCCACTCATAGTGACCAACTGTATCATCATTGGTCGTGCTGAAGCATTTGCCTCCAAAAATGACGTATTGCCTTCCGCCTTAGATGGCTTTTGGATGGGGTTAGGTATGACCTCTGTACTTGCCGTACTTGGCGCATTACGTGAAATCATTGGTAAAGGCACACTCTTTGATGGTGCGGACCTGTTACTCGGCAGTTGGGCGAAAGTCTTGCGTATTGAAGTCTTCCACTTTGATAGCAGCTTTTTATTGGCTTTATTGCCACCCGGCGCCTTTTTTGGTGTGGGTTTCCTAATTGCTGCAAAAAATGTTCTCGACAAAAAAATGGCAGAACATCAACCCAAGACTGAGAAGCCTGCAATTGAACGGGCTCGCGTAACCAACGCACAATAAAACACAATAATGACGAAGTTAACCTCACTCATGATATTTGAGTGAGCGTTAAACGCACTGGAAGCAGCCTCAAATGAACAACACAAAGCGCAGAGAAATTCTCGAGCGGCTTAGGGAAAACAATCCCCATCCGCAAACCGAGCTCAATTGGTCAACACCATTTGAACTCTTGATAGCCGTGTTACTGTCCGCTCAAGCAACCGATGTTAGCGTGAATAAAGCAACGGATAAACTTTACTCCGTAGCAAACACGCCACAAGCACTGCTTGATTTAGGAGTAGATGGCGTCAAGCAGTACATCAAAACCATCGGCTTATTTAATTCAAAAGCAGAAAACGTCATCAAAACCTGTCGTATTCTGGTTGAACAACATGGTGGCGTGGTACCTGAAAATCGTGAAGCCCTTGAAGCACTTCCTGGTGTGGGGCGCAAAACGGCGAATGTGGTGTTAAACACCGCATTTGGTTGGCCAACGATTGCAGTCGACACACACATTTTCCGCGTTTCGAACCGAACAAAATTTGCAATGGGGAAAAATGTTGATGAAGTCGAACAAAAGCTGCTGAAAGTCGTCCCTGCTGAGTTTAAAGTGGATGTACACCACTGGTTAATTTTACATGGTCGTTATACATGTATCGCGCGTAAACCACGCTGTGGTAGCTGTATCATTGAAGACCTATGTGAATATAAAGAGAAAGTCTACCCTGAAAATTAGGAGCAATTATGTCTAACAGCCGAATTCTTCACACAATGCTGCGCGTCGGTAACCTCGATACGTCGATTGCCTTTTATACCGACATCATGGGTATGAAACTACTGCGTAAAAGCGAAAATGCTGAATACAAATACACATTAGCCTTTGTAGGTTACGGCGACGAATCTGAAGGTGCGGTCATCGAGTTAACTTACAACTGGGGTGTAGAAAGCTACGATCTAGGCAACGCATTTGGTCATATCGCTATTGGTGTTGACGACATCTATACCACTTGTGATGCAATCAAAGCAGCAGGAGGTAATGTCACTCGCGAACCAGGTCCAGTTAAAGGTGGAACCACTCACATTGCTTTTGTTGAAGACCCTGACGGTTACAAAATCGAACTGATCCAAAACAAACAAGCAGGTGCAGGTTTGGAAGGTTAATTCACCACAACCCCAAACTGAACATAAAAAACCGCTATTTTTTAGCGGTTTTTTTATACACTGCGATAACCAAAATTCACCAGACTTATATTTACATGATAATAGTTATCATTTAATCTAGTCACCTAATTGAGTCTTTAGGAGAGTGAACTCATGTCCATGAAAGAGTGGGAAAAGCACACTTTGCTGGCGGATAGCGCCATGCAACAAGCGGATCATCTGCGCGGCATTTTACACTATCAACAAGCGCTAACCTTGAGTGAACGCTTAAGTGACTATGATGAGATTGAATTAGATGACCGCTTATTTATTTCTGTTATTTCTTGTCATAATTTGGCCGATTTTTGGCGGCAGATGGGCGATGAGCAATATGAATTGAAATATTTGGAGCTTGCTTCGGAGCGAATTCTTACACTCGTACCTCAGTGCCATAACAGCAGCTGTGAAGCCTTTATCGACTCATTGGGATGCTGCAAAAAAGCATTAATTGAATTTATGAAGCGCCATCCCAACCCCAAAGTTGCCCAAGCGGTGAAAGATGTCGACAGTGCCACTAGCTGTAACCTCATAGCCCGTTTCCGCTTAAACTAGCCCACCAGTAACAACGCACAGATAAGTACAACAGGGTGGTAACCACCACCCTTAATCACTGCAATAGAAGAACATCGAAAAAATAACTATGTTTTGAAATCAGCACCTTGCCTAACTTGAGGTGGCTTAAATACGACTAGTAGTTAGTAGTACATTTCACTGCGCCCTAGTGATATCACAACACGACGGTTTTTCTGCTTTCCTATTGGTGATGCGTTATCGGCAACAGGCCGACGTTTACCGTAACCTTCGACTTGAATTCTGTCTTGAGCAAGTCCGAGCGATTCAAAATACTTACGCAAAGATTCCGCACGTTTTTCGGATAGATCTTGGCTTACATCTTTAGTTTCACTTGAATCGGTGTATGTCGATACCAGAACGAGATCAATATCTTTGTTGTAGCGGATATATTCAGCAACTTGAGCTAAGCGTTTTTGCGATGCCTTGTTCAGCTCTATGCTGTCACCCCGGTCGTAGTGCAAAATTGTGAATGAGATATCTTCAAAGCTGTAGGGTAACAACCTCGATATACAAGCGTTAAAGGCGTTATACGGCGCTTGAAACAACACTGACGACAGTCCTATTTCAATACGTCGATCCGAGCTTTGCCATTCGTTATAACTGAACGTTGGGTAACTTCCTTTTTCTAACTCGCTTAACATAGTCCATGCTGTTTGCCCGCCGACATAACCATCAAACTGCTTAAAAAACTTCAATGTCGTTAAACGATTAGCACTTTCCCCTGGACGCCATGCTGGCGGCATGGAGACCAAACTCACATCGCGAGTCTCCCCCATAGGGCGCAACATTTTCAGTTCAAAATCGAGGTTGATTTTTTTCCCTGCATGAGACGAGAATTCCGCATCGCCAAAATTTGGAATCGTATGAATAAGGCGGCATTCTAGCGGTGTATCCGTTGCTAGATTCCATGTTGACTGTTCTGGTTTTGCTACGTAATGCATTTCAAATGCATTGGCAACACTAGGCGCCAAACATATTGCCGCCCCCAGATATAACGCAACCTTTTTATTCATAAGAATTTTTCTCTATTTAATAGCTTTTATCAAAGGCAAATACTTGCCATACAACATGAGACTAGCTTAACAATGCAAAAATCCCGCCAATATTCGTATAACTGTAGGTAACTCTACCGCTATCATGAACATGTCTCTCATTATATCGCTATGGATGAATCAAGCGTCACTATCTTGAGGTGACTTGAGTAGAGGATGAAAGCTAATTAATTCCCTATAAAACCGTCAGTTTGGTTTTTCTTATCTGCAGAATCTGTAATAATGCTGCCCCTGTCACACATACTAGGGTACACATGAAAGAAGTAGATGAAGCACTCACCCTGAAAAAACGCTTTCGTGGCTATTTTCCAGTGGTTATTGATGTAGAAACAGCCGGATTCAATGCACAAACTGACGCTTTGTTGGAAATATGCGCAGTCACCCTGCGTATGGACGAACATGGCGATCTCCATCCTGCCTCGACTATTCATTTTCATGTTGAGCCATTTGAAGGCGCTAATATCGAAAAAGCGGCATTGGAGTTCAACGGTATTTATGACCCATTTAGCCCACTTCGCGGTGCAGTTAGCGAAGAGCACGCGCTAAAAGAGATCTATAAACAAGTGCGAAAAGAGCAAAAAGCGGCTGATTGTAGTCGCGCTATTATCGTTGCTCACAATGCTACCTTTGATCACAACTTTGTGATGGCAGCGAGTGAACGCTGCAAAATGAAACGCGTTCCATTTCATCCTTTCGCTACCTTCGATACAGCAACGCTTGCAGGGCTTGCTTATGGTCAAACTGTCTTAGCTAAAGCTTGTCGTACTGCAGGGATGGATTTCGATAATCATGAAGCTCACTCAGCCCTTTACGATACCGAGCAAACGGCTCAATTATTCTGTGGTATCGTCAATAAATGGAAAGCCCTTGGCGGCTGGCCTTTATTAGCTGACGACGAAGAAGACAACGCATAAAAATACTTACAATGTCTTTTGATTCCATTTAACGAGAATCACTCCCTCCATTTCGGTGAGAAAATAAAAGACGTAAACGTTCGAGAAATATATGAATCCTGTAGTTATTTCTGTCTGCATAATGCTGGTGCTAGCATTAATGCGAGTCAATGTAGTGGTAGCGCTCACCTTTAGTGCTATCGTGGGTGGATTGGTATCGGGCATGAGCCTACCCGATTCGGTTGCCGCATTTGAAAGCGGCCTTGGTGGTGGTGCGACTATCGCACTGAGCTACGCTATGCTAGGAACATTTGCTGTAGCTATCTCTCGCTCCGGCATCACAGATTTGCTTGCGCAATTTGTTATCAAAAAGCTGCATGGCAAAGAGAACAACGCCCCCACCACTGGGCTAAAGTATGGCGTTCTAGTGGCTCTACTATTGATGGCAGTTTCATCACAAAACGTCATTCCGGTGCATATTGCCTTCATCCCGATTTTGATTCCACCTTTGCTAGGTGTATTTGCCAAACTCAAACTTGACCGTCGCCTTGTGGCTTGTGTCCTGACCTTTGGTTTGATTACACCATACATGGTTTTGCCAATCGGCTTTGGCGGTATCTTTCTCAACAATATTTTGCTGAAAAACTTACATGATAACGGGCTAACAGATGTGACGGCAGCGCAAGTCCCAACAGCAATGTTATTACCCGGTGCGGGTATGCTTTTCGGTCTGTTAATCGCAGTATTCTTTACTTACCGTAAACCACGCGAATATCGAGCAACTGAACACACTTCGACAGAACAAAAAGCCATTACCATCAATAAAAAACACATTGCCATTGCAGCCCTTGGCATCATTGCTGCTCTAGCCGTTCAACTAGTGACAGGATCAATGATCATTGGTGCATTAGCTGGCTTTATGGTGTTTACCTTTGGTGGTGTGATTGCGTGGAAAGAGACACACGATGTCTTTACCCAAGGTGTCCATATGATGGCAATGATTGGCTTTATCATGATTTCAGCTGCCGGTTTTGCTGCCGTAATGAAAGCAACTGGTGGTGTAGAATCTTTGGTTCACGCCTTGTCGACTGGCATTGGTGACAACAAACCCCTTGCAGCACTTCTGATGTTAGTTGTTGGCCTACTGGTTACGATGGGGATTGGTTCTTCTTTCTCAACGATTCCTATTATTGCTACCATCTATGTTCCACTGGCGTTGGCATTTGGCTTCTCACCAATGGCAACAATCGCGCTAGTGGGTACGGCGGCGGCGTTAGGCGATGCTGGCTCACCGGCTTCAGACTCCACCTTAGGCCCAACCTCAGGCTTAAACGCAGACGGTCAGCACGAACACATTTGGGAAACCGTGGTTCCTACGTTTATTCACTACAACGTACCTTTGATTATCTTTGGTTGGATTGCGGCAATGGTGCTGTAACCATTCAAACTGTGGTAATCATTCAAACTAAAGTCAAAAGCAGCGCACTAGCGCTGCTTTTTTGTATCTTGAATTTTTTTGTATCTTGAATTGAGGTCCAACAAAAAGGGCTTGGAAAATCCAAGCCCTTTTTCATTGTTCGGTAAACGAAGCTATTAAGCCCCTTCGTTATACAACTCTAGGTTAGCGAGATCTTGCTTTAGCTCTTGAATCTCTTTGGCGTCATCGTTACGCATTGCATCCAAGTGGTCCAAATAAGCTTGGTCGATATCACCTGTTACGTATTGGCCATTGAACACAGCTGTTTCAAATTGTTCAATATCAGGATTTCCTAGACCAACGGCTTCAACCAAATCTTCTAACGTTTGGAAAATTAATGCATCAGCGCCGATTTGCTTACAAATCGCATCGTTATCACGACCATGCGCAATCAACTCATTCGCACTTGGCATATCAATGCCATACACGTTAGGGAAACGAATCTCAGGAGCCGCAGAAACCATGTATACCTTCTTCGCGCCTGAATCTCGAGCCATCTCAATGATCTGCTCAGATGTGGTACCACGAACAATAGAGTCATCTACTAACAATACGTTCTTGTCTTTAAACTCAGAGCGGATTGCGTTCAACTTACGGCGAACGGATTTTTTACGTTGTTGTTGGCCCGGCATAATAAACGTACGGCCAACATAACGGTTTTTCACAAAACCTTGGCGGTATGGTTTATCAATCGCTTGTGCAATACGTAACGCGATATCATTAGACGTTTCTGGGATAGGAATGACCACATCAATATCTAAATCAGAAAATTCATTCTTGATACGCTCACCTAATTTAATGCCCATTTCAACACGAGCACTGTACACAGAAATTTTATCGATAAATGAGTCTGGACGAGCAAAGTAAACAAACTCGAAAATACATGGGTTCAATTGTGGGTTATCAGCACATTGCTTAGAAAATAGCTGACCATCAAATGTTACATAAATTGCTTCGCCTGGTGCGACATCACGAACAAAATCAAAACCAACCGCATCGAGCGCAACAGATTCAGAGGCTGCCATGTATTCAGTACGACCATTAACAACACGCTTGCCAAGACATAAAGGGCGAATTCCGTGCGGGTCGCGAAATGCGATCATACCGTGACCGATAATCATAGCCACAACCGCGTAAGCACCTTTGATAGTACGGTGAACGTTAGCTACCGCGCGGAATACATCGTCTTCGTTCACATTGCCGCGAACAGTATCAATTTCATGAGCAAGAACGTTCAAAAGAACTTCTG
The DNA here is from genome assembly GCF_001547935.1 of Vibrio tritonius. Classification (NCBI taxonomy): domain Bacteria; kingdom Pseudomonadati; phylum Pseudomonadota; class Gammaproteobacteria; order Vibrionales; family Vibrionaceae; genus Vibrio; species Vibrio tritonius. Next base: position 2,468,780 of record NZ_AP014635.1, read on the forward strand.
AATCAGATGTGGTGTTTACGTGGCGGCGGTCTTTATCAAACACGCGTTGACGAACTTCACTTGCATTGGTGAGGTTACCGTTGTGTGCCAACGTAATACCGAAAGGAGAGTTAACATAGAAAGGTTGAGCTTCAGAAGCGCTTGAGCTGCCTGCTGTTGGGTAACGAACATGACCAATACCCACTGTACCCTGCAGTCTTTGCATGTGTCTTGCTTCGAACACATCCTTAACTAAACCGTTCGCCTTGCGCAGACGGAAACGATTGCTTTCTATGGTACAAATACCCGCGGCATCTTGGCCACGATGCTGCAATACCGTTAATGCGTCATAGATAGACTGGTTTACAGGCGTTGTGCCCACGATTCCAACAATACCACACATGTGCTAATCCTCGATTTGCGACAATAACTGGCGCGGTTAAGCGCCAGACATAAAACTTGATGATGACATTATGTGCTCAAAGAACGGCTCTATAATCGGTTTAAATTTAGGCACGAGTTCTGAATTTTGCCACCAATCAGCGGCGGCAAAGTTAGTGAACGTGTCAATAAAGACTAAAGCGGCTGCAACGATTAAAACGCCACGCAACGCACCAAACACCACACCTAAAACTCGGTCTGTACCAGATAGGCCCGTCTTCTGCACTAATTGTGCTATCACATAGTTAACAATGGCTCCGACAATCAATGTGGCAACAAACAAAATACCAATTGCTGCCCCATCGCGGAATGTCTCATTTTGGATGTTGGTTAAGTACACTGCCAAACGGGAGTAATACTGCGAAGCAATAAAAAATGCTCCAAACCAAATCACTAACGACAATGCTTCCTTAGCAAAGCCACGAATCAAACTGATCAAAGCAGATAGCCCGATCACACTTAAAATGACGATATCTAACCAATTCATGAGTTTTTACATCTTAAGTTGGCGCGCATTTTAACAGAAAAACGCACGACGCAAACGTTTTCTTATGGGTTTAGTGGTTTAAATTTAAGCAATTGACCTTTTGCACCGGTGATTTTTTCCAATTCACCGAGTTGACGCTCCAATTTGCTCTTTGACACATCAGGGCCGACAATTACTCGTGTAAAACCATTTTCTTGTTTCGTATGAGCTTGATAGCCTCTTTTCTGCAAGTCTTTTACTAAAGTTTTAGCGTTATCTGCATTCTTCAAAGCCATCAGTTGAATCAACCAAGCATCATCTTGGTAAGCATTCGTATCAGGTGTCTCTTGAACTTCCGTTTTTAACGGCTTATTGGCTGATGCTTTCGTTTGCTCTTCCGTCACCGTTACGGGTGTCTTGGGCAAAGTGGCTTTATCTTCAACCGGGTCAAGTACCTCAAACTGTTCAGCTTGGCTGTCTAGCTCTGGCTTAATTGGAATACTGGCAACATCATCTTTGTAATGTGTTTTTTGTCCATCCAACACATCCGGTAAAATAATTACACCAAACGCAACTAAGACGATGGTACCTACCAAACGGCTTTGAAACTTGCTCGCCATTTATTCTCCTTTACTTTGCCAATGCTCCAGCACCTCACCAACGGTGTGGAATGAACCGGCGACGACTATGACATCCTCAGCAGATACTTGTGTCAACGCTGCTTCAAAAGCCTCAACTGGTGTATTAAATTGCTGTAGAGATTCTTCTGTATGAAGTTGGATGTTTTCCACCAGCTCCTTTGCGGTAGCGGCTCGAGGCCCGGTAAGAGAAGCTGGATACCAATGTTCCACAATAGGAGCCAAAATCGACATCGTCGAAGTAATGTCTTTATCGTGTAACATGCCGACCACTAAATGAACTTTTTGGTTTGGATAACGGGCTTTAAGTTGATTAACCAAATATTGTGCAGAGTGAGGGTTATGTGCCACATCAAGCAGAATCAAAGGAGCAGTATGGATTTTCTGCATACGACCCGCTAATTGAGCGTTATTCAAACCATTAACAATATCAACGTCAGTGATCTCAAGCCCTGCGGTGCCTAATGCCATCAATGCTGTTGCCGCATTGGGTAATGGCAATGTTGGAATGGGTAAATGGTCTAAATCAAAACTGCCATTGTGCCAACGCCAAGTTGTCTCTGAAGTCACCTCATAATCAAACTGAATCCCCACTTGATAGAACTCAGCACCAATATCATCTGCATGGGCTGCAACCGTGGCTGGCGGCTTCGGTTGACCACAAATTGCGGGTTTGCCACCTCGGTAGATGCCGGCTTTTTCATAACCAATCACATTGATGTCATCACCCAGCCAATCAACATGGTCAACAGCAAGACTGGTAATGACTGACACATCATGGTCAACAACGTTGGTCGCATCCAGGCGACCACCTAACCCTACTTCCAGTAGCAGGATTTCGACTTTTTCGGTCTGAAAAATTCTTAATGCTGCTAACGTGCCAAACTCAAACAAGCTTAACGACACATCACCGCGTTGTTCTTCGATATACGCGAATGCATCAGTGTGTTTTTCATCGGATAGTTCTTGACCATTGATACGAACGCGCTCGTTGTAACGAATCAAGTGAGGGGAGCTGTAAACACCAACCTTGTATCCCGCAGCCAAAAGAATAGCTTCCATGAGCGCACAAGTGGAGCCTTTGCCGTTAGTGCCAGCAACTGTGATGATAGTGGGTGCCGGTTTGGTCAATCTTGCCTTTTCAGCGACTTTTGACACGCGCTCAAGACCAAGATCGATAGCAGAAGAGTGAATATGAGTTAAATAATCAAGCCACACCGCTAGTGGGGATGTGGCTTGAGGAATAAGGATATGTTTCATCTAACGTGTAACCATATTTCCGTTGGTTTAGTTAGTGCCTACTTTACCCTTTTTTATCCGCTTCTGGTACAGAATATGATTCTTCTTGTTCTGCATCTTCTTCAGTGACTAGCGGAGTTTCGTGGTGAGTCATTTTAGCCAATAGACCAGCAACACGTGTGCGCATTTCGCGGCGATCAACGATCATGTCGATTGCTCCGTGCTCTAGTAAGAACTCACTGCGTTGGAAACCTTCTGGTAAATCTTCACGCACAGTTTGTTCGATAACGCGACGACCAGCAAAACCAATTAGTGCTTTCGGTTCACCAATATTGATATCACCTAGCATCGCCAGACTTGCAGATACACCACCCATCGTTGGGTCAGTCAGCACAGAAATAAAAGGCAGGCCTTTTGCTGATAAGCGCTCTAAAGCAGCACTGGTTTTCGCCATTTGCATTAGAGACATGAGGGCCTCTTGCATACGTGCACCACCACTTGCTGAAAAACACACCAAACCACAGTTGTGTTTGATAGCTTCTTCAACAGCTTGTACAAAACGAGCACCGACAACAGAGCCCATAGAACCGCCCATGAAAGAGAACTCAAATGCACACGCCACAACAGGTACAGACATTACTTCGCCTTTCATTGCGATCAATGCGTCTTTTTCACCACTGTTTTTTTGCGCTGCAGCAATACGTTCTTTGTAGCGTTTAGAGTCTTTAAACTTCAATTTATCTTGAGGTTCAAGTTCTGCTGCAATTTCGTAACGACTGCTATCATCTAAGAATGTTTCTAGACGACGACGCGCCTTCATTCGCATATGATGATTACACTTAGGACAGACTTCCAAGTTGCGCTCTAGCTCTGCGTAATACAGAACCTGCTCACATGAAGTACATTTCGTCCACACCCCCTCAGGAATGTTTGCTTTGCGAGAACTAACAATATGGGTTTTGTCTAAAATCTTTTCGAGCCAACTCATGGAAGACCTTTTACTCTAACTCTCCCGCACCATCGCGAAAGATACAAATCGAATATTAATGCGTGAGGATTAAACCACATAAGTTACTATCTTTGCACAAAAAACTGGTTGTACCTATTTTTTCGTACCGTTTCACGCATATCTCTTTGGAGTTTTTGATGCAATTTTATCCAACTAGTTCAGGTTGTCCGGTAAAAATAACGGACCAACTGGAACTTTAGGTAAATCAAACTCCTGTGGATAATCCACTTCCACTAAATACAGACCTTCCGCTTTAGCAGTTGGTCCTGCCAAATTACGGTCTTTTGCCTGCAATAACCATTGAATCCATTCTGTTGGTTGTTCACCGCGACCAACCACGATCAAACTACCAACGATATTACGCACCATATGGTGTACGAAAGCATTTGCTTTAATATCAACCACAATAAAATGCCCATGTCGAGAGACATTTAAATGCATAACGTTACGCCAAGGGCTTCGTGACTGACAGTGCGCAGCACGAAATGACGTGAAATCATTTTCGCCTAATAAATATTGACCAGCGAGATGCATTTTTTCTGCATCTAAATCGCCGTGGTAATGGCTAATGCCTTTGTCCAAAATAGCCGGACGGTAAGCATGATTGTAAATAATATAGCGGTAGCGACGCGCTGTTGCACTAAAACGAGCATGAAATTCTTCCGGAACTTCTTTCGCCCAACGCACAGCAATGTCTTTGGGCATGTTCGCATTTGCGCCCATAGTCCATGCCACCATTTTACGAGTTGCAGTTGTATCAAAATGCACAACCTGCCCCGTACCGTGAACCCCCGCATCAGTGCGGCCAGCACACTGAACTTCTATCGGGTGATTTGCAACAACACTTAGCGCCTTTTCTAACGATTCTTGGACACTTTTCACTTCCCGTTGTCGTTGCCAACCAAAGTAATGAGCGCCATTATACTCAATACCTAAAGCGATTCTCATGATGTTCTCTCGTTAAAAATGGGGCGAGAAGTATAATATCAATTAGCCACAATTTCTAATTACTCAACGAAAAAGGCAGGAATTCCTGCCTTTTCTTTACTTTACGCGCGCCCATTAAGAACATCGATTAGGTGTTTCGCTTGACGACGAATTTCGTCATCTCCATCAACAATCGCTTCTTCTAGAAGCTTTATCGCACCTTTATTATCGTTCATTTCAACGTACATTTTGGCGAGATCCAGTTTTCCTGCAGCTTCTGCGTTTAGATCGACATCAACATTAGATATCGCGCCAATCACATCAGGAAACTCATTTAAACCGACATCCAATTTGAGATCTTCATCATCTGGATTAAAGCGTTCATCGTCTTCTTCCACTTGAGCCATCAACTCATCGATTGTCATGTACTTTTTATTCGGTTCATAATTTTCGATGTTTTCTTGTTGGCCCCAATTCTCTTCAGCCACTTCTGGTGATTGATTCTGAATTGTGTCATTCCATACCGCTTCTTCTTCTGCTGGTACGTCATCTGGAATCTCAGCCTGTTGCTCTGGAGTGAGATTAAAACCATTCCAATCTTCTCCTCCCACTTCCAACATAGCGTCGAGGTCCATACCTGCACTATCAATCGTACGCGCGTCGATAGGCTGGTCAAAACGGAATGGAGCTTGTTCACTTTGCGTTTCATCTAACCAGTTATTGAGAGATTGTTCTTGGTACTCTTGTTCAATCTCTCCAGCAGATTTTGCAACTTTCTCTTGTGAGGGCTCAGAATCCGCTTCACCAAGCTGATCATTAGATAACACTTGTTCGTCATCTAAATCTGCATCATTCGATAGAACATTATTGTCATCCGCTTGAGCGGCATGTTCATCTGACTCGCCAAATGCAGCAGCTAAGGCATCTTCTTCAGTGAATTCAGGAAGCTCATCCTCACCAACTTCAAAGTCCGCTAATTCAAACTCATCATCTGTAATCGGATCTTCCGTTAAAGTTTCTCCAGGCTCGTCTGCTACTGAAGCTAATGCATCCTCTTCGGTAAATTCAGGTAACTCTTCATCACCTAATTCAAGATCGCCTAGGTCAAAATCGTCGTCTAACGCGAACTCATCTTCCGCTACTTCCGATTCAGCAGGTGCGGCGGTCTCTACTTGCTCTTTAGCCTCAACAGGTGTTTCAGCGATTTCTGCTGGCTCATCTGCCGCTGCAGCTAATGCATCTTCTTCGGTAAACTCAGGTAACTCTTCATCACCTAATTCAAGATCGCCTAGGTCAAAGTCGTCTAACGCGAATTCATCTTCCGCGACTTCCGATTCAGCAGGTGCGGCAGGTTCAACTTGCTCTTCTGCTTCAACAGGCGATTCAGCGATTTCTGCTGGCTCATCTGCCGCTGCGGCTAATGCATCTTCTTCGGTAAACTCAGGTAGCTCTTCGTCACCTAATTCAAGCTCGCCTAAGTCAAAATCGTCGTCTAACGCGAATTCATCTTCCGCCACTTCCGATTCAGCAGGTGCGGCAGGCTCAACTTGCTCTTCTGCTTCAACAGGCGCTTCAGCGATTTCTGCTGGCTCATCTGCCGCTGCAGCTAATGCATCCTCTTCGGTAAACTCAGGTAACGCTTCATCACCTAATTCAAGCTCGCCTAGGTCAAAATCGTCGTCTAACGCGAATTCATCTTCCGCCACTTCCGATTCAGCTGGTGCGGCTGGCTCAACTTGCTCTTCTGCTTCCACAGGCGTTTCAGCGATTTCTGCTGGCTCGTCTGCTACTGAAGCTAATGCATCTTCTTCAGTAAATTCAAGTAACTCTTCATCACCTAATTCAAGCTCGCCTAGGTCAAAATCGTCGTCTAACGCGAATTCATCTTCCGCCACTTCCGATTCAGCAGGTGCGGCAGGCTCAACTTGCTCTTTAGCCTCAACAGGCGTTTCAGCGATTTCTGCTGGCTCATCTGCCGCTGCAGCTAATGCATCTTCTTCGGTAAACTCAGGTAGCTCTTCGTCACCTAATTCAAGCTCGCCTAGGTCAAAATCGTCGTCTAACGCGAATTCATCTTCCGCTACTTCCGATTCAGCAGGTGCGGCAGGCTCAACTTGCTCTTCTGCTTCAACAGGCGCTTCAGCGATTTCTGTTGGCTCATCTGCCGCTGCAGCTAATGCATCCTCTTCGGTAAACTCAGGTAACGCTTCATCACCTAATTCAAGCTCGCCTAGGTCAAAATCGTCGTCTAACGCGAATTCATCTTCCGCCACTTCCGATTCAGCAGGTGCGGCAGGCTCAACTTGCTCTTTAGCCTCAACAGGCGCTTCAGCGATTTCTGCTGGCTCATCTGCCGCTGCAGCTAATGCATCTTCTTCGGTAAACTCAGGTAGCTCTTCGTCACCTAATTCAAGCTCGCCTAGGTCAAAATCGTCGTCTAACGCGAATTCATCTTCCACCACTTCCGATTCAGCAGGTGCGGCAGGCTCAACTTCCTCTTCCGCTTCCACAGGCGCTTCAGCCACATCTTCCAGTGGTTCAGGAATAACTTGTTCATCTTCAACAACGCTAGGAGTGTCTACCTCATCCAGTTCAACTCCGTCCGGAGCAACTTCATCTTCTTGTTGTTCCTCGGGCTGTTGATGAGCAAGGACTGACTCTTCTTCATGCTCTATTTCAGGCGAAGATTCTGCGTCTTCCTCCGCATCAGAATCCAAATCAACTTGCGGTTCAAGAGTTTCCAATTCTGGCTGAGGTTGGCTCTCGCTCTCTTCTAATTCGTCTCGGTCACTGTTTTCAGGCAGCTCTTGCTCAGCCAAATCAAAGATGGCATCTTCTTCAAGAGGCGCGATTTCGTCCTCGTCATCGATTAACCAATCGTCTGCTTGAGGGACACCAAATTCGTTGGCCACCGGCTCTGGTGTACTAGAATCCGTCCCTTCAATTTCAGGATTGAAATCAAACTCATCATCTGAACGAGCCTGTTCTGAATCCGCGGCAAAATCAAACTCACCTAGCAGTGGATCTTGCTCGGGAACGTTACTAATCAAATCATCAATAAAGTGTTCGCTATCAAAAGGCTCTTCTGGATCTTCTGATTCTTCTAATTGTTCCGGCTCTTCTTGTTCTGCCGTCGATTGTTCAATCTCAAGCAATTCATCAAACAGATCTACGCCATCGGTATCCTCACCCGCTTCCGGAGACTCTTTCTCCATCGCCAAGAGATCAGGATCTTCGGCCAAATTCAAATCATTACTAGAAGACTCTTCATCAATAAACTCATCTAAAAGCTCAATACTGTCATCGGATAGATCGAAATCCTCTTCCGCATCATCTTCATTTAGAAGCTCATCAAGTGTCTCGCCGGTCTCGAGCTTGGCGAGAAGATCATCATCCTCTTCAGCATGCTGTAGATCTTCCGGCTCTTGTAATAGCTCATCAAGCAGTGCGACACTATCATCTTCTACGATTGGCGCATCTGAGCCACCAGCTTCTTCATCAAGTAACTGATTTAGTAACTCCTCTTCCTCAGATGTTGCCAATTCAGCACTTAATTCACTTTCATCAAGAGCTTCTTTTTCTAACGTCTCAAGATCTGCTTGTGATTCTATGTTGTCGAATAACGAATCTAATTCATCGTCAGACGCTAAGCTGTCACTTAAGTCGAGATCGTTATCATCATCTAATGCAACTTCGCCTAAATCCAATTCATTGGTAGTAGCTGCATCATCGTCGTCAAGGAAAGAGCTAAAGTCGACCTCTTCATCACTTGGGTCACTCTCTCCGCTTGCTAGTAATTCATCAAGCAGAGATTGATCCAATGAGTCGGAGTCTAAATCTTCTCCCTCATCCGTATCACCAGCTAACAGGTCTTCAATGTCATCTTGAGATATTGCTGAATTATCATCGTCATCGGATAGGTCGAAAATATCTGAACCAGCCTCATCAGCTTCTTCATCCAGCGTACGCTGCATTTCATCCAAACCAATTGCAGGTTCATCTTCTAGAACAGAATTCGACAAGTCATCATCAAGGTCGCCATCATCACCAATTCCGGCAAAGAGGTCTTCCCCGTCTTCATCCCCTAAATCAAAGTCAATGTCATCAGTACTCAGCTCAGAGAGCAGGTCTTCCTCTTCGTTCTCATCCGTTACTGAATCATCAAAGAGCGCTTCTTCTCCAAGATCATCTGAATCACCGAACAAATCTTCATCCAACTTGAGATCATCATCATCCATATCCATTGGTTCATCACCAAGGGTAATTGGCTCATCAGTGACGGGAGCTGGCTGCTCAAGTATTTCTGTTTCTTCTTCTTTTTTACCTGCACGACGATTCAGCAGCATCACAATCAGTAACGCAATAAGTACGCCAGGGATAAGTGCCAAACCGGCCACCAGCCAAGTATTGGATAACAAACGATCCATTGACGACGGTGCTAAACGAGCCGCTTCTTCTCGCTTCAGTTTTTCCTCTGCTAGCAGTTTTTCAACTTCGCTACGAATACGGTTTTCATCACCTAACTGCTGTTTTAGATCGGTCACTTCTGTTTGAACATCGCTGAGCATTAGGCGTAAACGATGGTTCTTTTCTTCCAGAGCCAACAATTCACTTTGAGAGCTTGTGAGTTCTTTTTGTAAAATGGCCGCTTCTTTATTCGCAGTATTTTCAACTTGAGTTTGAGTTGACGCAGCTTTTGTCGTGGTATCAACTGCACTTTTTGGTGTTTGTGTTACTGGCGTTGACGGCGCAGTCGTTGGTGCCGGAGTCCTCGTCTCATTTGCTAAGCGAGCTTGATGCGCTTGCATTACACGCACCGCTTCTTGAGTCGTTGCTCTTTGGACTTGAGCTAATGATGGAATCCGTAAAGTACTCCCCGGTATCAGGGTGTGGATATTCTGATTTTCAAACGCTTGAGGATTAAGACGATAAATCGCTAGGAGCGTCTGTTGAACAGACACTCGAGTTGAAGGTCGTAACTCTGTCGCAATTGACCATAAAGTATCTCTGGCCGTCGTTGGACCAAAAAATCGAGCTGGCTGATTTTCAGCAGCGACAGCTTGCGTATTACGCACGACTTCACTGTTATATTGAGGGGCTGATTGAACTTGGCCTGACGGCCCGAGAAGACGAATCCCCTCCGCACTCACAACAGAAGTCTGAGTCACGGCTGCTACTGCAACGGGCAATAGCAAACGCTTAAAAAATTGACGCATATAAGGCTCAGCTATGTGCTTGGATAAATTAAAATGAGATCTGTTAAATATATCGGAATCATGGGACAAAACTACAGAAAGAAACGCAAAAAATGTGTGTAGCTACTAATAATCGCATAAATCTCACACTAATTTGTTTCAAACGTCCACCTGACCTACAACAGCGTATGTAATCTTGAAACAAAAATAAAGCCAGCATTAACGCTGGCTTTAACATTTTCTTACTGCAACAGGTTACGCTGCATCAATTTTGGCCCAAGTATCACGCAGACCAACTGTGCGGTTGAAGACCAAAGCATCGGCTTTAGAATCTTTGTTATCTGCGCAGAAGTAACCAATTCGTTCAAACTGATAACCAAACTCAGGTTTTGCTTCCGCAAGGCTTGGTTCGACAAAACCTTGAACTTTAACCAATGATTCAGGGTTAATCGTATCAGCAAAGTTCGCCGCTGCAGCAGGGTTAGGTACAGTAAACAAACGTTCGTAAAGACGAATTTCAGCAGGAAGTGCTTTAGCAACAGATACCCAATGAATAACACCTTTCACTTTACGACCATCCGCAGGGTTAGCACCTAGTGTGTCGGCATCGTACGTACAGTAAATAGTGGTGATATTACCTTGCTCATCTTTCTCGATGCGCTCAGCTTTGATCACGTATGCACCACGTAGACGCACTTCTTTGCCTAAAACCAAACGTTTGTATTTTTTGTTTGCTTCTTCGCGGAAGTCGTCACGCTCAATCCAAACCTCACGAGTGAATGGCACTTCGCGATCGCCCATTTCAGGCTTATTTGGATGGTTATGGATGTTTAGCATCTCAACTTTATCGGCATCGTAGTTTTCAATAACGATTTTAACTGGATCTAGCACAGCCATTGCGCGTGGAGCACGTTCATTTAGGTCATCACGAATACAAGATTCCAGTGAGCCGTACTCAATCATGTTGTCTTGTTTAGTAACACCAATACGCTTACAGAACTCTCGCATAGACTCTGGAGTAAAACCTCGACGACGTAGGCCAGAAATCGTTGGCATACGAGGATCATCCCAGCCGTTAACCAATTTTTCAGTCACCAACTGGTTAAGCTTACGCTTAGACATCACTGTGTATTCTAGGTTTAGACGACTGAATTCGTACTGACGGGGATGACAATCAATCGAGATATTGTCTAAAACCCAATCGTAAAGACGACGGTTATCTTGGAACTCTAGTGTACACAAAGAGTGAGTAATGCCTTCCAACGCATCTGAAATACAGTGAGTAAAATCGTACATTGGGTAAATGCACCATTTATCACCGGTTTGATGATGGTCAGCAAAACGAACGCGGTAAAGAACTGGATCACGTAAAACGATAAAAGAAGAAGCCATATCGATTTTTGCACGCAAACATGCCGTACCTTCAGCAAAACCACCTGTACGCATTTTTTCAAACAACGCGAGGTTTTCTTCTACGCTACGGTCGCGGTATGGACTGTGTTTACCTGGTTCAGTTAATGAACCACGGTACTCACGAATCTGCTCAGGACTTAGCTCTTCAACATACGCTAAGCCTTTGTTAATCAATTCAACTGCATATTCGTATAGCTTATCAAAGTAATCAGAAGAGTAATGAGGCTCTCCAGACCATTCAAAGCCTAACCATTTTACATCTTGTTTAATCGACTCAACGTATTCGAGATCTTCTTTTTCTGGGTTAGTGTCATCAAAACGAAGGTTACACTGTCCCTGATAGTCCTGAGCAATACCAAAGTTCAAACAGATAGATTTAGCGTGCCCAATATGCAGATAACCATTTGGTTCTGGTGGGAAACGAGTATGCACGCTATTGTGTTTACCATCCGCTAAATCTTTGTCGATGATTTGGCGAATGAAGTTCGATGGACGAGCCTCAGCTTCACTCATCTATAGCACCTCTAGTTTATTTAGTATTGTCAGTATGAAAAATTTCTTCGTGCGGTTTAGCCAATTTAACTGGCTTTCTACTCACATCAAAGATTATTGCAGCTAATGATCCACAATTATGAAGTATTGCACAATAAAAAGTGCGGCTTTCTTATGATTATTTATCGTTACTGGTCGAATATCCTACATCCCAGCGACAAAAAGCCCTCCAAAAGGAGGGCTGAATAGTATGCTTGATTGCTCGTTATGGCAATGTCACATTAGATAAGTCTTCATTTGGATCAATAGATTTCATCTCACCAGCCACAATTTCAGCTAGTGGGCCAAGCACCACTTGAAGATTGTTATTACCTAATTTCACCACGCCCATCGCACCTAACGATTTCAATGTTTGTTCATCAATAACGCTCATGTCGTTCACGGTCAAACGCAAGCGTGTAATACACGCATCGATATTTGCTAGGTTTTCATGGCCGCCAAGTGCTTTAAGATACTGTTTTGCTAAACCATCTTTGGACTGTTTAGCAACCGAAGCTGATGACTCCGATGCAGTATCATCTTCACGGCCTGGCGTTTTCAACTTAAATACTTTGATAGCAAACGAGAACGTAACAAAGTAGATGAAGAAGAATACAATACCGATAACCAATAAAGTGACAGGCTTAGTCGCTAGACCCCAGTTAAGTACAAAGTCAATTAAACCGGCTGAGAAACCAAATCCATCTAACGTGCCAAACATATTGGCGACCACGAGAGAAAGACCAGTAAACACAGCATGCAATGCATAGAGCGCTGGAGCTAAGAAAACAAATAGAAACTCTAGCGGCTCTGTAATACCCGTTAGGAACGCACAGAAAGCCACAGAAAATAACACACCACCCACTTGGCTGCGTTTCTCTGCTGGCGCTGCTAGATACATTGCCAATGCCGCACCAGGCAGACCAAACATCATTACAGGGAAGAAACCATTCATGAATTTACCAGCACTTAAATCACCGCCAAAGAAGCGGTTTAAGTCACCGGTTTTCACGGTTTCGGTCACTTGATTCACCACAGCGGTCACTTCTGGCGTCACGACATTATTAAATTGGAAAGTATGTTCCTGACCAGCCACTAGCGATTTCGCCAACGTTGGGTCTACACACAACTTAGTCAATGCTGGTAGCGCCTGCCCCATTGAATGAGCACCAGAAACCAACACTTCCTGACAGCTGCCCATACCAAACCAGAAATAAGAGTTCAGTACATGGTGTAATCCCACCGGAATCAAGGCTCGGTTTAACAAGCCGTATGCAAACTCACCAATAGAACCAGAGTTAGCGATACCATGCGCCAAACTGTCTAGACCCGACTGAATGCTAGGCCAAATTTGTCCCAAAATTGCACCCGCGATAACAGAAAACACCCCTGCCACGATAGGCACTAAACGTTTACCAGAGAAAAAGGCTAACCATTCAGGCAGGCGAGTATTATGAAAAGCGTTATAAGAGTGACCAGCAATGATACCGGCAAAAATACCACCAAAGAACGACATATTGATCGTGCTATCAATGGTTTTAGTCGTGGCTGTCAATACAAAATACGCAACGGCACCAGCAATGCCAGCGGCACCAGCACCATCAACAGACAAACCAACAGCAATCCCCAAACCAAATAATAGAGGAAGATTTTCAAAAATAGCCCCACCAGCAGCTGCCATAAATGGGATATCTAACAGATCTCCCTGTCCTAATCGCAGCAATAAGGCGGCAACGGGTAAAGTGGCGATCGGCAGCATTAACGCCTTACCCAACTTTTGTGCATAACCTAAAACGTTCACGTGTTGTTCTCCAGTTTGATTTCCGTATCGTAAGTTCTTTATGTGTAATGTATTGTGACTTTTTTTAGTCATTCAATTTAGTTATCGCCAGTGTATTCAGTTACGCTAACTAGGCAAACAATCAGCCCCACTTCTTGTGACATCAATCACCAAAATATGCTGAACTTGTGTTACAAATAGTGACATACCCGAAACTTATTTTACATTATGAAATATGATAGTTTCGCGCTATGATAGGAGAGGTATTTTGTTGGTAAATCACCCGATTTTAGGTGATAAAAACATCAAAAGAATGCGTTTTTATAACATCTTTTTGGTTAGATGTTTCCTGCTTGATAACATTAGGTTATAACGTTAGCTAGATGATGAGGGCGAGAAAATAAGTTTCTCTTCGACTCTCGACATCTCACAACCAAAAAGCTGTGTTTTACACTGAGTGGTATGCGTCGAGCTGATCGGATAAATCAGCCCCTTGCGACATGTCTCAGCGAGAATTATGAGATATTTAAGGATTTGAAGATGAAGTACGCGTTGGTTAACGGCATTATTTATACTGGCTATGATAGATTAACCCAACATGCAGTGGTGATTAATAATGACAGCATTACTCAAATATGCGCTCAACAAGACTTGCCAGCAGATATTGACCAGATTGACGTCAAAGGAGCAATTGTTGCTCCCGGTTTTATCGACTTGCAACTGAATGGTTGTGGCGGAGTGATGTTTAATGATGATATTTCAACTCATGCTCTGGATGTCATGCATAATGCCAACCTGAAATCCGGCTGTACCAGCTTCTTGCCGACCTTTATCACTTCATCCGACGCCGATATGCTCAAAGCCATAGAGGAAACTCGTCAATATATGGCTGAACATCCAAACCAAGTGTTAGGTTTGCATCTAGAAGGCCCTTATCTCAACCCCGAGAAGAAAGGCATTCACAATATCGATTACGTGCGTACTTCTGACCAAACAATGATCGACACAATCTGCGCCAACCACGATGTGATTGCCAAAGTGACCATGGCACCGGAGGTCAATGACCATAAGCACATTAAACAACTTGCTGAAACAGGCATCGTAGTCTCACTTGGACACACCAACTGTACCTACCAACAAGCCAGAGCTGGTTTTGCCTCAGGAATGACGTTTGCAACGCATCTTTTTAATGCGATGTCCTCGATTGCGGGTCGTGAGCCGGGTGCTGTTGGTGCTGTTTATGACTCTCCTGATATCTACACAGGCATTATCGCAGATGGTTTCCATGTCGATTATGCAAACATCCGAATTGCGAAGAAAATCAAACAAGATAAGCTTATATTAGTGACCGATGCCACAGCTCCCGCAGGCGCTGAAATGGATTACTTTATTTTTGTAGGTAAGAAAGTATATTACCGAGATGGTAAGTGTGTTGATGAACATGGCACACTTGGTGGTTCAGCGCTCACCATGATTCAAGCGGTGAAAAATGCAGTTGAACACGTAGGGATCGCTTTAGATGAAGCTTTGCGGATGGCAACACTCTATCCCGCCAGAGCGATGAAACTTGATCATAAACTGGGCAAACTCGCACCAGACACCATCGCTAACCTCGCGATTTTCGATCAAGACTTTCAGGTTCAAGCGACAATAGTTAACGGTAAGTATGAGCAAATTTAGTCATGAATGGCGGACAAATCGGCAACGTAGATCTTGTAAAACAATTAAATAGCGCAGCGGTATATCGCTTAATTGATCAACAAGGACCCATTTCTCGAATTCAAGTTGCCGATGTTAGTCAACTGGCACCGGCGAGTGTCACCAAAATCACTCGCCAACTGCTAGAGCGTGGTCTGATAAAAGAAGTAGCGCAACAGGCATCTACCGGCGGCAGGCGTGCAATTTCGTTAGAAACAGAAACCAAGCCTTTCCACTCTGTTGCAGTACGTCTTGGGCGTGACTATATCCAATTGGGGCTTTACGATCTTAGCGGTAATGAGCTTTCTTCTTCAAATCAGGACTTCCCCTATTCTGATCAACATCAATTGGTCGAAGGGCTGATTCAATTTATTGATCAGTTTATTGAACATCATCAATCACAAATTCAACAGTTAATCGCCATTGGTATTGCCCTACCAGGATTGGTCAACCCAGAAAGCGGCGTGGTTGAATATATGCCTCACGTTGATGTAGATACCATGGCAATTGGTGATACCGTTCGTGACCATTTTCAGGTCGAGTGTTTTGTGGGTAACGATGTAAGAGGTATGGCTTTAGCAGAGCATTACTTTGGTGCGAGCCAAGATTGCCAAGATTCGATCTTGATCAGTGTTCATCGTGGCGCAGGCGCAGGAATCATTGTCAATGGGCAAGTGTTCCTTGGCCATAATCGTAATGTTGGGGAGATTGGTCATATACAGATCGATCCCCTCGGAGAACAGTGTCAATGCGGTAACTTTGGCTGTTTAGAAACCGTCGCGGCAAACCCTGCCATCGTCCGCTTAGTCAAGAAACGAGTTGCTCAAGGCTATCCAACATCGTTAGCTGATGAACCCAAGATCACCATCGATACCATTTGTGAACACGCTTTAGCCGGTGATGAACTGGCAAGCCAAGCACTAATCAAAGTGGGTAACTATCTTGGTAAAGCAGTCGCCATTACCGTTAATCTATTCAACCCACAAAAAATTGTAATTGCAGGTCAAATTACCCAAGCTCAAGAACTGATTTTCCCAGCCATCTACCGTAACGTGGCCAATCAATCGCTTGGTGTATTCCATCGTCAATTACCCATTGTTGTTTCACAAATAGATAAACAACCGACCTTGAGTGCGTTTGCAATGATCAAACGTGCGATGCTAAATGGCGTACTACTCCAAAAGCTACTGGAAAATTAACGTATCAGCTCACCTTTCCGGTTTCATCTTCACGCTAAAGGATGAAACCGGAGAAAGTTGCCACTTTTTCTCTCGTAATTACACTATTCTATACTCAAATGACTTTAAGATGCAGAATTCAGGGCTTCATCAACGAGCACAGATCAAGCTCAATTACACAGGTAATGGTCATTTCCTTTCAACGTAATTGGGCGCAAAAATGAGCTTATCGATGAGCGATTACATTCAGGCTAAAACAGTATCTTGAGGTTACTTGTGTATATAACATAAAACAGTGAATTCATCGTCTATGGAACTCATATTTATCTCCTGTGCTTTTGTGGCTGGTTTTATCGCCTTGCGCTGTCATTTACCACCTTTAGTTGGCTTTTTAATTACTGGCTTTGCCCTCCATGCTTTCGGTTACTCACCGAATCAAACCCTAATCAACCTAGCCGATTTAGGGGTCACACTGTTGTTGTTTTCTATAGGCTTAAAGCTCGATATAAAAATGTTGCTTGCCAAGGAGATTTGGGCCAGTGCCACCCTACATAACTTATCATGTACTCTATTTTTCTCTATGGCATTGGCCGGGCTACAATATCTTGGACTAGATAGCTTAGCAGGGTTGAATTTCTACCAGCTTATGTTGATTGGCTTTGCCCTTTCTTTTTCTAGTACGGTGTTTGCCGTCAAATCACTACAAGAGAAAGGTGAAATGCATGCCACCTACGGTATGCTGGCAATCGGCATATTGGTGATGCAAGACATCTTTGCGGTTATTTTTCTCTCCGCATCAACCGGAAAAGTCCCAGACTTATACGCTTTAGCACTGTTTTTATTGCCTTTAGCAAGACCTCTATTTTATAAATTGCTCGATTGGGTCGGCCATGGTGAAATGCTGGTTCTGTTCGGTATATTCGTCGCATTGGTACTCGGTGGTGGGCTCTTCGAAAGTGTTGGTTTAAAAGCGGATTTAGGCGCAATCGTCGTCGGTATGCTACTTTCAGGACACAGTAAAGCCTCTGAACTATCCAAATCTTTATTCAATCTGAAAGAGCTATTTTTGGTTTGCTTCTTCCTTAACATTGGCTTAGCGGCACAAGTTTCTGTAACCGGTGGTTTACTTGCTTTGTTACTGATTCTTCTGCTGCCTTTTAAAGGCGCACTCTACTTTTGGATGTTAAGACCACACCGCTTCCGTACACGCACCACTTTATTAGCTTCTTTAAGCTTACTGAACTATAGCGAGTTTGGCCTGATTGTCGCTGGACTTGCTTATCACCAAGGTTGGTTGCCTGCCGATATTCTTGTCGCTCTCGCTATGGCCATCCCTCTTTCTTTTGTTATCTCTGCACCTGTCGTACGAAAAAGTAACCAAATCTATCAAAAATCAGCCCCTTGGATTCATTCACCTGTTGCAGATGCGCTCAATCCGAGAGATCGTTTAATCAGCGCAGGGAATGCTCAAGTGATCATATTTGGTATGGGCCGGATCGGCACCGGTGCCTACGATGAAATTCACTCCCGTTTTGGCAAAGTTTGCTTAGGCATAGAACTGAAAGAAGAAGCCGCTCAGCAGCATAGAGATGAGGGCCGCAACGTGATTACAGGTGATGCCACCGATCCAGACTTTTGGGAACGTATTCTTGATACCGAACGCGTTAAGTTAGTACTGCTTGCCATGCCTCATAACCAAGCGAATAAGATCGCTTTATCGCTACTTAAACAGCATGACTACACGGGACAAATCGCTGCCATTGCTGAATATCAAGACCAAAAAGACGATTTACTTGCAAGTGGCGCTCATGCTGCTTTCAATATTTACAGTGAAGCAGGAACAGGTTTTGCCCGACATGTTTGTCAGCAGCTAAAACCGCACTTCGATTAACTATAAAGCAGCGTTACTCGTTTTCTACGTAAGAATAACGAGATATTCAAATCAGTGCCTTGTCCAAGATTGAGTACATGCGCGCTGAAACAGCATCTTGAGATTACTTAGCTATACATACTTAACTCTCTGAAGAAAAATAAAAAAGGGGTCATTGACCCCTTTTTTATCGTTTTTTGCTAGTTTTTTCACCCACACTTAAACACCATTCACAAAAACAACTATTAAATTAAATTTCATTCACCATAACTCACTTTATATAAATTATTACCTATTTATCGGTTGCTTTTTTTAATTAGAGTGGCAAATTGAAGTCATCGGAAGAAATCAAGTAAGTAAGGAAGTCGTATGTGTTCTATCTTTGGCATTCTAGACATAAAAAGTGACGCAGCTGAGTTGCGCCCTGTCGCGTTAGAAATGTCTAAAAAACTTCGCCACCGTGGCCCAGACTGGTCAGGTATTTATTCATCTGAACGAGCTATCCTAGCTCATGAACGCCTTGCGATCGTAGGTCTAAATAGTGGCGCTCAACCCCTGTTCAGCCCTGATAGAAAACTAATCCTTGCTGTTAATGGCGAAATCTATAACCACAAAGAAATTCGTGCCCGTTACGAAGGAAAATACGAATTCCAAACTGAATCAGATTGTGAAGTCATCTTGGCTCTTTATCGTGATAAAGGGGCCGACCTTCTTGAAGAGCTAAACGGCATTTTTGCATTCGTGCTGTACGATGAAGAAAAAGACGAGTATCTCGTTGGCCGTGACCATATCGGCATCATTCCTTTATACCAAGGTCATGACGAACACGGTAACTACTATGTTGCTTCAGAAATGAAAGCGCTTGTTCCAGTGTGTAAATCTATTAGCGAGTTTCCTCCAGGTTCTTTCTACCGCTCTGGAGATGCAAAACCTCAGCGTTATTACGTACGTGACTGGTTCGAATACAATGCAGTGAGAGATAACCTCACATCAAAAGAGGAGCTAACCGAAGCACTAGAAGCAGCCGTTAAACGCCAGCTAATGACTGACGTACCATACGGTGTTTTGCTTTCTGGCGGTCTAGATTCATCAATTACGTCTGCTATTGCCAAACGTTTCGCTGCAATGCGTATTGAAGATGATGAAAAGTCAGCAGCTTGGTGGCCTCAATTACACTCATTTGCGATCGGTTTAGAAGGTGCTCCTGATTTGAAAGCGGCACGTGAAGTGGCAGATCAGATCGGTACAGTTCACCATGAAATGACTTACAGCATCCAAGAAGGGTTAGATGCGATTCGCGATGTGATCTACCACATTGAAACTTATGATGTGACCACTATTCGCGCTTCAACCCCAATGTTTTTGATGGGTCGTAAGATCAAAGCAATGGGCATCAAAATGGTGCTTTCTGGCGAAGGGGCAGATGAGATCTTTGGTGGATACTTATACTTCCATAAAGCACCTAACGCACAAGAGTTCCATGAAGAGACTGTACGTAAACTGCTTGCACTGAACTTGTTCGACTGTGCTCGTGCTAACAAATCACTCGCCGCTTGGGGGGTTGAAGGTCGCGTACCATTCCTAGACAAAGAGTTTATCGATGTTGCAATGCGTCTAAACCCTAAAGACAAAATGTGTGGTAATGGCAAAATGGAAAAACACATTCTTCGTGAGTGTTTTGAGCAATATTTACCGGAATCTATTGCATGGCGTCAAAAAGAGCAGTTTTCTGATGGTGTAGGTTACGGTTGGATTGACACCTTAAAAGCCACCGCTGAAGCAAAAGTGTCAGACCAGCAAATGGAAACTGCAAAATTCCGTTTCCCATACAACACTCCAACCACTAAAGAAGGCTATGTGTATCGAGAAATTTTTGAGGAATTATTCCCTCTTGAATCCGCTGCACACTGTGTTCCTGGTGGCCCATCAGTTGCTTGTTCTTCTGCTAAAGCAGTGGAGTGGGACGAGTCATTTAAAAACTGTATCGACCCATCAGGTCGCGCAGTGAAAGCGGTTCACCACGAAGCTTACTAATAGGTAAACAGCACTCAACATCAAATAGCAAAAAGGTGCCTTTCGGCACCTTTTTATTGGCTGTTAATTGCCTTTGGAGGTAGATTTCAGCGCTAAGTCACGATTAGCAACACTTATCTCCACGTTTTGATTAATCAGCTTAATTAGCATGATAGAACGCGTTTCACCATCAGGTTCCTGATAAATAGCTTCAATGCCGGCAAATTGCCCACCCGTCACCTCAATAACTTGCCCTTTTAGTGGACCTGAATCTTCAACAAACTGCTGGTGTTCTTCTTCCACAAGCTTTAACTCACTTATCAGCTCACCGTTCAACTCTTTTGGCGTCGCCCCAAAGCGAATAAAATCCACCACTCCACGCGTTGAACGTACCGCAGTGAACGTGGGCCCTTGCTCATAATCAAATCGAACAAATACATAGGACGGAAACAGCGGTTCTTTTACCTTCTGACGTTTATTTCTGACAATCTTTTCGACAACAACCTCAGGGTAGTAGCAATCCACTCCCTGATTTTCTAGGTGGAGTTTTGCTCGCATCTGCTCACCACGCTTGCAATACAACAAGTACCAACGTTTCATAAGATGATTCCACTCTTTTTTCTTAATCGTACCACATTCATTGAAGCAAGAAATAACGCAACGGTTTGTCAGCCGAACCCTTGTGCGCACAATCATTGTTTTACTATTTATTTGTGATTTAAATCACAAATAAATAGGTATTTTCCATTTTTGCAAAAATAGTTTTCGCGTGATTAGATCGTGCAACAGCGGACTTAACCTTATGATATAAATAAATTTTACATGACAGTTCATAATTCGGTCATTTTTATCCCTTGCGATTTAAATCCCTAGTCTGTATACGTACACTCCGAATAAAACTCTTTATTACAACCTAAAAATAGTTGTCATTACTTTGTAATTTGTTGGGTAAGACATTTCAGCACTACTGAGAACCTCACCCGATATTTTGATGCATAACACAGCCGCGTACGCGGAAGCTTACAGGAACTTCATATGTCTGACTTGAACATTTTCAAGCAACCGAAGTCGTTCTATCTGATCTTTTCAATAGAATTCTGGGAACGATTTGGTTTTTATGGGATGCAAGCCATCCTTACTGTATATCTAGTAAAAATCTTGGGTATGGATGAATCTACTTCATTTGTACTGTTTGGTGCATTCTCTGCATTGATTTATGGTTTTGTTGCCGCTGGCGGTTGGTTGGGTGATAAAGTCATCGGAACCAAACGCGCCATCACGCTAGGTGCAATTATCCTTATGGTTGGTTACGCTCTTTTGGGTGTATCTACCACATCAGGACACATCGGTGGTTCCACACTGATTTTCGTTGCAATGGGCTTTATCACCGTTGGTAATGGTCTATTTAAAGCGAACCCATCAAGCCTTCTTGCTAAAGTATACGATGAGCACGACCCTCGTTTAGATGGCGCGTTTACTATGTATTACATGGCAATCAACATCGGCTCATTGATCTCAATGATCCTAACGCCTATCGTCGCAGAGAAAGCGGGCTATGGTATGGCATTTGGTGTGAGCGCAATTGGTCTGGCTATCACTGTCGTTAATTTCCTATCTTGCCTAAAAATGCTCAACTCTGTTGGTTCTCCTGCAGATCTTGCTCCGGTAAACAAAAGCAAGCTTTTGATGGTCGTGATCGGCTCTGTTGTTGCTAGTTTTATTTGTAGTTACCTACTACAAAACCTGACTCTTGCACACGGTATTTTAGTGATTGCAGGTCTTGCGATTCTGTTCTTCTACTTTAAAGAAGCATTAAGCATGACTGGCATTGAGCGCCAGAAAATGTTCGTTGCGTTTATTCTGATGCTACAAGGCATTGTATTCTTTGTTCTTTACTTCCAGATGCCTACGTCATTGAACTTCTTTGCTATTCACAACGTAAGTCATGACCTATTTGGTTTCCACGCAGAACCAGAACAATTCCAAGCACTAAACCCATTTTGGATTATGGTAGCAAGCCCAATCCTAGCGATCATTTACGGCAAACTAGGTGATAGCCTATCTATGCCATTCAAATTTGCTATTGGTATGGCGCTTTGTGCTCTGTCTTTCCTTGTTCTCTCTTGGGGGGCAGGCTTTGCGAATGAACAAGGCATCATCAGTTCTAACTGGTTAGTACTAAGCTACTTGTTCCAATCTATCGGTGAATTACTTGTTTCTGGCCTTGGCCTTGCCATGGTGGCTCAACTTGTGCCACAACGCATGATGGGCTTTGCTATGGGTATGTGGTTCTTAACCTCTGCAACCGCAGCGGTTATTGCTGGCTGGGTAGCAAGTTTGACGTCTGCGCCAGCAGATATCGCTAGTGCTCATGAGTCTTTGGCTATCTATGGTGATGTATTCGGTAAAATCGGCTACTGCACTGCAGGTATTGCTGTAATTACTTTCCTAATTGCACCAAAACTGACTCGTGTAAGTCGTGGTGAATCAGCGGCTAATACTGAAAACGCACAAGCGTCTGCATAACATAAATTTATGTTGAACAATAAAAAGCCTCGTTAATTAACGAGGCTTTTTTTATCTAAATCACGCCAAATGATCGCTACTCTACGTCACGGTTGCCAAAATGTGATTCCTTTAAACCAATAATTAGCATCAAAATTGGGAGCTGTTATTTAAACCTAGCTGTAAAACTCAACCAATTTGGCCATCATTTCAATGTGTAAATCACTGTCGTTTAAGCACTCAACATAATGAAACGCCTCACCACCAGCTTCGATAAAAATCTCTTTATTTTGCTCTTGCAACTCTTCTAAGGTTTCTAGGCAATCCACAGAAAATGCAGGAGAAATAATATCTAACTTCCTGATGCCTTTTTCTGGCAATGTTTCCATTGTTTTATCGGTATAAGGTTGTAACCATTCTTCACGTCCAAAGCGCGATTGATAGGTCATCATGATTTGCTCCGACGTTAAACCTAGCTCAATCCGTAGCAACTCGGTTGTTCGCTCGCAATGATCGGGATAACAATCTCCATTGTCAGCATAACGCTTTGGAATACCATGATAAGAACAAAGCAAAACATCACCTTGACCATGTTGCTGCCAAGATTGACGAACTTTATCAGCCAATGCTTTTATGTAAGTAGGATGATCGTGATAGTCACGAATAAAAATGAGCTCAGGTAACACAGGTTTGGACTTCATGGCTTTAGCAAGGCCATCAAATACTGCCGCCGTGGTGGTCGCCGAATATTGCGGATAGAGCGAAAGCACGATAATACGCTCCACGCCGCGCGCTTCTAATGCTCGAATACCATTAGCTAAGCTCGGTTCACCATAGGTCATGCCTAACTCAACAGGCAATGCTAATTCCTGCTCGAGCTTGTGCTTCTGGCGTAATGAATACACCATGAGAGGCGAGCCCTCTTCCATCCAGATAGATTGGTACAATTTTGCTACTTTAGGTGAACGTATGGGCAAAATAATCCCGTGCAAAATCGGACACCAAAGTAGACGAGTAAGATCAACCACTCGCTTGTCATGCAAAAACTCTCCTAGAAAGCGCTTTACTGCCTTAGCCGTTGGCGCCTCTGGAGTACCTAAGTTTGCTAGCAACACTCCAACTTTTTTCTCACTTTGCACTTTATTGACCCTTTGCATCGAAAACTTTTTGGTACCTGTATATCCCAAGAAAATATTATAAAAAAAGCGACCTTACGGTCGCTTTTCACTATAGCAAAATTCTACACAAATTAAGCAAGTGCTTTTTCGATATCTGCACTCACTTCTTCAACCGCTTTAGTGCCGTCGAATTTTAAGTATTTAGTTTCGCCAGCGTCTGCCAATTTACCGTAGTACTCGATAAGTGGCGCAGTTTGAGTATGGTAAACATTTAGACGTGCACGTACAGTTTCTTCTTTGTCGTCATCACGAACAACGAGATCTTCACCTGTTACGTCATCTTTTCCTTCCACTTTAGGTGGGTTGTAAACCACGTGGTAAGTACGACCAGAAGCTAGGTGAGCACGACGACCAGCCATACGTTCAACGATAACGTCATCAGCTACATCGAATTCGATAACGTAGTCAACGTCAACACCCATTTCTTTCAAACCATCAGCTTGAGGAATAGTGCGAGGGAAACCATCTAGTAAGAAACCTTTTTCACAATCGTCTTGAGCGATACGTTCTTTGATTAGACCAAGAATAATATCGTCAGAAACAAGCTGACCTGCATCAATAACTGCTTTTGCTTGTTTACCAAGCTCAGTACCCGCTTTGATTGCAGCACGTAGCATGTCACCAGTTGAAATTTGTGGGATACCAAACTTCTGCTGAATGAATTGAGCCTGTGTACCTTTACCTGCACCTGGAGCACCTAAAAGAATGATGCGCATGTTCTATCCTCTTTATTAACTAAATCGT
Organism: Vibrio tritonius; assembly: GCF_001547935.1. Lineage (NCBI taxonomy): Bacteria > Pseudomonadati > Pseudomonadota > Gammaproteobacteria > Vibrionales > Vibrionaceae > Vibrio > Vibrio tritonius. The sequence continues at coordinate 2,493,584 of NZ_AP014635.1, forward strand.
TATACCGAAGCTCACAACGTCTTGTGACATACATGGTAAGTTTCGGTATAAACTAATCTCATTTGTGGCGTGCCAAAATACACGCCTTAGTTTTGACATTCAAGTCGAAGATTCTACCACAACTTTTTCTTGTGCTGACGAAACTTAGACTAAAGATTGCGACGGTTTAGTAGAAAATAACCACCATGTTTACCAAAAAAACCACCAGATCCGCCAAGAAAAAAGCTCGCCAATTGGCGAGCTTTATCTAACTAAAAAGGATTATGCCTTTACCAGCAATTGGTTAACAGCACTTAAGAACTCAGATGGATCTTCCATCGAGCCACGTTCTGCTAACATTGCTTGACCAAATAGCACTTCAACCCAACGACCAAATGCTTCTTCATCAGGCTCATCTGCCATGCGAGTCACCATTGGATGCTCTGGATTGATTTCGAAAATGTACTTCACTTCTGGCGCTTCTTGCCCTGCGGCAGCCAGTAGCTTGGCCATTTGTGTACCCATTTCAAAATCGTCAGTGACCAAAACAGCTGGAGTTGTCGCTAATTTAAATGTAGTACGAACATCTTTAACTCGATCGCCAAGGTAAGTTTTGATTCGTTCAGATACAGATTTAAACTCTTCCTCAACTTCTTTGTGTTTTTCTTTCTCTTGCTCGTCTTCAAATTTGCTCAAATCCAGACCAGCTTTTGTAATCAGTTGGAAAGACTTACCATCAAACTCAGTAAGATAGTTCATCATCCATTCATCGATACGGTCTGAAAGCAGTAATACTTCAATCCCTTTACTACGGAACTGCTCTAGGTGTGGGCTGTTTTTCGCTGCTTTATAGCTATCTGCTGTCAGATAGTAAATCTTATCCTGACCTTCTTTCATGCGTGAGACGTAATCAGCCAGCGATACTTTCTCTTCAGATGTCTCTTCATGAGTTGAAGCAAAGCGCATCAAACCGGCAATTTTCTCTTTGTTAGAAAAGTCTTCTGCAGGACCCTCTTTTAGTACCAAACCAAATTCTTTCCAAAAAGCGAGGTACTTGTCTGCGTCTTTTTTAGCTAAACTTTCCAACATAGTGAGTGCGCGTTTTGTAAGTGCACTACGTAAACTACTGGTGACTTTGTTATCTTGCAGAATCTCACGAGAAACGTTGAGCGGCAGGTCGTTCGAATCAATTAAGCCGCGAACGAAGCGTAGGTAATTTGGCATAAACTGCGCAGCGTCATCCATGATAAACACACGTTGCACATAGAGTTTCAAGCCATGTTTGTGCTCGCGATTAAACATATCCCACGGGGCTTTCGCTGGAATATACAGCAAGCTAGTATAATCGTTTTTCCCTTCTACGCGGTTATGTGACCAAATCAATGAATCAGCGTAATCATGAGTAATGTGCTTGTAGAACTCTTGGTACTCTTCATCGGTGATTTCCGATTTTGAACGGGTCCATAGCGCTTGAGCTTTATTGACCTGTTCCCACTTCTTCTCACCCGTTTCTTTACCTTCGTCATCTTTTTCTGCGACTTCTAGGTAAACAGGAATGCTGATATGGTCAGAATATTTGGAAATCACATCACGTAAACGCCATTCCGATAAGAACTCTTTACCCTCTTCGCGCAGATGTAAGATAATATCCGTTCCGCGGGATTCTTTCTTAATGGTTTCAATGGTATACTCACCTTCACCTTTCGAATACCACTGGACGGCATCTTCGGCTGGTACTCCTGCGGCGCGTGTACGCACAGTGACAGCATCCGCAACGATAAATGCAGAGTAAAAACCAACACCAAATTGCCCAATTAATTGAGAATCTTTGGTTTGATCTTCTGAGAGTTTTGAGAAGAATTCTGCTGTTCCAGACTTCGCGATTGTACCTAAGTTTTCAATCACATCATCTCGGCTCATGCCTATACCATTATCTGAAACAGTAATGGTGTTTGCGTCAGCATCGAATGATAGCTTTACGCCCAAATCGGCGTCGCCTTGATAGAGTTCTGGATTAGACAACGCTTTGAAACGTAGCTTATCCGCTGCATCCGACGCGTTGGAAATAAGTTCACGTAAAAAGATCTCTTTGTTGGAGTACAAAGAGTGAATCATCAAATGAAGTAACTGTTTTACTTCTGATTGAAAACCACGTGTTTCTTTATTCATAGTTGCAGTTTCGCTCATATCCGCTCCGTAACATCTAAACATGTTCATTCCGAACCAGCTCGAAATGAACGCTGAAACTTTGTTAAATAGATGAGGACTGTAAATGTAAAATCAAGGTCAAATGCAATAAAAACGATGTTTTTTGCATTTGTATTGTTTATGCTTAGCTTTGTTTTTATCAAGGAAGATAAAAAATGCTATAGTCTTAACTCGTTCTTAACTCATTGACATGGAAAATACCTTCTCGGTAAAAGTCAAAAAATCTAATACTTATAAAAGAAGATATCGATGAGTAACATTGGTCCAAAGTTTATTCTTGATGATAGATTCACCTTTGATCCCACAAGTAACTCATTAGTTGATAAAGAAGCTGACGATGAGATTGTTCGCCTAGGAAGCAATGAAAGTCGTATTTTACTAATGCTGTCACAACGACCAAATGAAGTTGTCACTCGTAACGAGCTGCATGATTTTGTCTGGCGGGAACAAGGTTTTGAAGTAGATGACTCTAGTCTTACACAGGCTATTTCGACTCTTCGGAAGAATCTAAAAGACTCAACTAAGTCACCGCAGTTTGTAAAAACTGTGCCTAAACGCGGTTATCAGTTGATTTGTAATGTGTATTCTATCAATGAACCATTAGATTTCGAGCCTCCTACACAGGTATCCCAACCAGAAAAGGGCTCGCTAGCTAGTGAACTTACCGCAGAACAACCAGAGTTAAACGCTGGTAACGAAACTAACGATAAAGTGATAGAACATACCGAATTTGTTAAACATTCAGAATCGGTAAGTGTACAAAATGATGATGAAGTAACGGCAAAAAATCAAAAAAGTTCTAAATCGACTGATTTTGTAACAAAAATGTTGCTTTTGCTGGCCATCTTAATGCCAATCTTTGTTTTGACATGGATGAGCCCTACTCCTTCTAAATTTATTCATTTGGCCAGCTATAACGGTATAGAAGTGAATGCACCACTAAATCAACCTGAATTGACTTCGTGGTTACCCTCGATCAAGCAGTGTATTGAGGCCTATAGCGTTCGTCATACCGGTGAATATAAAGCGACACAAGTCATAGCAACAGGTGGTCAGGACAACGTCTTAGTGCTGAACTACGTTAGCCAGCCACTGCACTCTGTCGGTAATTTCACAGTACGAATTTTCGGAAATCAAAGTGATTTATCGAATCTTTGCCGGTAATGGGAAGAAAAATGACAAAAAAAATTGCTACGATTATCTTTCTAATATCATTGATTTTTTCTGCCTGGTTATACCTCGACAGTGATTTAAAAGTCGAACAACTCCTCTCATCTAGAGAGTGGCAATCACGTATCGTCACCAAATTAGAAAGAGATCGTTCCGTTGGACCACTAACTCGTGTCGATGTGTCATCTAACATGAAATACTTGCCTAACGGCAACTATATCCGTGTTTCAGTTATGAGGTTATTCGCTCAAGAGGCTAAAGAGCCTGATAGTGTGATTAATATTTCAGAAACTGGGGATTGGGACGTTAGTGACAACTACCTTCTAGTGACACCAAAACAATTTAAAGACGTTTCTAATAGCAAGAGCAGTGATTTTACTCCTGAACAACTCAAGCTAATCACTCAGTTTTTTAAATTGGATGCAGAGCAAAGCCGTCGCATTGATATTGTAAATGACAAGACGTTATTGCTAACAAGCTTAAGCCACGGCTCTCAAGTGCTGTTTAGTAACTAGTTAAAAATAACAAAGGACTCAATAAGGGCAGCATCGCTGCCCTTTCTATTTATATTATGGATATAATCAATTCATTAGGGCTATTTCTAGGCTCATATATATCAAACACTTTAGCCGCATTGTCAGGTGGCGGAGCAGGACTATTACAATTTCCTCTCCTCATCTTTTTAGGCCTGCCTTTTTCTCAAGCCCTTGCAACCCATAAAGTGGCAAGTGTTGCCTTAGGATTAGGCGCCGCATTTACCCACATTCGTCATCGCAACATTCCATGGAAGATGGCCTCTTACGTCACTTTAGTGGGCTTAATCGGTGTTGTGGTAGGGGCAAATATTGTTGTGTATATTCCTGAGCAAGCAGCCAAAATGATGTTGGGTGCCATGATTCTCAGCTTGGGTATTTACTCACGTTTTAAGAAATCACTCGGGCAAGAAGAAAAACCGATTCGTCGCGATGCAAAAGGGATGTTATTGGGTGCCCCACTACTGATTTTTATTGGTATCATCAATGGCTCTCTCGCTGCTGGTTC